>CAZYJR010000005.1:0-164601 GCA_964647905.1 uncultured Desulfobacterales bacterium | reverse complement strand
AATATCTTCAACATCTTTTTCGTCCTGGCCATCAGCGCCTCGGTCAGGCCGCTCCCCTTTCAACCGGGAAACAACCTGGACGTGGGTATGGTGGTTATGGGTAGTCTACTCCTTTTCACGGCCATGTTCACCGGGCGGAAACGCACCCTGGATCGCTGGGAAGGGGCCCTCCTGGTTGCAGTGTATGTGATTTATCTTGCCTACTTGATCTCCCGGGGATAAGGTATCTAACGTGCCACTTAGATGATAATAAGCTGCAAGAGAGTGCAGGGGTATGTGTGAGGAATCGGGCATGAATCCTGAAGAACACTCGGAGGAGCTCGTAAGGGGGTCGGGCGTTTGCCCTGTTACCGGTCTGCGGGTCACCCAGAAGACGGATTGGGTGGACGTTGAGTTCGGAGAGGACTACAGGGTTACCCTGTGTGTGCTGGGTGGGTGCATACTCCACAGCCGCCCGAGAGGCCATGCCGGTCTCAAGGATGTGGAGCAGGTCCTTGCCTTCACCCGGGCGGTCTCGGAGGAGGTCTTCGGCGAGGGCGGGACATATGTCCAGATCGAGGACTATGCAGAGCTGAGGTGGGCCTCTTTGGAGGCGCGAAGGGCCTTCATAAGGGGTATGAAGGACAGGCCGGGGCTGGCGGGGGTGATATTCTGCCATGCCTCCCCGCTCTTCAAGATGAGCGTAAAGCTGGCCAGGCTGCTCACGCCGATGGACCCGGAGGTTCATCTTGAGGAGGATCTTTCCGGCGCGGTGTGGTGGGCCAGGCAAATTCTTTCGACATACCAAATTGTTCCATCTTTTTATTCAAGTCATACATTGGATTCGGGCGAAGAGGTGGCCGAGGTCCCGGCGGAGGATCTCCCGGCCGGCGGGCCTCAAGCCATGAGGGAGACCCGGTTGCGGAGCACTCCTCAGGGCGGCAGGGAGACACGCCCGGAGTGGACGCTGGAGCTCGAGGGGTTTTGGGTTCGATATGAGCGTATCGAGCGCGATTTGATTTACACGGTTTCGGAGGGGCTTTTGACGGAGGAACATATCGCCCCTCTTTTCGCTCATATGGAGTCGGTCTTGGCCTCCATGGATCTCGAATCCAAACCCTTTTTCTCCATCAATCAGGTTAGCGGTGTGAGGGTCGCCAATCTGAGGACCCGCAGGCTTTTCATGGAAAAGAGCGTCGAAGTCCAATCGACCTACCCCTTCCGCTTGGATGTCTATTACGGCGGCGGCCTTGCCCTGCGTGCGGCCATACGCCTGGCAAGACCGTTTGTACCGTTTCGGGTAGCGCTGGCTGACGATTTCCAGGGGGCTTTGGACCTGGTCTCCGAGGCCCGGGCAAGAGACGGGGATCTCGATTCGGGCGGGGCCGAGGTTTTGGGGCCCGAGTATTCGCAAGTTTCCGTCGAGGAGGTCCTTAGATTCCTGGGGAGCATAGATTGGGAAAGCGAGGACCTGGACGTGGTCTCCCAGGAAGTCAAGGACCCGTCCCACCCGTTGAACCCTCTCTTCGAGTCGGTATGTTTGATAAAGAACGACTTGGACCGACTCCTCAGAGAAAAGGAGGAGGCGGTCAGGGCCCTGGAGATAGAACGGGCGTACTTGAGTCAGCTTTTCGACAATTCACAGTTGGCCATGGCGAGGGGCTCCAGCGGAGGGGTGATCCAAAGGGTAAATCGACAGTTCACCCGGATGTTTGGTTATACCGTCGGAGAGGTGGTAGGGCGAAGCGTGGATGAGCTCATAGTGCCCGAGGGGAGGGAGGAGGAGGCCGAGCTCTTCACGCGAAAGGTGGAACAGGGCAGTAAGGTATCCATGGAGACCGTGCGCCGCCACAAAGACGGAACGTTGATTCCGGTTGAGGCATTGGCGTTTCCCATCCTCATAGACGGCCGCCCGGTGGGCGCATATTCCATGTACCTGGATATACGGGAGAGGGTCCGCGCGGAGAGAGAGCTTCGTGAGAGTGAGGAGAGGCATCGGAGCATCCTAGAGAACATGAACGAAGGCTACTATGAAGCCGATCTCGAAGGGAATTTGACATTCGTCAACCGGGCCATGAGCGATCTCTTGGGGTATTCAAAGGAAGAGCTCATGGGGATGAATTACCGCAGATTCACCCCGGAAGAAAACGTGGAAGAGGTATATGGGGCGTTTAACCGGGTTTACCGTGCAGGCCTGCCCGACAAGGGCTTCGAGTGGGAGACCATTCGGAAGGACGGCTCCAGGATCGTCGTGGATACCTCGGTTTCCCGAATTCGCGATGAGGCAGGCAAACCGATCGGTTTCAGAGGGCTGATCAGGGATGTCACCGAAAGGAAGCGCGCGCGCGAGGAGCGGGAGGAATTGAGGGCGCAACTACAACATGCTCAACGAATGGAGGCCATCGGGACCCTGGCAGGAGGGATTGCTCATAATTTCAACAATCTGTTGATGGGTGTTCAGGGGAACGCCTCCCTCATAGGAATCGATCTGGAGCCCGGACATCCGCATTACGCCAGGGTGAAGGCGATTGAAAGGCTGGTAAAGAACGGGTCGGACCTGACGCGCCAGTTGCTGGGCTACGCCCGGGAGGGAAAGTACGAGGCGAGCCCGATCGATCTCAATAGTTTGGTTCGGGAGCTGGCCGAGACCTTCGGGGCCGCTCGGAAGGAGATTCGGATTCATACCGACCTGTGGGAGCCGTTGAGCCCGATCCTGGCCGACCGGGGACAGATCGGACAGGCACTGATGAACATCATGGTAAATGCGGTGGACGCCATGCCCAAGGGCGGGGACCTCTATTTGACCACCAGGAATGTGCCCCGCCCGGAGCTGAAGACCGGGCACCCTGATTCAGGGCAGGGCGATCATGTGCTCTTAAGCGTCCGTGACACCGGCGTGGGGATGGATGATCAGACCAGGGCCAAGATCTTTGAGCCGTTCTTTACGACCAAGGGGCTCAGCAAGGGAACGGGTCTGGGATTGGCGTCCGTATACGGCATAGTCAAGGCCCACGGCGGACATATCAGAGTGAACTCCGAGCCGGGTAGCGGGACCACATTCGAGATGTATTTCCCGGCCACCGAGGCCGCGGCTGTAAAAACCCCTGATCAAGCAAGCGAGGTGGAGGCCGGTACAGGGAGCATCCTTCTGGTCGATGACGAGAAAATCGTTCTGGACGTGGGCGCGGAAATGCTCTCCAAGTTGAACTATACCGTGTGGAAAGCAGAAGGGGGCACGGAAGCTGTCAGGCTGTTCGAGGAGAATCATGAGAAGCTGGATCTCGTCATCCTGGACATGATCATGCCTGATATGGGAGGGGGAGAGGTCTATGACCGCATTAAGGTAATCGACCCGCGGGTCAAGGTCCTCCTTGCCAGCGGCTACAACATAGACGGGAAGGCAGCCGAGATACTGGATAGGGGCTGTGACGACTTTATTCAAAAGCCTTTTGACATGAAAGAACTCTCCGCGAAGGTGACAGAGCTCCTAAATAGGCCGGGGCCGGCCTAACAAAATATTCATTTGATCGCCGGCAGGAAGCGGTGTTTGGTGGAGGGAGAGAAACAACCGCCGCACGCTTTGGGGCGGCGAGACTGAAAACCGGGATTGGACATCTTAGGAGAAGAGAAAGGACCGAATGACTACTGCTGATTTGGAGGCAAGAAAAGGGGAGGCTCCCTTGAGCTTCGCTCGCAGCAACGGGCCGATCGACGCAGGCATCGACTCCCTGATCTCCCTGGCCGGCGTCATGGACAACGTGGAGATAATAAGGGAGATAATCATCGCCGCTCTAAAGGCGGGCAGGGAAGGCGTAAGCCGGGCGGATCTCAAGCTGATGAACGCCACGTTGAAGGAAATGCGCTACACGGCCAAGGTCTTCGCGCCGTACCGGGACGTGCGTAAGGTCACGGTATTCGGCTCGGCTAGGACCGGGCCGGACGAGCCCATATATGCACTGGCCAAGGATCTGGGCCGGGACCTGGCAGAGGCCGGATACATGGTGATTACAGGAGGCGGCCCCGGGATCATGCAGGCGGCGAACGAGGGTGCCGGCCCGGACCGCTCCTTTGGGGTGAACATCCGGCTCCCGTTTGAGCAGAAGCCCAATCCGGTCCTGGAGGGCCTGCCTACCAACATAAACTACAAGTATTTCTTCAACCGAAAAGTGGCCTTTGTAAAGGAGGCGGAGGCCGTGGCGCTTTTCCCCGGGGGGTTCGGCACATTGGACGAGGCCATGGAGGTCCTCACCCTTGTCCAGACCGGCAAGCGCGAGCCCTTACCAATAGTGCTCCTGGATGTCCCGGGGGGGAGGTACTGGGAGCGCTGGCGCGAATTCCTGGAGGAGGAGCTCCTGGCGAGGGGTGCGGTGAGCCCCTCTGATTTCAGCCTGTTCACCCGGGTAATATCCAGTGAGGAAGCGGTCTCCCACATAAACGGCTTCTATCGCCGTTACCACAGTATGCGCTTCGTGGGTGGCGTCTTGGCGGTCCGCCTGATGGAACCCCTGAAGGCCGGGACCCTGGAGAGGCTCAACAGGGAGTTCGCGGATATCCTGACCTCGGGGGGAGAGATGACCCTCTCAGACGCCCTTCCCCAAGAGGGGGACGAGCCCGGGCTCCTGTCTCTCCCCCGGCTGCTGATTCCCTTCAACCGTAAGGAGAACGGCCGGCTGAGGGAGCTCATAGACGCCGTAAACCGGGATGAGTGAGATCCCCTGAGAGAGGCGAGGAAAAGACCATGGATGTTCGTCAAGCAGACCTTACCCGAGGCGTGGACCAGGTTTTTGCCAGGTCATTGAGGGCTTTGTGTTCCAAAGACACTCACCCGGCGGGAGCGATCCTCTTCCGCCGGAGAGAGCCCGCCAAATACGCCTACCTCCTCTTGACCGGAAGGGTCCGCCTTACGCTGGGTGAAGGGGGGCACGTCGTTCACGAAGTGAGCAGACCCGGGACGACATTCGGATGGGACAGCCTGGCGGGGCGCGAGACGTACTCTGCTACTGCGGCCTGCGTGGGATCGGTGTCCGTGCTGAAGTTGGACCGGGATGACTTCGAGCGACTGGCCGCAGAAGATCCCAAGAACGCCATGATCTATTACAAACGCCTGGCGGAGCTCTTAGGTGTTCGACTCGTGGAGAGCTACGAACGGCTGGAGAAGCTCTTCACGGGCGAGACCAGAATATAACACCCGCCCGTTTTCCCGCCGCTGAGAAGCCTGTAGATCCCGGCCGGATAAGCCCTAAGAGAGCGGTCCGCGGACCGCTCAGGATCGGCGCTTGACAGTGTATCAAAAATATAATACAAATATAACTGAAATATGGAGGATACGATGCCCAAGCATCAGGGGCTTTCGCTGAGCGAGCTGGCCTATCGAAAAATCAACGAGCTTATAGTCTCCCTTGAACTCCGTCCGGGGGCGCAGGTGGACGAGCGCAGCTTGGAGGCAAAGCTTGAAATCGGCCGCACCCCGATCAGGGAAGCCCTTTTCAGGCTCGCGGCCGAAGGCTTGGTGGAGGCGGTTCCCAAGAGGGGCTTCTTTGTAAAGCCTGTGACCCTGGAGGACGTCCGCGCGCTTTTCGAGGCCATGACCCTGCTCGAGCGAAACTGCGCCTTCCTGGCCGCCAGGAGGGCGGGCAAGGCCCATATCAAGGAGCTCGAAGAGCTCCATGCCTCGCTCCAGGAGGTCATGGACAGGGAGGACTACCTGCAGGTGACCTTGTTGAACAGCCGCTTCCACCGCGTGCTCTACGACTCAATGGGGAATCAGTTCCTGGCTTCGGGCCTCCATCACCTGCAGAACCAGGCCCAGAGGCTGGCCTACCTCTCCTACAGCCGCCGCATGGCACCGGATGATCTGCAGGCGCACTTCCGGAGGGTCACCCAGGACCATCAGGCATTGATAAGGCAGATAGTAGAAAGAGGGCAGCGGGAGCTGGTGGCCACGATCACCGATCACGTAAGGCTTTTCCACTCCAGGGTGATCAGGTACCTGAGCCCTCCCGCCGAGGAGCTGGACATCCTCCTGGAGGGGGCGGCCCTTGGCGAGCTCTCCTCGGCTGCGTCATGGGAGACGGTCTGAACGAGAATGCTCGATAAGAGCGGAGAGGCTGATAAATGGACAAACGATTTCGGTTGGCTGTGGACACGGGCGGGACCTTTACCGACCTCTGTGTGGTTGACCAGGAAAGAGGGTCATTAGCGGTAACCAAGGTGCCGTCCACACCCGCGAACCCGGCCCTCGCCGTGATCGAAGGCATAGAGAAGCTGGTCAGGGAAGGGAAGATCACCGCCGAGGGCATCCAGTTCCTGCTCCACGGCACCACTGTGGCGACCAACGCCCTCCTGGAGCACAAGGGGGCTGAGACCGCGCTTATAACCACCCGGGGCTTCGAGGACATACTCCAGATAGGGAGGCAGAACCGACCCGAGCTCTATGATTTCTGGGCCCGGAGGCCGCCGCCCATCGTACCCAGGCGCCTGGCTTACGGCGTCCCCGAGCGGGTCCTCTACACCGGACGAGTGCTCCGGTCCCTGGACGAGCCGGCGGCCGAAGCAGTGATAAGAGAGATAAGGGAGAGGGGGATAAGCTCCATAGCGGTGTCGCTTCTCCACTCCTATGCCAATCCCGTCCATGAAAAGCGTTTGCTTCGGATCATAGAGGGGATTCACCCCGATGCCTACGTGACCCTCTCCTCAGAGGTGCTCCCCGAGTTCAGGGAGTATGAAAGGACTAGCACCATCTGCATCAACTCCTTTGTGATGCCCAAGGTCAACAACTACGTGGAGTTCCTGGACCAGCGCCTCGAGGAGTTGGGCGTGGCCTCGGAGCTCTACATCATGCAGTCGAACGGCGGGGTGATCACCGCGGAGATGGCAAGGGAGATGAGCGCGAGGACCGTGCTCTCGGGCCCTGCTGGAGGAGTCCTGACCGGGGTGCTCCTCTCCGGGTCCACCGAGTACAGTGACGTGATCACCATTGATATAGGGGGGACCAGCTCGGATATCTCCCTAATCGAAAACGGCACGCCCAGGCTCACTACGGAGAGCCAGATCGGCGGCTACCCCATAAAGCTTCCCATGATCGACATAAACACCATTGGAGCAGGCGGGGGCAGCATTGCGTGGATCGACAGCGGAGGGGCCTTGCGGGTGGGGCCGCACAGCGCAGGCGCCGACCCCGGACCGGTCTGCTACGGCCGGGGAGGCACCGAGCCCACGGCCACCGATGCAAACGCGGTCCTGGGCCGCATCAACCCCACACACCTCCTCGGCGGGGAGATGGACATGCACCTGGACAAGGCCTACCGGGCCGTGGAGGAAAAGATAGCAAGGCCCCTGGGCATGGACACGCAGCGGGCGGCCGAAGGGATAATCGCGGTGATGAACGCCAACATGATCCGCGGGATCCGGCGGGTCTCGGTGGAGCAGGGCTATGATCCCAGGGAGTTCGCCTTGGTGGTCTTCGGCGGGGCGGGCCCGCTCCACGCCGTGGAGCTGGCGCAGGCCCTGAACATGCTTCGCATAGTGATCCCGCCCCATCCCGGGATAGCCTCGGCCTTCGGCATGCTCTCGGCCGATGTGCGGCACGACTATGTCCAGACCCACATAACCACCTCCGAGAAGGCCGATGTGGAGACCCTGCAGGAGATTTACCAAGCCCTGGAAAAGGAAGGGGAGGAGCAGCTCCGAAAGGAGGGGTTCGATGCCTCGAGCATCCTGCTGGAGAGACACGCGGACATGCGCTACTCCCGCCAGGCCTATGAGCTCCAGGTTCCCGTGAGGAGCGGAGAGCTCACTCCGGAAGCAATACGCCACGCAGTCGAGGCCTTTCACCTGGAGCACGAGAAGACTTACGGCCACGCCAGGAGGGAGGAGCCCGTGGAGCTGGTGAACCTCCGTGTGGTTGCCTGGGGGAAGCTTCCGGATGCATCCCTGGAGAGGAGCGAGGAGAGTTCGGCCGCTACGCCCGAGCCGTCGGCCCACAGGAAGGTGGTCTTCAAGCACGCAAGCCCGGTGGAGACACCCATATACCTGAGAGAAAAGCTATTGCAGGGCCAGCGGATTCGGGGGCCGGCCGTGCTGGAGCAGTTGGACTCCACCATCCTGGTCTTTCCGGACTACGAAGCGGTAGCCGACCCGTACGGCAATCTATTGATAACCGCCGAAGGAGGGTCCAATGAGAAAGGTTGATCCCATCACCCTGGAGGTGATGCGAAACGCTTGCCAGTCGGTTGCCGAGGAGATGGGGGCGGCTCTTATAAGGACCGCGCTCTCACCCAACATCAAGGACCGCAGGGACTGCTCCACCGCCATCTACACGGCCGAGGGGGACTTGGTTGCACAGGCCGAGCACATCCCTTTGCACCTGGGCCTGATGGTCTCGGTGGTGCGCAAGACCCTGGAGCGCTATCCCATCGACAGGCTGGAACCGGGGGATGCGATTATCACCAACGACCCCTATATCAGCGGCTCGCACCTCCCGGACGTGGTCATGATCACACCGGTCTTCCTGGATGGAGCATGCGTAGCCCTTTTGGCCAACCTGGCCCATCACGTGGATATGGGCGGAATGGTCCCAGGCGGGATGCCTACCATATCCACCGAGATCTTCCAGGAGGGCATCCGCATACCTCCTGTCAAGCTGAGGAAGCGCGGGGAGCTGGACTGGGAGATCATGGGGTTGATCTCAAACAACGTGCGCACCAGCTATGAGATGCGCGGAGACTTCCAGGCCCAGATGGCTGCCAACAATGTGGGTGAGCGCCGGATAAAGGAGGTCATAGCCAGATACGGGGTCGAGAGCACGCGCTTCTACATGGACGAGATCATGAACTATGCAGAGCGCCGTATGACCAGCGCCATAAAGGATCTCCCCGAGGGGACCTTCACCTTTGAGGATTACCTGGAAGGAGACGGCCTGACCGATGATTTCCTCAAGATTCAAGTCTCATTGGCCATCAAGGAGGGCGGGATCCTGGTCGATTTCACCGGTACCGACCCCCAGGCCAGGGGCTCGGTCAACTCCACCAGGGCCGTCACCCTGGCCTGCGTGTACTACGGCCTGAAGTCGGCCATCGGCCCGGAGCTCCCCTCGAGCGGGGGGACCTTCCGGCCGGTGGAAGTGATAACCCCCGAGGGTACACTGGTTAATCCCAGATTTCCTGCGCCTGTTTCCAATGCCAACATCAACACTTCGCAGAGGATCACCGAAGTGATCCTGGGGGCGCTTTCCAAGGTCATTCCCGAGCGGGTGCCGGCCGCATCCACCGGCAGCATGAGCATATTCACCGTGGGCGGCCTGGACCCGAGAACCGACGAGTATTACTCCTACGTGGAGACCTACGGCGGAGGGCAGGGCGCTCTTTTCAACGCGGACGGCATGGACGGCGTTCACGTACACATGACCAACACCATGAACACTCCGACCGAGGTTATCGAGATCGCCTATCCCCTGCGGGTGGAGCGCTACGGCCTGGTTCCGGACTCCGAAGGCCCCGGGCGCTTCAGGGGCGGCTTGGGTCTAACCCGGGAGATCACCACGGTGGACCACCGGACCACCATCTCCATCGGGACCGAGAGGCGGGCCATCCGCCCCTGGGGCCTTGAGGGAGGGAAGCCCGGAGGGGCTTCCGCCACCTGGATAATCGAGCCGGAAGGGGACAGGAGGGAGCTCCCCACCAAGACAACCACCCAGGTGGAATCAGGCACCCGCATAGTCCTTCAGACAGCGGGAGGCGGGGGGTTTGGCGACCCCATGGCGCGGGACCCCGAGCTGGTGTCCCGGGACGTGGCCGAGGGGTTTGTGAACCCGGAAAGGGCCGCCCGGGAGTACGGGGTGGCGGTCGATGCCGGAGGAGTCATTGATGGGGAAGAGACGAGGAACCTGCGCCGCTCCGGCTCGGGCCGAGTCGAGAGCTGAGGAAGGAGGACGAGGAAGATGAAGATCTTGGTGCTTTCACCCTTCGGTAAGACCGAGCCCTACGGCGAGGAGAATCTCAAGCGGGTGGCACGAGCCGACACCACGTTCGACTTCCAGTGCCTGGATGAGGTCTATCCCCTGAACTACAACACCTATATCTACAACACGCTGAAGTGTGTAAACGCAGCGGTTGAGAGGATCATTCAGGCGGAGAGGCAGGGCTATGACGCGGCGGTCCTCTCCTGCATGCTGGACCCCGGCCTGCTGGAGGCCAGGTCCATCGTGGACATCCCTGTCACGGCCACATTCGAGGCCTCCGCCCACCTGGCCTCGATGATGGGGAAGCGCTTCAGCGTGGTCTCCACCGACCCCATGACGGTGGGCGGGATCGACATGCGCTTGGTGGATCTCTACGGGGTCAGGCAGAAGGTCGCGTCCCTCAGGTGGATCGGTATCACGGCATGCGATCTCTACCCTGAGATCACACCCTCGGAGGAGATCGCCCGCCGGGTGGTCGAGGTTGGCCGGAAGTGCGTGGAGGAGGACCAGGCCGAAGTCATAATCCCGGGTTGTACCATCATAGGCTCCATCTTCACCAAGGTCTTCAACCAGGACCCGGTGGATGTCATCGGAGTCCCGGTGATCGACCCCATGGTGGCCGCATTCAAGCAGGCCGAGATGATGGTGGACCTGTGCCAGAAGGCGGGATACCCGGCGGTCAGCCGCGCGGGACTTTGGAGGAAGCCGCCTGTCGAGGAGACCAGGGGGTTCAGGGCCTTTATGAGGGAGCATCCCTCGCCCGAGCAGGCCTACTCCAAGGACGAGGCGAAGGCATGAACCCAGAGCGATTTCCAGGAGGGGGGTGATAGTTTCCCGGGCATGAATATGGGGCCGCATGATGGTTCCCATGACTGGATAGGGAGAACAACGGTTTCAACATCAGCAAAGGAGGAAAGGAAATGGATGGCGTAAACAAGAGGAATATTTTGACCGCAATCGTCGCACTGCTGGCGGCTGCGGTCTTGGCGGCCCCCGGTGTGGCGGGAGCCAAGACCCTCAAGATAGGACACATCCTGGCTCCCGGCTCCAACCAGAACCAGGCCCTGGAAAAGGTCTTCAAGCCCTACGTGGAGGACAAGTCGGGCGGTGAGTTGGAGATCAAGGTCTTCCCCAATGAGCAGCTCGGCCACGCACCCGACCAGGTGGAGGGCGTAAAGCTGGGAACCCAGGACATGTTCCTGGGCAGCCAGACATGGTTCGCCGCGCATGTTGAGGAGATCGGTGTTGCCACCATTCCGTTCATTTTCGACGACAGGGATCACCTCCACCGCTGGGTGGACCAGGTCCTGGGCAAGGAGCTGCAGGAGCAATTGATACAAAGCGCCAACCAGAGGTTCATCAATCTGGAGAACAAGTGGCACAGGGGCCCGTTCCGGGTGATCTGCTCCAAGAAGCCCGTATACACGCCTGAGGACGTGAAGGGCTTGAAGCTCCGCCTCTGGCCGGCCAAGATGATTCAAAAGTCATGGGCGGGCCTTGGAGCCGAGATCCACACCATAGACTTTGCAGAGGCCTACCTGGCGCTCAAGCAGGGCGTGGTGGAGGCCATAACATCGCCCTTCGATCTGGTGTTCCCCCAGAAGTTCTCCGAAGTGGCCTTCTATATCACCGAGCTCAAGCAGTTTCCGCAGCTCGAGCTGATCACCATCAACCAGAACGTCTGGAACGACCTCAGCCCGCAGCACCAGCAGATATTGCTGGATGCAGCCGCTGCGGCCGGCGACTGGTACAATGAGCAGGCTCAGACGCGGGTGGAAGACATCATAGAGAACAAGCTCCTAAAGGTTCACAATGCCGCCTATATCCGGGTGAACAGGCAGCCCTTCGTGGACGCCTTCAGGGAAGAGATCCTGCCCGGGTTGATCAAGGACGACCTGGCCAAGAAGGAATGGGTGGACAAGGTGGAGAAAGTGAAATAGAGCCATGCGTATGAGGTCTTCAGGGGGAGCTCCGGGCTCCCCCTGGCGATCTCCGCCCCCTGAGCAGAGGAGCTCTGCATCATGATCGGCTTCCTGGTTCTTGGAATATTCGTTTTATTTATGTGGTTTAATATACCCATCTCCATTTCCATGGGGTTGGCCTCCGCCATTGGGCTCCTGATCCTGGACATCCCCGGAGGGGCCCTGCCCCAGAAGATGGTGGCAGGGGTTCAGAGCTGGACGCTCCTGGCGGTCCCTTTCTATATCCTTGCAGCACAGATCATGAACTACGGCGGGATTGCCGAGAGGCTGCTGGAGTTCGCCGAGGAGCTGGTGGGCTGGATAAAGGGCGGGCTGGCTCATGCCAATGTGCTAGCCAGCATGATATTCGCCGGGATATCAGGTGCGGCGGTGGCCGACGCCTCGGGCCTGGGTTTGGTGGAAGTCAAAGTGATGACCGATGCGGGCTATGACAAGCGCTTCGCCGTGGGGGTCACCGCCGCCTCATGCATGCTGGGGCCCATCATACCCCCGAGCATCATGCTGATCATCTACGGCCATGTGGCCGAGCTCTCCATAGCCACGCTCTGGTTCGCGGGCATAGTGCCCGGCATACTCACCGGGCTGATCCTCATGGGCTACATCTACTGGGAAGTGGCGCGCAAGCGAATAAAGAGTCCGGACCCCAAGCCGTTCTCTTTGCCCAAGGCCTGGCGGAGCTTTCTCCAGAACGTATTCGTGGTCCTCCTTCCCGTACTGCTCCTCTGGAGCATCCTCAGCGGAGTGGCCACACCTACCGAGACCGGTGTGATCGCCTGTCTCTACACATTCGTTCTCAGCGTGATCTTCAAGGGAAAGGCCTTCCTGAGGAAGATGCCCGAGGTCTTGATGGTCTCGGCGAAGTCCTCGGGCCTGATCATGTTCATAATCGCCACCGCAACCGTCTTCGTATGGATAATGACAATAGAGCAGACTGCGGTAATGCTCTCGGACGCCCTGCTATCCCTGACCGACAACAAGTACCTCCTGCTCCTCATCATCAATGTGTTCCTTCTCATAGCGGGCGCCTTCCTGGAACAGATTCCTGCCATGCTGATCATCGTCCCCCTGATGTCTCCCATCCCCATGGAGTTGGGCATCAGCCCGATCCAGTTCGGGATAATGGTGGTATTCAACCTGATGATAGGAATGATCACCCCGCCCATGGGAATGGCCCTCTATATCATGGGGGCGATCACGGACGTGCCCATGCGCGATATCATTATCTATTCCATGAGGTTTTTCCTCGCCCTGGTATTCGCCTTGCTGCTGATAACCTATATCCCATTCATATCCACGATCATACCGAATCTTTTGGGTATGAGCATGTACTGACATTCGGCGGGAGCCCGGGGAGCAGTCTATGTTGAAGAGGTTGGACAGTATTATCAGCGTGTTATTCAAGATAGAGCTGGCGGTGAGCGTGGTCACTCTCACCGCCATCATAGTGATGAACTGCGCCAATCTCCTCTCCAGGTGGATATTCCATCGTCCGTTCGACTGGATCCTTGAGATCTCCTTGATACTCTTCGTCTATACCGTGATGTTAGTGGTGCCGGTCCTCTACAAGGAGAGAGGCTTCATCCAGATGCACCTCATCGAAGAGAAGATGGGCCCCAAGGCAAAGGAGGTTTTGGGCATATTCGTGGAGGTCTCGGTCCTGCTCTTCTTTCTCTATCTCCTGCCCCAAGCCTTCAAGCTCAGCCTGGGCCAGATCAACATGCTCTCCAGGGGCCTGGGAATACCCAGGATCTATGTCACCCTCCCGGTCTCCCTTGCCGCGGCCCTTTGTATCCCGGTATGCATCTCACACCTCGCCCACTCGGTCAGGCGCCTCCGGGAAATCAACCAATCCGCTTGAACCTACTCGAAATAACCCATCAACCTTTTGAGCCGCCTGACCGCGCGGGGCAGCACTTCCGTGATCTTCTCGCTGAATCTCAGGTGGGCGCTAGCGTCGAGCGGGGTCTCGCCCTGGTTGATTATCACCAATTCGGCCCCGGCACGCAGGGCCTCGACGGGCATGTCCGCCGCCGGGGTTACCACCAGGCTGGATCCCGCCACCACGAATAGATCGCTCCTCGCCGCGTGCTCGAATCCAAGCTCCAGGTCCCGCTGAGGAAGAGGCTGCCCGAAGTCCACCACGCTGGGGCCCAAGGAGCCCCCGCACGGGCACATCGTGAGCCCAAGTGTTCGGTCCAGGGTGCGGCCGCACCGGCTGCAGCGAAGCCTGGTTATGTTGCCGTGCAGCTCGGCCAGCAGCTCGGGCCTGATGCCGGATTTGATATGGAGGTTGTCCACGTTCTGAGATATCAGAAACTTGAGCTTTCCAAGCTCCTGGAGCTCCTTTATCGCCAGGTGTCCCTTGTTGGGCTCCACCTGGTCCCAGGGCCTGGTCTGGGGCGGGGGCGGCATTCCCTTTTCCTGCCTGGTCCACAGGCCGTCCGGGCCTCTGAAGTCGGGCAGCCCCGACTCGGTGCTTATTCCGGCCCCGGTAAAAACCACCAGATGCCGGGCCCCGTGCATCCATTGAGCCAATCTTTGAATCCTCTTCTCGAGATCTTCAGCCATAGTCCAACTCTAATCCTTCAAGCCCGGCCAGTACCGGCCGAGACGCGCCCTGACCCGCCCAACAACCTCTTCTGCCGTTATCC
Source organism: uncultured Desulfobacterales bacterium (assembly GCA_964647905.1). Lineage (GTDB taxonomy): Bacteria > Desulfobacterota > DSM-4660 > Desulfatiglandales > HGW-15 > CAZYJR01. The sequence continues at coordinate 150,031 of CAZYJR010000005.1, read as the reverse complement.
GGGTCTGAGCGGGCACCGGAGGCCGCGGTTCCGGTTCTTCCAGCTCTACGTCCAGACCGCTCAGGCCGGCGATTGAGGCCAGCCAGCCAAGGGTGACCACGTCCCTGTTTCTACTGTAACCAGAGCCTATGAAGTCGACAACCTTGCCCCGGCACAATTTTTTCGCCGTCCGCCCGACCAAGTCCCCGATCCGCCTTATCCCTTCCAGGCCCAATCCCATCCGGGTGATCCGGTCCGAGAAGTGAGGGTCGCTGCCGTCTATCAGTAGTATGATTTCCGGCCGAAACGCCTCTGCCAGAGGGGTGAATATTCGCTCCAGCGCATGAACATAGACATCGTCGTCGGACAAGGGGGGCAGGGGGATGTTCACCGAGTAGCCGGTTCCCGGGCCCTCCCCGATCTCGTCTGCAAAGCCGCGGCCGGGATAGAGAGTCAGCGGGTCTTGGTGAAGGGATATGTAGAGCACACTCGCGTCTCGTGCGAATATTTCATATACCCCGTCTCCTGCGTGGGCGTCGGTATCCAGGATCAGGATCCGCTCCAGGCCGAAATTGCGCCGCAGGTTCTCTACGCAGACGCCGACGTCGCTGAAGATGCCGAAGCCCTTTTCCCTCTCGCGGCGGGCGTGCTGCACTCCGCCGCCCGCCACAAAGGCCTTTTCAGCCCGCCCGGACTGGACGCATTCTCCGGCCAGGCGCCCGGCCCCTGCAAGGAGCCTGGCCGCCCGGACCAGACCTGGTGTCAGCGGCGTATCATGCGGGTCCAAACCCTCTCCACTCCCCACCCGGTCTATATATGCCTGTGAATGGACCAGCCTCAACTCATCGTCGGTCGCGTAGTCCGGTGCGATGATCTCGAAATCCGGCCGGTCTCCCAGGATTTTTCCGAACAGGTCCAGGAAATGCCCGAACCTGTCCCCCGTGAGCACGTGACCCAGGTCGTACTCCCTCAGACCCTCGCCGTATACCAACACGAATCTTGCCATGAACCGGCACCCAGTATGGATATCCCCGGGCCTACTTTGTTGATTTTATACCGCCACTCTCCATTTTTTCTTGCTCGGCTCTGGTGTGATCTTCCCGGCTGGAACCGGGAGGAAGCTAAAGCGGCGTCTAAGTTGAAAACTCGCGGCTTTTGGTGTCTGTTACTGTAAAGCCTCTTTGCCGGGATGGGTCCGGCGGAAACCCGCCTTCCGTCTCTTGTAAAGGACGTTAATTCTGGAACCACTCCCCTCTATGACTTCACAGCCTATAGCTTCGAATAAGCCCTCAATTTTTCTCCATTCAATGTTTTTGGGAACCGGATCAGTAAAAATGGCTGAGAGGGTTTTTCGACGCTGACGGTTCATACTGAAATGCTATCGCTTCCTGACATCCAGTCAAGGGGGTAGTAGCACCAAAGCGCCCTATTAGCAATAAATCGAGGTTCAACTGAGCGGGAGCATGTAGTCAGCCAGGCGGCTGGAGGTCTTTCGGAGGTTCTGGCTGAGGAGCCTGGCAAGGCCCTTGAGGATCTTGACCCCGGTCCGGGGGTGCTCCTCAAGGATGTTCTCGAAGCCGTCCCTGGTGAGGATCAGCAGGGTGCTCTTCTTCGCGGCCCGGACCGTGGCCGACCTGGGGAAGTCGTCGATTACCGCCATCTCTCCGATGGAGCGGTTGCGGCCGAGTGTGGCTATGACCACCTGGCGTCCGGTCCCTGCCCCTTTCACCACCTCGAGGGCTCCGTATACCACGAAACAGACATAGGTCCCCTTGTCCCCTTCCTGGAATATGATCTCCTGAGGTTCGACGTCCATGAGGTTCATGTGGCGGGTCACCATGTGGAGCTCGTCCGAGTCCAGGGTGTCGAAGAGGGGGATGTTGATCAGGATGTCGATGATCCCCTTGGAGGTCTTGGATCGGTCCTGGTTTTTCTTGGCGGCCATGGCTGGTTCTCCTGGTGCCGGGCGACTGTGGACGGCTTTTCCGTCCAAATACTATGCGGCCCGGGGAAGTTGGTCAAGCCGTCTTGTACGCGCCCCTCGAGGAAGGAGCCGTCCGGCTGAATTCCTTCCTTCTTCAGGCACATAAGTCTTTACTGAAACTTTGACAGCGGCTACCATAACCAGGGTGTGCTTGAACTCCGTCGCAATTGGGAGTCTTCGTTTGCGAACCGACTCATGCTGCGTTTCTGGCGGGTTGTAGTATAATGGCCTTCGAACCCGGCGGGCGCATCAATTATTCACAGGAGGTGGTAGATGCCTACTAGAGAGACAACGGGTATTGAAGGGATCCTTTCCAGGGAAGATGTCCAGGGGGCGGTCTCCAGTGTCAACCAGGAGCTGCTGGAGCGAAGGAGCTATCGACCCCCCAGGTGCAGCGCCTTTGAGGGTCGCTACACCAGACTGAGGGAGACCGACCGCTACTCGTTTGATGTGGATCCCCAAGCCGCCCGTGAACTTCCCCTGATCATAGGGAACAGGGTCCAGGAGATAGTCAGGGAGGATGAGCCTGGTGAGGACTTTTTGGGGCGATACGGGAGGCCCCGGAGGATAGGGATAGTCTTCTCCGGCGGTCCCGCGCCGGGCGGGCACAATGTCATTGCAGGGCTGTTTGACGCTGCAAAGGCCGCCAATCGGGAGTCCAAGGTCTACGGCTTCCTCATGGGCCCTGACGGGATCATGGAAAACGAAGCAGTGGAGATAAGCCGGGAGATGGTGGATTCCTACCGGAACCTGGGCGGGTTCACCATGATAAAGACCGGCAGGACAAAGATCGACACAAAGGACAAGATGGACCTCTCCCGCAGGACCTCCAAGGAGCTTGGCCTGGATTCCCTGGTCATAGTGGGCGGGGATGACTCCAATACCAATGCCGCATTCCTGGCACAGGAGCTCTACGAGGAAGGCATTCAGGTGATCGGGGTCCCCAAGACCATTGACGGCGACATCCAGGTGAGAGATGCAAGCGGCGAGGTCCTATGTGCCATGTCCTTCGGCTTTCACACTGCGGCCCGCTCGTTTTCCAACGCGGTGGCGAGCCTTTGCACGGATTGCAGCTCGGATGTCAAGTACTGGCACATCTGCAAGGTGATGGGGCGGGTGGCCAGTCATCTGGCCCTGGAGGTGGCTCTCCAGACGCATGCCAACGTGACCCTGATCGGTGAGGACCTCTGCGAGTACGTGGACCCGGAGCGTCTGGAAAACGCCCGGAGTCAGGGTGTGATCGACTACAGCGCTTACGGGATCACAATGAGGCATCTCTCCAGGGTGATCTGCGACTGCATAGTAAGGCGCGCCCGTGCCGGCAAGAACTACGGGGTGATCGTCATCCCGGAGGGAGTGCTGGAGTTCATAAACGAGATCCAGGTCTTCATCATCAAGCTGAACACCATTATTGCGGAGTACAACAACACCCACGACAAGGACTTCCACTCAGCATTCCCGCTCCTGGAGGACAAGCTGGACCACCTGCGGAACCTGGCCCGACGGGCGAGGGACGGAGGCGGCATATCGGTGTGGAGCCTCAGGGACGATGATCTGTTCAACGACCTGCCTGAGTTTTTCCAGGAGGGGCTGCTGACCGAGAGGGACAGCCACGGGAACTTCCAGTTCTCCCTGGTGGAGACCGACAAGGTCATAATGGGCATGGTCAAGGACTACCTCGGCATGCTAAAGGAGCAGGGGCTCTACAAGCTGGGCATTGCCAGGGAGTATTATCGGAAGACCATGGAGAGGGACGGCCTGGACCCGGACCGTTTCGGCCCGGCGCTCTTTTCCAATTATGACGGGGAGGGGCTCCTGCTGAGGCGCGAGACCATCATGTCCCGCAAGACCTTGAGCCAGGAGCTGGCCCGCGCAGGGCTCCTGGCGGAAGGCGATCCGGTTCCCAAGGCGGTGGAAAAGATCTTCAAGAAATCGGTCCCTGACTTCAAGACCCAGACCCATTTCTACGGCTATGACGGCAGGGGTAACGACCCCACGAGGTTCGACTGCAACTACACATACAACCTTGGCTTGTGCGTATTCAGCCTGATAGCCAACGGGGCCACAGGGCAGATGGCCGCCATCAGGAACCTGGAGCTGGACTTCTCCCGCTGGGAGCCCATAGGCATTCCCATCGCACCCTTGATGCACCTCGAGGAGAGGAAGAGCAAGCTCACCCTGGTCCTGGAGAGAAGCGTGGTGGACCTGGAATCAATGTCCTTCAGGGTGGTGGAGGCCCTGCGCGAGAAATGGCTCGCCGCCGATCCCGGGCCGGATGACTACCGGCGCCCCGGTCCGATCAGGTTTGCCGGCAAGAGCGAGGAGGACCGGCCAATCACTTTGGTCTTGAACTCCCTGGCGCGCCGGGATGCATAGCCTGCCCCCGGTGGTGTTTTGAAGGAGTCTGATTTGGGGGTCTCCCCGGAAAAGGCCGCCGGGCTTTCGGTGGCCGTAATCACCAGGGACGAGGAGGAGCGCCTTCCCGCATGCCTGGCCAGTGCGGCCTTTGCAGAGGAAGTGGTGGTGGTGGACTCGGGGAGCACGGACAGGACGGTCTCCATCGCGAGGGATATGGGGGCCAGGGTATATGTGGAGCCCTGGCGGGGGTTCTCGGCCCAGAAGCAGTTCGCAGTGGATCAATGCTGCAACGACTGGGTCTTTGTGCTGGATGCGGATGAGAGGCTCCCGGAGGAGACCGCGCGCGCAGCGGCCGGGGCGGTTCGGGCAGGGGAGGAGGGGGTCGCGGCCTACAGCTTCCGCAGGAGGAATTTCCTTCACGGCCGCTGGATACGCCGCTGCGGCTGGTGGCCGGACCGGGTCGTACGCCTGGCCGACCGCAGGGCTGGCGCCTTTGACGGCCGCTCGGTCCACGAGCGCTGGGTGGTGCACAAGGGCGGGGTCAAGGAGCTCGAGGAGGCAATCGAGCACCGGAGCTTCAGGAATTACTCCGACCTGGTGGCCAAGATGGAGGCATACTCAGATCTGGCGGCCGGGTCCATGTTCGAACAGGGTAGGGTCGTAAGCCCGGCGGCCCCGGTGCTTCACGGGGTGTGGATGTTCTTCCGCACTTACATACTGGAGCTGGGTCTGCTGGAAGGGGTGGATGGTTTTGTCATATCGACCATGAACGCCGGGGGGTCCTTTCTCAAATATGCCAAGCTCCTGGAGCTCCAGCGAGATGTCGGCGGATGAGGAAGGGGACATAAGGGATATAAGTGGACCAGGGAGGGAAACGCATACTGGTGGTAAAGCTGAGGTACATCGGCGACACCTTCAGCATACTGCCCGTGGTGGAGAACCTGAAGAGGAAGGCCCCGGCGTGGTCTGTCGACGTCATGCTCAACCGGGGTACCGAGTCCTTGCTATCCCACAACCCGTGGATCCGCAGGGTGTGGGTCTACGACTATGCTTTTGCCAAAAAGACGTCTTTAAAATCAATAGTATATCAAATTAAGCTGATTCATGGCTTGAGGTCTCGGCGCTTTGACGCGGTGATAGACTTCACCCACGGGGACAGGGCCGCTCTCATCTGTTTCCTGACCGGCGCGCCGCTCAGGATAAGTCATTGCCATGCAAGCACCCTCTCCCGGGTCCTGATGAACCGCTTCGTGGACTCTGATCCTTCATCGCGGCACATAGTGGATCACCAGTTGGAGGCCCTCAGGCTCCTGGGGTTGCGGGGTTTCAAAAGAGATTTCACCCTGCATACCCCGGGCGGGGTCAGGGCGAGGGTCTCCGGTTTGCTGGCACGAGCGGGCATCCCTGACCAGGGTCCCCTGGTCGCCATACACCCCGGCGCACGCGGGCGGCTCAGGCAATGGCGGCCGGAGCGGTTTGCCGAGTTGGCACGCAGGCTGAGGGAGGCTTACGGCTGCGGCGTGCTGTTGGTGGGAGGCCCCGGCGAGGACGAACTCCTTGACAGGGTGGAGCAGGGCATGGGGTTCGCACCGGCCTTGCGGTCGACTTCCCTTGGTCTCATTGAGCTGGCCGAGCTCTTTCGCCGCTCATCGCTCTTCGTGGGCAACGATTCGGCCCCGGGGCACCTTGCGGCGGCGGTCGGGTGCCCCACGATCTCCCTTTTCGGTCCTACGTTCCCGCACATGTGGAGGCCGGTGGGCCCCTGGGTGGAGACGGTTTCCGGGTACGTGCCCTGCCGGGGGTGCCGCCAGGAGTACTGCGAGCGCCCCGGGGGCTGGTGTATGGATCTCATAGAGGTGGACGAGGTCTGGGACCGGGCGGTGCGGCTTTTGGGCGTTTCCGGCTTGAACTCCTCGGCCGCGCACTTATAATAACCATGTAGCCGAGTCGGGCCGAGCGTTTCGGTCGATTCAGGCCTGAATTCAACGAGAGAGAATGGGAGGAGAACAACCGATGGTCGATGCGATGCTTGCCACCAGGGAGAAGACACAGGTCCTGGTAAACGATTATGTAAGGAGCGTCTACAACTGGATGGGCGTGGGCCTTGCCCTCACCGGCGTGGTGGCTTATCTGGTCGCGCATACACCGGCCATCCGGGACCTTGTTTTTGGTAACAGCCTGATATTTTTTGGTCTTATAATAGCGGAGCTGGCCCTGGTCTTTTCCATCAGCGGGATGGTCAACCGCATGAGCGCTGGCACCGCCACCTCGCTTTTCGTGCTGTACGCGGGCCTGAACGGGGTGACCATCTCATTCATTTTCTTGGTCTACGCCGGGGCATCCATTGTGAGCACCTTCTTTATTTGCGCCGGTACGTTCGTTGCCTGCAGCGTCTACGGTTGGACCACCAAGAAGGATCTCACCTCATGGGGAGGCTTTTTGATGATGGGCCTGATAGGCATCATTATCGCCTCCCTGGTGAACATGTTCGTCAGGAGCAGCGCGGTGAGCATGGTGGTGAGCTATATCGGGGTCTTCGTTTTCGTGGGGCTGACCGCCTACGATACCCAGAAGATCAAGAACATGGCGCTCACCCAGCCCGCTGGACTGGATGCCGGGGTGATCCGCAAGGGGGCCATACTCGGGGCGCTGTCGCTCTATCTGGACTTCATCAACCTGTTCCTCTTGATGCTGCGAATCTTCGGCGGTGCTCGCGAATAGATCGATCTTTCCGGGTCTTTGACAACGCCTCCTAGGGGCGGGAGCAGCGGCCCGGGAGGCGTTATCATTTTCTCAAGGCCAGGGTCGCGAGCCTGGGGGCCTCTTTATGGAACCATCCTACGGACAATCGGCCGAGAGCGGGGAGCTGGCCGAGAGGGCACAGGGGGCCGTATCAATGCTGGCTTCCTGCCGGCTCTGCCCGCGCGAGTGCCGTGTGAACAGGCTTGAGGGCGAGATCGGCTACTGCAGGACAGGCCGCCTGGCCAGGGTGGCGAGCTACAGTCCCCACTTCGGCGAGGAATCCCCCCTGGTGGGCCGGAGCGGCTCGGGAACGGTATTCATGAGCTCCTGCAACCTTCTTTGCCTGTTCTGCCAGAACGAAGATATAAGCCATGGGAACCATGGGGTGGAAGTCCCGGCAAGGAGACTCTCGGGATTCATGTTGGACCTGGCCGGACAGGGGTGCCACAACATCAATATCGTTACTCCGACCCACGTGGTGCCCCAGGTCCTGGAGGCCCTTGCCGAGGCGGCGGCGGACGGCCTGAGGCTGCCCCTGGTTTACAACTCCGGCGGCTACGATAAGGTGGAGACCCTCAGGATGCTGGAAGGAGTGGTTGACATCTACATGCCGGATTTCAAGTTCTGGGATCCCGGGTGGGCCGAAAGGTTTTGCCATGCCCCCGACTACCCGGAGGTGGCAAGAGCGGCCTTGAAGGAGATGCACCGCCAGGTGGGTGACCTGGAGATCGACCAGCGGGGTGTGGCCAAGCGGGGGCTCCTGGTGCGGCACCTGGTCATGCCGGGCGGCATAGCCGGTACCCCCGAGGTGATGGATTTCATAGCCCGTGAGCTCTCAACGGATACGTATATCAACGTGATGGACCAATACCGGCCCTGCGGGGGCGCCCACAGGGATCCCCTGATAAACAGGCGGCTTACCGCCGAGGAGTACAGGGAGGCCACCGGGGCGGCGCGCAGTGCCGGGCTCCACAGGCTGGATTCACGGGACCGGATTCGGTTCCTGCTCTTCTGAACCTCAATTGAGCGCTTCATGCGGTCAGTTGGATGAGACAAGAGAGGACTGATGACTCAGGACACTGCCTCAACTTACGAGCGAACCTTGATCATAGGTGACATACACGGGTGCCGCAGACTGCTGCAGAAACTCCTGGATCGAATAGGCTGGACACCGGGCAGGGACAGGCTGATCTTCGTGGGCGACTATGTGGACCGCGGCGAGGATCCCAAGGGCGTGGTGGATCTCATACTGGAGATCTCGTCCGGCCGGTCGTACGGGGTTGAGTGCCTCATGGGAAACCACGAGAATCTATTCCTGGGCTTTCTCAAGACCGGGGATCCGCGCCTCTGTCTGGCGAACGGCGGGCTGAGCACCTTCAGGAGCTACGGGATAGAGGAGTATATCCCCGGGGAGAGGCTGATCTCCGAGGAGCACCTTCATTTCTTCAGCTCACTAAAGCTCTACCTGGACCTGGGGGAGTTCCTAGTGGTCCACGCAGGGCTCAGGCCCGGCATCCCCTTGCACCGGCAGGACACCGAGGATCTTTTGTGGATTCGCGAGACCTTCATTGACTCTGATCAGGACTTCGGCCGAACCGTGGTCTTCGGGCACACGCCTTTTCATGAGCCCCTGGTGATGGAAAACAAGATCGGCCTTGACACCGGCGCGGTCTTCGGCAACAAGCTCACCTGCCTGGAGCTCCCCAAGGGGCGCTTCATATCAGTGGATGCGGGCGGAAGGTGAGCCCGTTCGACCCCAGCGGCCCTCTGGTGGGCATCACCACCACGGTGCCCGTGGAAGTGATCTATGCCGCAGGGATGCGCCCTGTGGATCTCAATAACGTCTTCATAACCTGGGAGGACCCGGCTGCACTGCTCGCCAGGGCCGAGGCGGACGGCTTCCCGCGCAGTGTGTGCGCTTGGATCAAGGGTATATACGGCGCGGTGACGGAGACCGGCATAGAGAGGGTGGTTGCGGTCACGGGCGGGGATTGCAGCAATACCATAGCCCTGTCCGAGGTCCTGGAGAGCCGCGGGGTGCGCATAGACCGCTTCGATTATCCCCTGGACCGCGACCGACGCACCCTGGAACGCCAGGTGGACCGCCTGAGGAGGAGCCTGGGCGCCGGAAGGGATGAAGTGGCGCTGGCCCGGAGGCGTCTGGACCGTATACGGGCTAAGCTCCGCGAGATCGACAGGCTCACCTATGAGGAGAACAGGGTGGGCGGGGAGGAGAACCACCTGTTTCTGGTAAACGGCTCGGACTTCAAGTCCAGCCCGGATCGGTTCGAGGCCGAAGTGGAGGCGTTTCTTGAAGAGGCGTGCGCTCGCCCCTCGATGGGGGAGGAGGTAAGAATCGGATATGTGGGTGTACCGGCCGTTTTCACCGACCTCTACCGGTCGGTGGAGCGTATGGGCGGCCGAGTGGTCTTCAACGAGGTTCAAAGGCAGTTCTGCCTGCCCAACGCCGGCCGGGACCTGCTAGAGGCCTATCTCTTATATACTTATCCGTACGGAATCGAAGGCAGAATAGCGGACATCAGGGAGGAGGCCAGAAAGAGGGGCCTCCATGGGCTGGTCCACTACACGCAAATGTTTTGCCACAGGCAGATTCATGACATCTTGCTCAGGGAGGCACTGGACATCCCCATCCTGACCCTGGAAGGCGATCGGCCCGGACCTTTGGACGGGCGCACGGTGACCAGGCTGGAGACATTCGTTGAGATGCTCGGGGGATTATAGACTCACCAGTACTTGGTCATACGCTCCCAAAACTCCGGATCCGCCTCCTTCCAGTCCGGTCCGAAGCGACGATCAAAGAACCCGCTCAGCCGCTCATACCACCGCGCCCACACGTTCTTCCCCTTTTCCCGGGCCTCGATCACATCGGCGGCAAAGACATCTATGCGGTTCATCTCATCCTTGGGCGCGTAGAACGAGGCCCCTTTCTCCGCCGACTTCTTGAGGTCCTCCTTGGTGAGCGCATGGGCTGTCAGCATCAATGCGGGGATGTCCCTTAGGCGGGCGATCTCCAGCAGCTCGTATCCCTTGACCCCCATGATGTCCAGTATGGCCAGGTCGTAGCGGTTCCGCTCCAGCAGTTCCTTGGCCTGTTCAAAGCTCGAGGCCTTGTCGATTCGGCAGATCTCCAGGATCTCCACCAGGAGCTCCAGGATGTCCGGCTCGTCGTCCACTACCAGGATGTACCTGCCGCGCAGAATCTTTTCAGTATCCATCCGTGTTCTCCTCGTGTGCCCCCCGGTATAAAGGTGGAAGGAGAGGGATCCATATCTACACCATGGCATCCTTGTATTCAAGCCTATAAATCTCGGCCAGGGTGAGGAAGGTGGTCATGATCAGCGGTCCGTACACCACGCCCAGGATGCCGAAAAGCTTGAGCCCGCCCAGCACCCCTATGAAGACCAGGAGGGGGTTCATGCGCATACCCTTTCCTATCAGACGGGGCTTCAACACGTACTCTATCAGTGCGCTGTAAGCGGCGTTGTAAGCAAGGAACAGGGCGGCCATGGCCATCTCTCCCTGTAGAACCAGGATCGCGGTGGCAGGGATGAACACTATGGAGGCCCCCACAATGGGGAGGAAGGCCATGAAGGCGGCCACCGTGCCCCAGAGGAAGGGGGATCCTAGCCCGGAGAATGCGAAGCCGAAACCGGCAAGTACGCCCTGGATCATCCCGCTCAGGCCGTTTCCCACGATCACCGCCCGTCCCATCTCCCGGAACTTGCCGACCACCAGCTCCTGCTGGGCCGAGGGAAAGGGGAGGAGCTCGGAGATGTATGCCTTCAGCTTCTCTCCGTCCCTGAATATGTAGTAGATCACCAATATCATCAGGAAGAAATGGATGAGGAGGCTCAAGATGTTGGAGGCGACCGACCGTATCTGGCGGGAGAGGTATAGCCCTACGGATGTCCCTATGGAAGTGGCCAGCCGGTTCAGGGCCTCCAGATTCAACTCCACGCGCGCGGTCTTGGCGAGCTTCCTGACCCTTACCGCCCATATGCTGTCGCTCTGGAGCCTCTCTTGGATCCTGGTGATGGAGACCAGGTTTCGGCTCTTTCGATAGAAGTCGAAGGCCTCGTTGGAGAGCGTCCCCACGAAGCCTCCCACCGGGATCAGGAGCACCACTGTAATGAATATGCTCATAATCGCCGCCGCCGGTTGACTGTGCCCCTTCAGGGCGGTCCTCAGGCGGCTGTACAGCGGGAAGAAGGCGCTGGCTATCAAGAGAGCGAGGACGATGGCTGAGATATAGGTCCAGAAGAGCCGTACCAGCAGGATGGTGGCGCCTATCAAGACGACCAGGAAGAACTTGGATATGGTCCTGCGCTCCATCAGCCTCCCGGGCCCTGCTGTCCCATACCCATAGCCCGCTTCAGTGCGGGGAGCATCCTGATGGCCCTTGCCGCGGCCTCGGGGGTCATGGTCCCGGTCCCGCAGGCCGGTGTCAGGATGGAGCGGGCCTCGAGCTCATTCCGATCGACCCCCCAGGAGCAAATGCGGGAGAGACCCCCTTCCAAGACAATGCGCAGGTCCTCGGGGCTCTCCCCGCCTGCGGATCCCACGGTGGGCACAATGCCCCAGGCTATGCCCCCGCCTCTTTCCAGGAACTCCAGGATCGGCTCCCGGTACAAGAGGAAGCTCTCCATGTACCCGAAGGCGTCAAAACTCACGATGTCGGGCCCGGCCCGGAGCACCATGGCCCAGTCCGTGTTGTCGCAGCAGTGTATCCCTACCAGGGCGTCGGATCTTTCCCTCAGGCACTGGATGATCTCGGCCAGGGCCCCGGTTACCTGATCCCGGTCCATGGCTGAGAAGGCGGAGCCCACCCCTGATAGTGCGGGTTCGTCCATGAAAACGACCACTCGCCTGCCGGTCTCGGCCAGGACCCCCACCTGCCACAGGAGCTTGATGGAAAGGGCCTTTACCAAGGCCTCCATCAGTTCCTGGTCATGGAGGAGAGGCTTTCCGTCCGGTTGCCGGATGGCGGATGCCATCGTGATCGGTCCCGCGCTCTGGCCCTTGATGAACCGCCCCTTTGCCCCCCCCTCGCCTCTCTTAATGGCGGAGAGGAGCTCGTATAGCCCCTTTGCCCGGTCCGGTCCCAGGGAGAAGGCGTCAACGTCCTCTGCGATGTACCGCTCGTAAAACTCGGTGAGCTCCTCCTCCAGGCGGTCCCTGCTCACCAAGAGATCCCGTCCGTCCTCTCTGACCCTTACCCCGGGCAGACCGCCGCTCTGCTGCATGACCATGTCTTCCATGGGGTTCGAGTCCGCCAACTGGGGCCAAAACGGCATGTCTTCAAGGTTTTCCAGGATGAGGCGGCAGGTGCCGGCCGCGTCCTTCCCTGGCATGCTCCCGATCCCGGTCATGGTTAGATGGAAGTCCGCTCGACTCATGGGACGTCTTGAACCCTCATCTCCCGGATACGACCCAACCATTGCTCCAATACGGCTACCAGTTCCCCCGTCCGCTGGAAGTCGCTCTCCTCGACGCGTTCCTCGGCCTCCAGCTCCTCGAGCCGCTGCCGGGCCCTCTGATTCTCCGGGTCCTTGGCAAGGATCCTCCGATAAGTCTCGACGGCCGCAGCGATTTGTCCTTGCTTGGCATAGAGCTCGGCCAGGGTGGGTGTCGCAATCTCTTCGAAATCATCCCTCTCGCCCGGGTCCTCTAGCTGCTCACCCGTCTCCCCCGGACCCAGAGCCATTCCTTCCTCTTCGGCCGGTCCTATGCTCTCTCTTAGCTCCAGACCGCGGGCGTCTTCAGGGTGATGAGCCAGAAAGACCTCGACCGCTGTGGACGCCTCGGCCTTTCTGCCCTGCCGCTCATAAACCCGGGCCAGATCCAGGTACGCCTCCGCCATCTCGTCCAATCGCCTTGCCGCCTGCTCCAATTCATCACCCGCCCGGCTCAAGAGCTCCGAGTCCAGATAGGCATGGGCCAGGAGCAGGCGCAGCTCCACGTTACCCGGGTCCTGTTCCAGGGCGCGGCGGCAGTGGGAGATGACTGTCCGGGTTGCACCGTCCTTCTTGAGTTCTCTCAGCACGGCGATCAAGAGACCTTGAGCGGTCCCGCCCTCCTCCAGAACGCTGGTGACAATCGACTCGTCCATCTCATCCCCCATCCCCCATGTTCCGGGGTCGGGTCTTAAATATACTATTTCAGTGAAGGTGAAATAGTTAATATTTAAGACCCGACCCCTTAGTTACACCGCTGTCAGCCTCGGGCTCGAAGTGGTAGTGCACCTCGTTTTCCTTGAGCAGGTTGAGCTCCCTTCGGGCAACCGTCTCCACGTACGAGCGATCCTTCTTGAGGAGCTCTATCTCCTGAAGCAGTCGCCGGTTCTTCTCCTCCAGCCGATTGATCCGCTCCTTGTATTCCTCCCGCTTCCCCTCCATCCGATAGAGATGGATGAGCCCCCTCTCTCCAAAGGCCACCCAACCGAGCGCGACAGCTAGGAGCAACAAGAAAAACGAAACCCTCACCAAATATCCCCTCTGATCCCTCCGGAATGTCTTTCCGCCGGCATCCTACTCGCCCAGAGGACTTCCGGTCTCCCATCTGGCTGCTATCAGTATCGATCCGACGCCCGCCGAGCGGGCCCGGTCGATGATCGAAACCACCACCCCGTGCCTGGACTCCCTATCGGCCTGAAGAATGATCCGCTCGATTCCCCGGGTCCTTACCATCTCCCCCAGGCGCTCCTCCAGCTCCTGGCCGTCCACCTGCTTTCCCTCGAGGTAGGTCCGCCCCTCGCCATCGACTACCACTGTAGTCTGCTCCCGATCTTCTTCATGAAGCCGGCTCTTCATGGTCGGTAGGTCCAGCCTGACCCCCGAGGCCAGGTCGAAATGGGAGGTGACCATGAAAAAGATCAAAAGGAGGAACACTATGTCTATGAGCGGGGCTATGCCCAACCGCGGCTCCTCATCCTTTCTGCCCCTGGTAAACCTCACGCGCCCCCGCTCCCTTGGGATTTGCGTTTCCCGGGGTTCGCTCCCCCCGAAAGGACTCCGCCGTTATCCTCGGTGTCAGGAGGCGCGCCTGCAGCGGACTTCCCTGCGCCTTCCAGGATATCAATAAACCGCATGGAGTGCTCTTCCATCTCGAAGATCAGCCTCTCCACCCGGTCTTTGAGCAGCCGGTGACATACCAGGGTGGGGATGGCCACGCAGAGCCCCGAGGCGGTGGTTATCAACGCCTCGGCGATGCCGCCTGCCAGGGAAGCGGGGTTTCCCACCCCTTGGACCGAAATCACGTTGAAGGTCTTGATCATGCCTGAGACCGTACCCAGGAGACCCAGCAAAGGCGTCAGGTTGGAGATGGTGGCCAGGGCGCCCACGTGCCGCTCCAGGGTCACCGCCTCCCGCGCGCCCATCTCCTCTATGCCCTCCTTGACAAGCCACATGCCGCGGCCGGAGTTCTTGAGACCTCCAAGGAAGACCCGGGCGATCGAAGAGGTGTGGCCCTGGCACATGAAAACCGCCTCGGAGACCTTTTGCTTGCGCAACAGCTCCTCTACGTTGCGGATGAATTCCTCCGGGATTACTCTCCCCCGGCGCAGCACCCAGAGGCGCTCCAGAAGTATGGCCAGGGCTATGATGGAGCACAGGAGAATGGGGTACATGAAAGGCCCGCCCCTGGTAAACAGCTCAACCAATCCTCGGCCCTCCGAAGCGGGATAAGCTCCCGTGTGGAAAAATGCACTTCACGCAGGTCTATACCCATCCAGGGCACCTTACCCGCGCAGGACCCGGCGAGTCAAGGAGGATGGAGCACTCTCAGGAGCTCTCATCGGCGTGCTTGGCCAGGGTGTCAGCATTGTAACCAGCCTTTCGATAGTCATCCAGGGCTCGTGAGCGGAGTTCCGGATCCTTGGCCTTTTCGGCGTGCTTGTCCGCCAGCTCGGCCGCATGGCTCCACATGCCCTCCCTCTCGTAATCCTTGACGCGCCGCTCCACTCGGACCCGCTCCTCGGATGGCTCCACCACCGCAGCCCGGCACAGCGACAAGAGCTTCTTCACAGGGGAGCCGCACTCCGGGCATGAGCTCAGAGGCGGTTCCTGCAGGGACTGGAGCACTTCGAACCTGGACGCGCATTTGGGGCAGCTCCTGCCGGGCTCATGTGCCTGATACTCATACAAGGGCATTATTCTCACCTCCGGGCCCAGATGTTCTTATGGTTGACGAAGCCTCTCCTAAGCCTTATAGATGTCATATATGAAGGGCGGGATCAATATGGACGAGCAAGAATTCAGGAAAAAGTATGTGAACCTGAGGATCCTGAAGAGCATTCAGGAGTACCTCAAGCCCGATAAGGAAACCTCAACGGCGGTCTACCCCATTCGTGTACCCGATGAGCTCCTCTACCAGGTGGTCAAGCTGCAGGGCCCTGAGAACGCGGACAAGCTCATTCATCACATCTTCGAGTTGGGTCTGGGGGTTTGGAGCGAGAAGCAATACAGCGAGGTGTTCGGTTCGGAGAAGGACTTGGAGCAGTTTATAGAACTGGTAAAGGAGCGCGACGGGGAGTGACCGACCCCAGCCATCACTACCGGGTCATCTGAGAGCGGCCTTTGGACCCACCAAACCCCTCCACACCGGAAGGTGCGGGATGAGTGGCATGATTTGTGCTTTGGTTTCTTAGGGGCCGGAGGAGCGTCCGTGGAGGGACAAGCCGGTTGACAAGCGGGGCCGAACCTAATAGTTGAACGGTTTTTCTTGATGTCCTGACAATCATGGTTAGCTTTTTTCAGAACAGGGTGAACGAGAGTCCGGTCATCCCCTGGTAACGGCTGGGGTGGCGGTGGATGAGAGCGAGGGATCGGAAACAGGGATGATGAAGACCAACGTCGAAGAGCTAAGCCCGGTCAAAAAGAAGATCAATGTGGAAGTGGAGGCCGATGAGGTCGACCGGAGGATCAACAAGGCATACAGGGATCTGGGGAAGAAGGCCCGCATACCGGGTTTTCGGCCCGGAAAGATCCCCATGGGGATACTGGAAGGCCGTTTCAGCAAGGAGGTGCTGAGCGATGTCACCTCGGATCTTGTGAACGAGACCCTGCCCCAGGCCCTGCAAGAGACACAGGCCTATCCCCTGGGCATGCCGGTGATCGAGAATGAACTGGCACAGCGGGGCGAGAGCTTCCGCTATTCAGCGACATTGGAAGTGAGGCCCGAGTTCGAGCTGAAGGACTACAAGGGTCTGGAAGTGGAAAAGGAGAGTCCTCGGGTCACGGATGAGGATGTTGGCCGCCGCATGGAGGAGATCAGGCGCTCGCGGGGTGAGCTTGTCAAGGTCGAAGACGACCGCGGAGTTCAAGAAGAGGACTATGCGATAATCCGCTACCAGGGCCTGGAGAACGGGGAGCCTGTGGAGGGCCTGAGCTCGGAGAACCATATGGTAAGGGTGGGCGCAGGGGATTTCCACCCGGAGTTCGAGAGGCGGCTGGTGGGCCTCAGGAGGGGAGAAGAGGCCTCCATCCCCGTGGATTTCGAAGAGGACTACAGAAACCCCAAGCTGGCCGGAAAGCATGTGGATTTCCAGGTGACCCTCGAAGAGATCAAGGTGATGGATCTGCCGGAGTTGGACGACGAGTTCGCCCGCAGCCTGGGTGCAGGGATCGAGAGCGCTGAGGGGCTGCGCGAAGAAGTGCGTAAGGAGCTCACACGGAACGAGGATCAGCGTGTGGACCAGGAGCTCAAGAACCGCCTGATAAACAGGATAGCGGGCACGGTGGAGTTCCCGCTTCCAGAGTCCCTGGTGGAGCAAGAGCTGGAGAATGCCGTGGAAAGGGTGCGCCAGAACCTGGAGCGGCAGGGCATCTCAATGGAGGCCTCGGGCCTTGACAGGGGCAAGCTGAAAGATGACCTGCACTCGGCCGCTGAGACACGGGTGAAGAGGATGCTGGTCCTGGGGGAGATAGCTTCACAAAACGACCTCACGGTCACAGAGGAGGATATCTCCCGCATCTTTCTTGACCTCAGCGCCAGAACAGGGCAGGACGCAGCTTCACTGAGGAAGTTCTACGAAGAGAATAACATGATGGATGCCTTGAAGGACAGGCTGCTCGAGGAAAAGACCTTGAACTACCTGGTGGAAAATGCTAAGGTCAAGGACGTGGAAGCAGCCGAAATCGAAAAGGGAGAGGATTCCTGAACCCAGTGCGCTTTGGTGCGCGACTGGATTTCCAATAGCCGAGGAGTTTAAAGGGACGACCATGCTGATACCCATTGTAGTGGAACAGACAACACGCGGCGAGCGGGCTTATGATATATATTCCAGATTACTCAAGGATCGGATCGTTTTTATCGGCGAACAGGTCCACGACAATATAGCCAATACCATAATCGCTCAAATGCTTTTCCTTGAATCCGAGGATCCGGAAAAGGACATAAATCTCTACATCAATTCTCCGGGAGGATCAGTGACCGCCGGGCTGGCCATATACGACACCATGCAGTACATAAGGCCCGAGATAACAACCATCTGCATGGGGCAGTGCTCCAGCATGGGAGCCCTGCTCTTGGCCTCCGGTACCCAAGGAAAACGCTACACACTGCCCAATGCCAGGATCATGATCCACCAGCCCTTGGGCGGGGCCCAGGGCCAGGCCACCGACATAGACATACACGCCCGGGAAATCCTGAAGATCCGCGACAGTATCAACCGCATTTTGACCAAGCATACCGGACAGCCCCTCGAGCAGATAGAGAAGGATTCTGAGAGGGATTTCTTCATGAATGCGGAAGAGGCGGTCAAGTACGGTATAGTGGACAAGGTCATAACCCAGCGGGAGATGCAATCCCATGGGGAAAAGTAACAGGGGATGATGCCATGCCTAGGAAGAACGATGCCAGTGACGACCTGCTCTGTTCGTTCTGCGGCAAGAGCCAGGACGAGGTGAAGAAACTCATCGCAGGGCCCTCTGTCTACATCTGTGATGAGTGCATACAACTCTGCAACGAGATAATCGCCGAAGAGTACGGGCAAGATGGCGAGAGCGACGGTAAGGGGAGGCTGCCCAAGCCTTATGAGATAAGAGACATGCTCGATCAGTATGTGATCGAGCAGGACCGGCCCAAGAAGATCCTGTCCGTGGCCGTTCACAACCATTACAAGCGGATCAACACAAAGGCCGACATGGACGGGGTGGAGATCCAAAAGAGCAATATACTCCTGATAGGCCCCACGGGTTCGGGCAAGACCCTTTTGGCCCAGACCCTGGCCCGCATCCTCCAGGTACCGTTCACAATTGCGGACGCCACCACCCTGACCGAGGCGGGGTACGTGGGCGAGGACGTGGAGAATATTATCCTGAACCTGGTGCAGATGGCCGACTATGATGTGGAGTCCGCCTGCAAGGGGATAGTCTATATCGACGAGATAGACAAGATAGCCCGCAAGTCGGACAGCCCCTCGATCACCCGCGACGTCTCCGGTGAGGGCGTGCAGCAGGCCCTGCTCAAGATAATAGAGGGCACCATGGCCAGCGTGCCCCCCAAGGGCGGACGCAAGCACCCTCAGCAGGACTTTGTCAAGGTCGATACCAGCAACATCCTGTTTATCTGCGGCGGGACCTTCAACGGCCTTGAAAAGATTATCAGCAACCGCCTGGGAAGCAAGACAATGGGTTTCGAGGCGGAGATAAGGGAAAAAGAAAACGAGGATATAAATAAAATAAGGGCCCTGGCTCAGCCCGAGGATCTCATCAAGTACGGGCTTATCCCGGAGTTCGTGGGGCGGATCCCGATCATCGCCTCCCTGGACGAACTCAGCCGGGACGCCCTGGTCCGGATACTCACCGAGCCGAAGAACGCGCTGGTCAAGCAGTACATGAAGCTCTTCGAGCTGGAGAACGTAAACCTCCAGTTCACCGAAGAAGCGCTCCTGGCGGTTGCTAACGACGCCATCAAGCGCAAGTCGGGAGCCCGAGGGCTCAGAGCCATACTGGAGTCGATAATGCTCGATATCATGTACGATATCCCGAGCACCGCCGGTGTAAGGGAGTGCGTGATAAACGACGAGGTGATCCAGAGAGGCGAGTCTCCTCTCCTGATATACGAGAACCAGGCGGGTTACGCCTGATAGGAAAGCGCCAGTGAGGACATGTTCAATCTATCAAAGAAGAAGAATACCTTGGATTTGTTGAAGGAAAACAAGCAGCAATATCCCATGCTCCCCCTGAGGGACGTGGTCATCTTCCCCAACATGGTGGTCCCGCTCTTCGTGGGCCGTGAGAAGTCCATCAAGGCCCTGGAATACGCCATGAGCCGGGACAAGGAGATATTCCTCTCCGCTCAGAAGGATGCCAAAGTGGACAATCCGGCGGAGAAGGACATATACCGTTTTGGCACCCTGGGCGCCGTACTGCAGCTGCTTCGCCTGCCCGACGGCACGGTCAAGGCCCTTATCGAGGGCAAAGAGCGCGCCGGCGTGGAGAAGTTCGTGGGGAACGAAGAGTTCTTCATGGCGGAGGTGGAAAGGCCCGAGCAAAGCGCCGAGGCCACGCCGGAGACCAGGGCCTTGATGCGGAGCGTGGTAGAGAGCTTCGAGGAGTATGCAAAGCTCAACGAGAAGATCAGCAAGGATCACGTCAGCACGGTGGCCGGGATCGAGGATCCTTCCAGGCTGGCCGA
The DNA here is from genome assembly GCA_964647905.1 of uncultured Desulfobacterales bacterium. Lineage (GTDB taxonomy): Bacteria > Desulfobacterota > DSM-4660 > Desulfatiglandales > HGW-15 > CAZYJR01. The sequence continues at coordinate 130,311 of CAZYJR010000005.1, read as the reverse complement.
CACCATAGCGGCCCACCTCACCATCAAGGTGCCGGAAAAGCAGAACCTGCTCGAGCTGGTGGATGTAAACGAGCGCCTGGAGAAGCTCTTCGAGGTCATCCGCTACGAGATCAATATCATCTCCCTGGAGAAGCGCCTAAAGAGCCGGGTCAAGAAGCAGATGGAAAAGACCCAGAAGGACTACTACCTGAACGAGCAGATGCGCGCGATCCAGAAGGAGATGGGGGCCAAGGACGACTTCAAGGCCGAGCTGGACGAGCTGGAAAAGCGCATAAAGAAGAAGCGGCTTCCCAAGGAGGCCCACTCGCGTGTCTGGCAGGAGTTCAAGAAGCTCAAGATGATGTCCCCCATGTCCGCCGAGGCCACGGTCGTGCGCAACTACATCGACTGGATCCTGGTCCTTCCATGGAATGAGAAGACCAAGGACAAGAACGACATCGAGGCCGCAGAGTCCATACTGGAAGAGGACCACTACGGCCTCAAGAGACCCAAGGAGCGCATCCTCGAGTACCTGGCGGTCAAGACCCTGACCAAGAAGATCAAGGGCCCCATCCTGTGCCTGGTGGGCCCCCCGGGTGTGGGCAAGACCTCGCTTGCCAAGTCAGTGGCCCGCGCCACCGGCCGGAACTTCGTCCGGCTCTCCCTGGGCGGGGTCAGGGACGAGGCCGAGATACGCGGGCACCGCCGCACCTATATAGGAGCGCTTCCGGGAAAGATCATACAGTACTTGAAAAGGGCCAGGTCAAACAACCCGGTCTTCTGTCTGGACGAGGTGGACAAGATGAGCACGGACTTCCGGGGCGACCCTTCAGCGGCCCTCCTGGAGGTCCTGGACCCGGAACAGAACAGCGCCTTCAACGACCATTACCTGGACTTGGACTATGACCTCTCGGAGATCCTGTTCATAACCACCGCAAACAACCTTTACGGCATCCCGCTGCCGCTCCAGGACAGGATGGAGATCATAAGGCTGCCGGGTTACACCGAGCTCGAGAAGCTCAATATCGCCAAGCAGTTCCTGATAAGGAAGCAAATCAAGGAAAACGGACTCAAAGAAGAGAATCTGAGCCTCTCGGACAGCGCGATCTTGAGGATCACCCGGGAGTACACCCGGGAGGCGGGCGTGAGGAACCTGGAGAGGGAGATCTCCTCGATCTGCCGAAAGGTCGCCCGGAAGGTGGCCAAGGAAGGAAAGGACACTACGGTCCGGATCGCGGAGAACTCCGTACCCAAGTACCTGGGTGTACCCAAGTTCCGCTACGGCCGAACCGAGGAAAGGGACGAGGTGGGGCTGACCACCGGCTTGGCCTGGACCGACGTGGGCGGCGAGCTCCTCCAGACAGAGGCTGCCATAATGCCGGGCAAGGGAAACCCGGTCCTCACGGGCAAGCTGGGAGAGGTGATGCAGGAGTCGGCCCGCGCAGCCCTGAGCTATGTCAGGAGCCGCTCGAGGCAGCTCCGCCTGCCTGACAAGTTCTACGAGAAGGTGGACATCCACGTACACGTACCGGAAGGCGCCACACCCAAGGACGGGCCTTCGGCCGGCATCGCTCTTGCCACATCCATGGTCTCGGCCCTGACTCGCAAACCGGTCCGGAAGGACGTGGCCATGACCGGTGAGATCACCTTGCGAGGAAGGGTCCTTCCCATTGGAGGCCTCAAGGAGAAGATCCTGGCGGCCCACCGCGGGGAGATCCAGAAGGTCCTGATCCCCATGGAGAACAAGAAGGACATAGAGGAGATCCCCAAGCGTGTCCTCAAGAAGGTGGAGCTGGTCTTGGTGGAGCACATGGATCAGGTCCTAAAGGAGGCCTTGATCTTCGAAGAGGGCGAAGAGCTCTTTTCTCCCTCCGAGGATTTCGAGCCCTATTGCATCGAGCCTGATTCTGAAAAGGAGGGCCCCGAAGTCACCGCCCACTGAATATAGGGCTTGACAAGCTCCCCCGGCCCGGCAATAATACAGAATTACGGGGCGGATAGCTCAGCTGGGAGAGCATCGGCCTTACAAGCCGGGGGTCGCAGGTTCAAACCCTGTTCCGCCCACCACCTCATACATACCCTGCGGGGGCGTAGTTCAGTTTGGTTAGAACGCCGGCCTGTCACGCCGGAGGTCGCGAGTTCGAGTCTCGTCGTCCCCGCCAGCAAAATCAAGGGGTTGCAGAAAATGCAGCCCTTTTTCATTCCACCCCATTTCGATTTCAAACCCGGGAAAGAGATGGACTTCCCGCCCAATCGGCACTAAACTGCTCTCAAAATCATGAAGAGTGGCGTGAGGGAGCTGGCCCGATGACCGCCCGCCAATCTGCTCCGCAAGAATGGGGATGGATCCCGGAAGAAGGCAAGTTCCTTCGTGTCATTTTGCTGGAAGACGGTGAAACTGTTCACAATGCCTTCTACGACAGATCTTTCAAAGGGGGCAAGTGATGAGAGTCAAGTATTTTTCCGATACAGATACCGCGTTGGTAGAATTTACAGATAATGAAGTCTTTGAGACAAAAGAGATCAGCGAAAATATCTATATAGATCTCGATGGAAAAGGAAACCTAGTTAGCATGACTATTGAGCATGCACGTTCGAACGCTAGTCTCCAGGAGTTTTCCCTCCATGAAGTCGTAAGCTTTCCCACGGAGGATCGCCAAACGATCAGCTCCACCTGAGGAAGAAAAGGGCGATGCTCCTTAAGACATAGACAATATGTTAAACTCTGATTGCCTCGGAAGAACCCGGCTGTTCGAGTAGTGCTCTTCGGTCGGCGTAGGTCGTTTTCTAGCGGCGTGCGCAAAGGATTGGTCGAGGAAGCGGAGAGCCCGGGATCTTGGTTGAGGTCGCAGTCCCCGGGGAGAGAGTTCTTTCTGGTTGGATCTTTTGACTTTCAGGGATTGTGCTGAAAAGCCTGCGATCCCAGAGTCCACCGGAATGCCATTATTTGATAAGAAGTGGTAGAATACCATCTCACTCGGACCATTGAGGTTCTGGAGTAACCTGCGAATTCTCTGGGCTTGAAAGGGGTTTCATTCATCGGCCGGCCGGCGTAGGGGAGAAGGGCGGAGAAGGCTATGAAGATAAGGGTGAACGACGAGCAGATCCTCAAGGCTGTCAAGAGGCTGGAAGGGATCGAACTGGTGGTGGAGGGGGAAGAGGACGCCCTGGAGGGAATCCGGCTGATCCTCAGGAAGCCGGAGAACTTCGGGGCGAATCGGTTCGACCGGCTGAAGGACATCAAGGTGTCCACCAGCATGGGGTATGAGACTTCCGCCGTGGAGTACCGGATGCGTTTCATACTGGAATTCGTCTTTGAGGACGATGTGCCTCTGGATGAACAGGTCGAGTCGATCAAGGCCTTTCAGAGCCTCCTGGAGCGGTTGTGAGCCGGGACAAAGTTTGGAGATTGGCCATATTGCCTCCTCCTGTGCAGCTCGAACCTTTTCATGAAAAAGCAACCTTTATTCATGCACATGTCAAGAAAGAGATCCGGTGCCCGCTGAATCGCCTTGAACTTGTGGCCAATTGCCGGTGAGATAGGGAATAACGCTTTTATTTCGATCGGTTAGGCAATAGGCTTGACAATATATTTTGAATACAATAGACAATAGACAAGAGGAGGGGCTGGGATCATGAAGGTCAAATCCATTGTGGACAGGGCTGTTAAGCGGCTCGAGGACATGATCATCAAGGGGAAGCTGGAGCCCGGGCAGAGGATCAAGGAAACGGAGATCTCCACGCGGCTGGGAATCAGCCGGCCGCCTTTGCGCGAGGCGTTCAAGATCCTGGAGGCGGAGGGCCTTATACGACGTGAGCCTAGGCACGGGGTTTTTGTCTCCGAGCTGACCGAGCACGACATTTGGGAGGTCTACACGCTCAAGATCGCCCTTTACACTCTATCGGTGAGACTGGCCATGGAGAGAATCACCCCGGCCGATCTGGTGAAGTTGGAAAAGACGGTGAAGAATATGGAGGAGCTGGTGGATGGAGAAGAGGCCCCCGATATAATGAGATATGAGGAGCTTAACAGTATATTTCATGACTTGACCGCTTCTACTTCAGGCCATGTCAGATTGAGAAGGATCCTCCAGTCCTTGAACAATCAGATCAAGAGGATTTCCTACAAATCGTTCGCGGATATTGAACACCTTCGGGCGTCCTGCGTCTATCATAGGATGATACTGGAAGCGATCAAGGCAGGAGACACGGATAAGGCTGAGGATATAACCAGGGAGCACATCCTGAGAGGATTGGAAGTGCAGAAAAGGCTGATGGCTTCCAGGGAGGAAGCCGTTGCTCAAGCCCAATATTGATGGAGGTTGAGGATGAAGTTGGAGGAAGTGAAGAAGCATTACGGAAAGCTCAAGTTCTTGATGAACGGGGAATGGGTGGAATCGAGCTCCACCGATATTCAGGAAGTGACAAACCCTGCCACCGACGAGGTCATCGCGGAGTTTCCAGTCGCCACCAGGGAAGAGGCGATCGCCGCTGTGGAGTCCGCTCAAAGAGGCTTCCTGGAGTGGAGTGAGGTGCCCATGCGGGACCGGGCCTACAAGCTGTTCAGCATGCATGCGCGATTCCGGGAGAACTATGAGGACCTGTGTCGAATCCTTACTCAGGATCACGGCCGGACCATAGGCGAGTCCAGGGGATCGGTGAGTAGAGTGCTGGAGAACATCGAGTCTGCTTGCTCGGCACTGTATCAGCTTCCCAAGCAAAACGAGGCCTTGACTGACCTGGCCAGGGGGATTGATGAGTACCTGTATTGGGAGCCCCTGGGCGCCTTTCTGATCATCACCCCGGGCAACATACCCATGCATGCTTGGTCGTCGTTTGTGCCTTATGCACTGGCGGCCGGGTGTTCAGTGGTGGTCAGCCCGAGCAGGCAAGACCCCGTGGCTGCCGAGGCCATTTGCAGGGCGGCCCAGGAGGCGGATCTTCCTCCAGGGGTGATCAACATGATCCATGGCGGCAGGCAGATAAACAAGGAGATACTTAAGCATCCCTATATCAAGGGGGTCGGTTTCATAGGATCCAATAGGGCGGGGCATGAGCTTTTCGAGCTTTGCGGGGAATTTAAGAAGACTTCCTCCATCAATGGAAACGGCAAGAATCATGTGGTGATAATGCCGGATGCGGATATTGATGCGGCGATTCCGTGGTTGCTGAGGGCCTGTTTCGGCATGACCGGGCAGAGGTGCCTGGGAGTTGATAATGTGGTCATAGTGGGTGATGTATACGATGAGGTGAAGGATAAATTCGTCAAGGCGGCGGGTGATATGAAGCTCGGGTACGGCCTTGACGAAGATGCCGAACTGGGGCCTTATACAACTAAAGACGGAAGGGACAAGATCCTTGGCTGGGTGGACAGGGCGCTCTCTGAGGGGGCCAAGATGGTCCTTGACGGGAGGAAGATGCAGGCGGACGGCTATCCCAAGGGGTACTTTCTGGGCCCGGTGATACTTGAGGATGTGAACGTGGATATGGAGACGGCCAAGGAGGAGGCCTTCGGCGCGGTGGCCTCTCTTATCCGTGGCGATAGCCTGGATCAGGCGATCGAATGGATCAACACCAAGACGAACCTGGGGCATTCGGCGTGCATAATGACCACCAGTGGTAAGGATGCACGCAAATTCGTCAAAGAGGTGAACGTCGGCAATGTAGGGGTAAATTTGGGAGTCGCGCAACCCTATGCGTTCTTCCCATTAGGTTCGAGGCGGGAGTCATTCGTTGGGACGGCCAAGTCCAGGATGGCCTCCATGCGCATGTTTATGGATGAGAAGACGGTGACTGCTCGCTGGGTCTAATCAATCCCGCCCCGCGGGCCTTAGGGGTTCTTGAGTGGCCGCTTATATCGGCAAGAGGATGGCAAGGCTGAGCGCCGAGGATTTGGCCCGAGGGAAACGCCGTTTCAGCGATGATATCCCCTTGGACCGACCCCTGGTCTTGAGGGTGTTCAGGAGCTCCAGGCATCATGCCGATATCTTGAGCCTGAACGTTAAAAAAGCCTCTCAACTACCCGGTGTGGTGGGGATTCTCACCGCCCGGGACATTCCAGGAGAGAACCTCTTCGGTCTGATCACCAAGGATCAACCTTTACTGGCAGGCGTCAAGGTCAGGTTCCTGGGGGAGGCGGTAGCCTTGGTGGCGGCCGAGGACGAGGAGAGCGCGGAGCTGGCCCTCGAGACCATTGAAATTTCCTACCTGGACCTGCCCTTTGTCTTCCTGCCCCAAGAGGCCTTGAAAACGGGGGCCCCACCGGTTCACGAAAGCGGAAATCTGCTTTATAGGGGGGCGATCCTAAAAGGCGACGCCCGGGGAGCCTTGTCAGACAGCCATTTGGTGATTAAGCGAACCTATACCACCTCACGCCTAGAACACTCATATCTGGAGCCCGACTCAGGGGCGGGATATGTAGCGGATGACGGGACCCTGGTGATCCATGCCTCCACTCAGAACCCCCATTACGACCGCAAGGAGGTCTCCCGCCTCCTGGGCCTTCCGGAGGAGCGCATCCGGATAATTCAGGCAGCCACAGGCGGCGGTTTCGGCTCCAAGCTCGATCTCACGGTTCAAGGCTTCATCGGTCTCGCGCTCTACCACTACGCGCGGCCGGTCCGCCTGGTCTTCAGCCGCGAAGAGGAGTGCTTGGCCACTCCCAAGAGGCACCCCTTTTGGATGGAGTACGAAACAGGGGTGGACGTCGATGGGAGGCTCACTGCGCTCAGGGCAAGAATTGTTTGTGACACGGGCGCTTATGCCTCGTACGGCAAGGCGGTAGCCACCCGGGCTGCGGTGCATGCCGCCGGACCCTATCAGGTGGATAACCTGGACGTTGAGTGTAGCTGCGTCTACACCAACAATCCCGTTGCAGGGGCCATGAGAGGATTCGGGGTGCCGCAGACGGCCTGCGCCCACGAGTCCCAAATGGACATCATTGCTGCAAGGCTGGGGATGAGTCCGGTTGAGATTCGAAAGATCAACGCCCTCAGGCGGGGCGGGATAACATCCACGCGTCAGGAGCTCAAAGAGAGCGTGGGATTCGAAGCCACCCTCGATGCCTTGGACCCCCTCTACCGCGAGGCCGTGACCGGGTGGAAGGGAAGATCTCCGGCCGTGAATATGAGAAGAGGGGTTGGGCTCGGGTCCATGTGGTACGGGATCGGGAACACCGGTGCCAAGAATCCCTCCACAGCACGCGTGGAGATGGATCCGGAAGCCGGGATCACTCTCTACACGGGTGCAGCCGATATAGGGCAGGGCTCGTCAACGGTCCTTGCGCAGATCGCAGCCGAGGTCTTGGGTGTGGACCCCGGCGAAATCAAGCTCATAGTTGCAGACACCCATGAGACCACAAACGCCGGGGCCACCTCGGCCAGCCGGCAGACCTATATCTCCGGTAATGCCGTGAAGGATGCGGCTGAAAAACTCGCCGAGCTCCTGCTAACCGAGGCCGCTGAGGTGCTTAAGACCTCCGGGGCCTCCCTGAGGCTGGAGGGATGCTTCGCAGTGACGGGAGAGGATTCGTCCAAGACGGTTTCCTTATCCGAGCTTGCCTCAAGGGCGCGTCAAAAGGGCAAAGAATTGGTCTGCGAAGGACATTTCGATCCCTTGACAACTTCCCTTGATCCCAAGACAGGGGAAGGCGTGCCCTATGCCACCTATGCCTTTGCCACCCACCTGGTCCTTGTGGAGGTGGATGTAGAGACTGGAAGAGTTCATCTCTTAAAGGCCGTGGCAGCCCATGATGTGGGCAGGGCCATCAATCCTTCAAATATTGAGGGACAGATTCAAGGCGGGGTGGCCATGGGTGTGGGGTTCGCCTTGACCGAGGAGTACATTCATGGAACGACCATGTCCCTGGCCGACTATCATATCCCCACCAGCATGGACATGCCGGCGATTGTGCCGGTCCTGGTGGAAGCTCAAGAGCCGACCGGGCCTTTCGGGGCCAAGGGGGTGGGGGAGCCGGCTCTCATCCCTACCGCCCCGGCCGTTCTTAACGCCATCTCCGATGCCTTGAACCTGAGGATCTACCACTTGCCTGCGAAGCCTGAGCGGGTTAGGGAGGCCGTGCTCAGGAGTTCCGCGCATGAGGAAGGAGGAGGAATATGTCAATAGTAATGCTTAAAAATATCGGTACCCTGGTGACCGGGGACATCAACAACCCTATTCTTTCAGCGGATGCGGTTTGGATTGAAGACGGTCTAATCAGCAAGGTCGGGGCGGCCGGAGATATGGATCAGGGGGCAGCCGATACCGTGATAGACTGCAGGGACACAACGGTCGCACCTGGATTGATCGACTCCCATGTTCATCCGGTTACCGGGGACTTCACTCCCAGGCAGAGCCAGCTCGGATTCCTGGAGAGTGAACTCCATGGAGGGGTGACCACCGCCATCTCAGCAGGGGAGCCTCATCTGCCCGGAAGATCCAAGGATCCAGCCGGGGTCAAGGCCTTGGCAATTCTGGTCGCCAAGGCCTTTGCAGGCTTCAGGCCGGGGGGGATGAAGGTCCTGGGAGGCAGCGTCATCTTGGAAAAGGGGCTGGTCGAGGAGGACTTCAAGGAGATGGCCCGCGAAGGCGTCAAGGTGGTGGGAGAGATTGGCCTGGGCTCGATCAAAGCGGCCTCTGATGCCGCCCCGCTGGTCAAAATCGCCAAGAAGCACGGCATGACCGTTATGATGCATACCGGGGGGACCTCTATCCCTGGAAGCAGCACGGTCACGGCGGAGGATGTGATCGAGGCGGATCCGGATGTGGTCTCCCACCTGAACGGGGGCCCCACGGCGGTTTCCATGGACGAGGTGGAAAAACTGATCACGGAAACCTCCATGGCCTTGGAGATCGTCCATTGCGGGAATCCCAAGGTGGCCGTGGAGGCTGCATCGCTCGTGGTGGAAAAAGACTGTCTGGAGCGGCTGATCATAGGGAACGACGCCCCGTCCGGAACCGGTGTGGTACCCCTGGGGATCCTCAGGGTCTTGAACCTCCTGGCGAGCCTGAGTCTGCTTAGGCCGGAGCAGACCATCTGCATGGCCACGGGCAATACCGCCCGCCTCTACAAGCTGAACCGGGGCTTGATCGAGGAAGGCAGGGAAGCGGACCTGGTGGTGATGGACGCGCCCATGGGCTCTGTAGGAACGGACGCCCTTTCCGCCATTGAGGCCGGTGATGTGCCCGGCGTATCCATGGTCTTGGTGGACGGCGATATTGTGGTCACCAAGAGCCGCAATACACCTCCCGCAACCCGCATGCCAAGCGTGGAAAAGGGGAAATGAAACAACCCAGGGGGTTTGGTTTTGGTTACTGTTGATCCGGCCAAGTGCACCGGCTGCTCCGTGTGCGTCCAGGATTGCCCCCTCGGGGCGATCAGGTTGAAGGAGAAGAAGGCCTTGGTCACGTATGAGGCCTGTACGCAGTGTGGTGCTTGTGCAAGGGTCTGCCCGGAGGGGGCTGTAACCCTGGAGAAGACCCCCCCAGACCAGTCCATCTTGTGCGAGGCATGCCCCATAGGCTGCTTGATAAGGGAAGGCAATCCGGGGGCGTGTCTGAGGTACAGGAACCGCAACGGGGAGCTGGTACGGCTTACGCCGCTCCATCACCTGAAGGACGTTGAGGATGCGGCGGGGCCTGATGCGCAGGAGGCGATAAGGAGCCCTCTCATTACGGGCATCGGGTCAGGGACCACTTATCCGGACTGTAGGCCTGCTCCTCACATTGTTCAGGGCAGGAGGGACCGGGTGGACCTGGTCACGGTGGTGACAGAGGCGCCGTTGTCCTACAGCGGGGTAATGGTAAAGGTGGATACCGATCTGGGCATAGGAGAGGAGGGGGCCTCTGTCTATGCAAGGAAGAGAAAGGTGGGGATGGTGGTCACCGAGCAGTACGGCTCCAAGATGCTCTCCATCGGCGGGGTCAACCTGCTCACGGGAAGGGACGGCCTGCTGGTGGCAAGGACGGTGACGGATATAGCCAACAAGAAGCCGGTGAAGCTCAGGGTGGAGGGAGGAAGCAGGCTGGAGCTCAAGGTGGGCGAGGAGCCAGTGATCAACGGGCAAAGACCCGGCAAGATGAGGCTCGGATGCGGGAGCGCCACTTTGGGCCTTTTCGCGGGGCTGCTCAAACAGGCGGCCGATGAGGCGGTCGTGCTCGATTCACACCTTACCGGCCTCTTGAGCGAGCATGCCGCCGGCAGATACGCAGGGGTCAAGCCCTCAGGCGTCCAGCTCAGGTTCAGGCCGAGCACCCCGGGCCGATACTTCGGGGACAGCGGAGCGGGGTGGGGGGGCACTTCCATCACCCGTCCGATGGACGTGATTGCAGGAATCGACCACAAGACGGGATACCCGGGGATGAGGATTCTTGTGACCGAGACCACGGGTGAACGGGCGGCCATGCTGGAGCTCGGCCGGGATTGGCTGCTCCGGGAGGTTCCGCTCACCGGTGCTGCAAGAGACGCCTTGGACGCTATAGCCGGCAGTTGCGAGAGTTCTCTCGTCTCGGCCCTCTATATGGGCGGTGCCGGCGGCAGCGCCCGGGCTGGGGTGGTGCGGTATCCAATCAGGCTGACCCGGGCAGTTCACCAGGGGAAGGCCCGGCTGACCGTCGGCGGTGCCCGGGCCTTTGTCATGCCCGGAGGCGGAATAACCTTCATGGTGGATGTGGCAAAGGTGAAGGGCTCATCCTTTTACTGGACTCCTACTCCGGCCACCATATGCCCCATAGAATACACAATGAAGCTAGCGGACTACAGGGAGATGGGCGGACACATGGAGGCCATGAAGCCCTTTGAGGCATTGGACCCCGTATCGGCTGAGGAGCAGCTCTGATGCCTTATCAGGCGAGAGTCGATTTTCTTCCCCAGGGCAAAGTGCTGGCCGAGTGCGGGCCTATGAGGCTGGTGATATCTGCCTCAGGTGAACAGGGGCCGATGCCCCGGATGTCTGTGGCGGCGGCCGAGGAGTCTTTCAGGGTCTTGGAGAGGGTTGCCGCGCAGAGGCCCTTGCTGGGCAGAGGGTCCCGGCGGGCCCGGGAGGGGATAACTGAAGCCCTGGCCTTGACCATGCTGGAGAGCGTCCTGGCCGTGGGCGACCGGGATCTTACCCCCATGGCCGCCGTGGCTGGCGCCATTGCCGATCATGTGGCCGATTTCCTGGCGGCCTTGGGAGCCCCCAGGGTGACAGTGGACAACGGAGGCGATTTGGCGGTCAGGATCGCCAAAGGGGGCCCGGTCAGGGTGGGCGTGCGCACCGATGTCCGCCGGCGGGAGATGAGTTATGCCATCGCCCTTGATCCCGGCCCGGCAACCTGGGGTGTGGCCACCAGCGGGATAGGAGGCAGGAGCCTCACCAGAGGGGTTGCATCTTCGGCTACAGTTGTTGCCGCCAGGAGCGCCCTTGCCGACGCTGCAGCCACATCCATTGCCAATGCCAGCATGGTGGAGGATGACGGAATCGTTCAACTCCCGGCTGAGCAGGTGGATCCATATACGGACATACCCGGGCTCCCGGTCACCGTCGGGATGGACGCAATGCCGGAGGAAAAGGTGGCGCTGGCTCTCGCCCGCGCCAGGGCAAAGGCCGAGGAGTTGGTAAAAGCCCGGGTGATCTTGGGTGCACTCGTGGCCGTTCAGGGTGAGGTGGCCATGACGGATTTCTTCCGAGAGCATATGATTACCGGTAATTGATGGATTCAATCGTCATCACCAGCTTTCAAGGAGGTGCTTTGTATGGAGATCCGAAAATATGTGACCACTACCGAAGTAATCCACATGGAAGGAGGGCGGAAAGTCGATCCCCCGGGCAGGAAGGCGGCGGCCATGGCTGTGATTCGCAACCCGTTCGCAGGGCGCTACCAAGAGGATCTGAGCGAGCTGATCGAAGCCGGAGAGAAGCTGGGGGACATCCTGGGGAAGATGGCTGTCGATGCCCTGGGGGTCCCGCCTGAGGAGGTGGAGAGCTACGGCAAGGCGGCGATTGTGGGAGAGGCGGGAGAACGGGAGCATGCGGCAGCAATTCTCCACCCCAAGCTGGGCGCGCCGTTTCGTAACGCCGTGGGCGGTGGCAAGGCCATAATCCCTTCCGCCAAGAAGATGGGTGGAGTGGGAGCTGAGATCGACGTGCCGATTCACTACAAGGATGCGGCTTTTGTAAGGAGCCACTTCGACGCCATGACCGTGAGGGTGGACGACGCCCCCAAGGCGGACGAGATCGTGGTCTGCCTGGCTATCACCAACCGCGGGAGGTCCCACCCCAGAGTGGGCGGCCTGGAAAAGGAGAATGCCAAGAAGGAGGACGGCCTGAGATAGGCGTGGTGGTGTCAACCAAAACAAGGAGGTTGAAAATGAAGGGTAAATTGATGTGGGCGACGGCGCTGGTGGTCTTGGGCATGGCGGGCTTGATGTTCCTGCCCGCCGGGGTTTCGGCCGAATCAAAGATGAACCTGAAGTTCAGCACATGGCATCCGCCCGCGGGCAGGGAGGTTCAGACGGTGTGGACGCCTATGCTGGAGGAGCTCAAGAAGAGGAGCAACGGGAGGATCGACTACACCATGTACGCCGGGGGCGCCCTGGGCAAAGGGCCGGAGCACTATGAGATCGTGGCCAAAGGAATGTCAGACATGGGGTATTTCACGGCGACCTGGACGCCCGGCCGGTTTCCTTTGAGCGACGTGCTCTCCCTTGCCGCCTGGGTGGACGGAAAGGATGTGGCCACTGACATCGGGAACGAGATGCACAAGAGGATACTCCACGAGGAGTTTCAAGGGGTGAAGATGATAGAGCTGAACGGCTGCATCCAGGCGTTCTTGTGGACTACCAAGCCGGTTCGCTCGGTCGAGGATTGCAAGGGCTTGAGAATACGCTCGCCCGGCGGACACCAGACCAATTACATCAAGGCCCTGGGAGCGGAGCCCGTGTTCATGCCCCTGGGGGATGTCTATCTGGCCATGGAAACCGGGACCATAGACGGGCTGGTCACCTGTCCCCCCTTGGTGCTCGGATTCAACCTCTATGAAGTGGCCAAGCACGGGGTTCTGGCGACCTTCGGCTGCGTTACCGAAGGGGTGATAATGAATCAGAATAGCTGGAATAAGACCCCGGACGACCTAAAGCCTCTCATTATGGAGGTTTGCCAGAATCCGTTTCGTACATCCGGAGGACTCACCAGGGATGTCTATGATGAGATGATGAAGGAGATCAAAGGCCACGGGGTAGAGATCTATACACTGCCTCAGGAGCAGGAGGAAGAGTGGTTTGAGGCCTTCCAGGAGGAGACCAAGAAGTGGGTGGAGGATCTGGAGGCCAAGGGCCTGCCCGCAAAGAAGGCGGTGCAGATCTTTGATCAGGTCACCAGGGAGCATGGCGTGAAGTGCGTGGCATGTCCATCGGAGTGGTAGGAGCGACATCCGCCGCTCCGGCGGCATCAACGGGCTGCATATCATGAGAAAGTGGATACAGAGGCTGACCCTTTGGGTGTGCTATGCAGGGATGTTCCTGCTCGTTCCAATGATGCTCCTCACGAGTGTCGATGTGGTGGGCCGGGCCGTACTTGCCCGGCCCATACCCGGGGCGGTGGAGCTATCGAGTTACATGCTGGCGGTGATCATCCTCCTCGGCCTGGCCTACACCCAACAGGTGAAAGGGCATGTGCGGGTGGAAATGCTTATAACCAGGCTCCCGGAGAAGGGAAGACTGATCCTGGAGCTGATAACCACCTTGCTCAGCCTGCTGATAATCGGCCTGCTCGCCTGGCAGGGTTGGGTGGTCGGAATGGAGGAAACCGCGGTCTCAGACATGCTTCGAATCCCCCAGAGGCCCTTCAAGGTCTTGGTGGCGGTGGGTGCGTTCCTGCTGTTTATGGAGCTGGTGCTCGATCTGGTGGACACTGTTAAAAGACTGGTAGGGAGGGCCTGAGGACGTTATGGATCCACTGGTAGCCGGTGTTGTGGGGACCTTGCTGGTCTTTCTGCTTTTGTTCCTGGGTATGCCCATCGCCTTTGCCATGATGCTGGTGGGCTTCCTGGGGACCGCCTATCTCACCTCCTTCGGGGCCGCGCTCCCGGTCCTGGCCAGGACCGCCTACGAGGTCTCGGCCTACTATCCGTATACAGTGATCCCCTTGTTCATCGTCATGGGCAGCTTTGCCGGCACCTCCAGGATGACCTATGAACTTTACGGCACATTTGACAAGTGGCTCAGGAGGCTCCCCGGGGGGCTCAGTATAGCCACTATAGGGGCGTGTGCCGGGTTTGCAGCGGTCTCGGGCTCGTCCGTGGCCACTGCAGCCGCCATGGGGAACGTCGCTCTGCCGGAGATGAAGCGGTTCAACTATCACCCGAGGCTGGCCACAGGAAGCATTGCCGCAGGTGGGACCCTGGGCTTCCTGATACCCCCCAGCATCGGCTTCGTGGTCTACGGCATGATGACCGAGCAATCCATTGGAAAACTCCTCATAGCTGGCATCATACCAGGGGTCTTGCTCTCTTTTGCGTATCTTTTTATAGTATTTTTGTTAGTAAAAATAAATCCTGATTTGGCTCCTTCTATTAAGGAGACGGTAAGTTTTCAAGAGAAAATATCTTCCGTTAAAGCGGTATGGGAGCCTTTGGCAGTCTTTCTAATCGTTATAGGGGGAATTTACTTAGGGTTTTTTACACCGACAGAAGCGGGGGCCATCGGGGCAACGCTCCTCTTCGTGGTCGTTCTGGCCAAAGGCAGGCTGACCTGGTGGAACCTCACCGAGGCGCTCAAGGACACCATCCGCATCTCGGTGATGGTGCTATTCCTGGTGGCGGGCGCAAATGTCTTCAGCTATTTCCTGGCCTTGTCTACCATACCCATGAAGGCCTCGAGCTGGGTCGCGGCCTTGCAGGTCTCCCCTTACCTGATATTGACCATAATCATTCTTATATATCTTTTTTTGGGCTGCTTTCTTGATGCCATCTCAATGATGGTGCTTACCATGCCGGTCATATACCCGATCGTACTGGCGCTCGGGTTTGACCCAATATGGTTCGGGGTGATTGCCGTCCTGATGATGGAGGCCGGGCTTATAACACCTCCCATGGGGCTCAATATATATACCGTGGCGGGCGTGGCCAAAGACGTGCCGGTGGAGACCATTTTCCGCGGCGTTGCCCCGTTTCTTTTCGCCATATTCGCCATCGTGATCCTGATCTCTCTTTTTCCGGACTTGGCTCTTTTGCTGCCCAAGATGATGTTGAGATAGATCCTGTGCTTGCTTGCGAGGAATGCCTACATGCTGCGCACATGGGGATTTTTGCTTTAGAGATATGATGCATCAGAGGGGAAGGAGGTTAATTCGGCTGTTTTGGTATGGAGGTTGGAAAGGACCCGTATTTTCCAGAAAAATCATCAACACAACTCAAGAGGAGGATTAACATGTTAGGACGTCTTTCAAAACAACTGTGCTTTGCTTCAGCTCTGCTTGCAGCCTCGGTTCTCGTCCTGGGACCGGCGCCTGCCGGGGCCGGGTTTCCTGAAAAACCAATTACATTGATCGTCCCCTGGTCTCCGGGTGGCTCCGGTGACATGACTTGCAGGATCCTGGCGGCTCAAATGGAAAAGGAATTAGGCAAGCCTGTGGTGGTGAAGAATATGCCGGGGGCCGGATCATTGGTTGGGGCCAAAGCTTTGGTGGATGCAGCCCCTGATGGCTACACCCTGGGCTTTCTCGGCATTAGTGCGGCCATTGCTCAGTATACATCCGTGTCACCCGTAATGATGAGCGAGTACAAGGCTGTTTCAGGTATAATCAACCCGCCTCTCTTTCTCTTGGTGAACAGTGAATCTCCCTGGGAGACCTTGGAGGAATTTGTGGATTATGCAAAGGCAAACCCGGGCGAGATCAAGAACGGCAATGCGGGCGCAGGTGTTATAGATCACCTTTACTCATCCCAATTTGCAAGGGTTGCAGGAGTTGAGTTCACCCAGGTTCCCTTCAAAGGGTGGGGCCCGTCGCTGTCAGCTCTGGCAGGCGGACATGTGGATTCGATGTTCGTAGCCATAGGCCCTGCAAAGGCTATGATCAGTGTGGGAAAGATCCGCCCTGTTGCCATCGCCGGCGAGGAAAGACATCCCGCTTACCCTGAGATCCCGACCATGAAGGAGGGCGGGGTGGATATAACCATGCCCTTCTGGGAATCCATTGTGGTTCCAGCCAAGACCCCTGATAAAATTGTGAAAATATTGGATCAGGCGATTCGCAAGGCCTTTAAAGACCCGGCGACTCAGAAAAAGATCAAGGACTCGGGTCTCGATGTGATTTATATGGATACCGAGGGCATTGCTCAACTGAGGGCGGAGTCGGATGCAAATGTAAAGAGGATGGTTGAAGCCGTAGGGCTTCTGCAGAATTAAGGTTCGCTTGCCGGATCAATAAGCCCCCTCCCTTCTTTCGGAAGAGGAGGGGGCGGATGAGGGAAAACCTGTGTTTACAGTAAGACGCGATACATGGCTGACATTTGTTGTATGCCTGGTATTCGGGATCTTTGTGCTCATTGACACCCTTGGCTATCCGAGCGTGAAAGGCCAAGGGTTCGGGCATGGTCCAGCCTTCTATCCCAGGGTCCTGGCCGGAGTTCTGGTGGGTCTCGGTTTGCTTGTTCTTATACAAGACATATTAGGTAAGAAGCGGCTTCATGATGTAAAGACGGATCAAACGGATGTTCAGATAGATATAACTTATCGTTCTATTATCATTTTCATGGTGCTATGCATCTTTTCAATTATTGTTATGAAGTATGTCGGATTTCTTTTGAGTGGTTTTATTTTAGTATTTGTTTTTTCTATTTTGATTAGAGCATCTTTTAGAATCATCGATATAAGTCTGGTTTTTCTCTATAGCGCAGCTATGATGGCTCTAGTATATATAGTATTTGATGTTTTTATAGGTGTTGATCTGCCTAATTCAAGTATCTTCTAGCAGAAAGAAAAAAAAGTCTAAAATGGAAAGTTTTGATCTTATTCTAGCGGGTTTGCCTAATTTTGCAAGTGCTTACTCATTTTACCTGGTTATTCTAGGTACGGTATTGGGTATACTTTTCGGTGTAATCCCAGGACTGACTGCGACCATGGGCATGGCCATTTTTTTGCCTATGACCTTTGCCATGAGCGATGTTCACGGCATGCTTTTCCTTATCGGTATGTTTGTCGGCGCCTGTTACGCCGGATCTATTTCCGCCATCCTTGTCAATATTCCAGGCACACCGTCCGCCATCGCCACGGGTTTTGACGGTTACCTGATGGCACAAAAGGGCGAAGCCGGTCGGGCCATAGGGTATGCCACTCTGTCCTCTGCCATCGGCGGACTTTTCGGAGTTCTGGTGCTGGTCTTTGCAGCCCCGATTCTGGCCAACTTCGCCCTCCAGTTCGGGCCTCAAGAGTATACAGGGGTGGCGTTTCTGGGAATAAGCATAGTCAGCTATATATCCTTTGGATCGACTCTTAAAGGCCTGATGGGAGGCATAATAGGCCTTTTACTCGCCTCCATAGGGCAGGATGTGATCACCGGCTACCCTAGGTTCGCCTTCGGCTCCAGGGACCTCGAAGCCGGCCTTGAGATGATCCCGGTGATGGTAGGCTTTTTCGGGGTCACGGAGGTTTTGGTCAAGCTCGAGCAGACCAAAGAGATAAAGGTGGCGGTGGCCAAAATAAAGAGGGTCCTGCCCAACCTTTCAAACTTTTTCCGTATGGGGCCGATGATACCTGTCTCCTCGATGATCGGAACGTTTATCGGTGCAGTGCCTGCCGCCGGAGGAGCTATAGCATCCATGGCCGCGTACGGTATTCAAAAGCGATTTTCCAAGAGGTCGCGAGAGTATGGGACCGGGATCGCCGAAGGCGTGGTCGCAGCAGAAGCGGCCAATAATGCCGCTGTAGGAGGTGCTCTAGTACCCACTCTTTCTCTGGGCATACCGGGAGACCCTCAGACTGCGATTCTGATCGGGGCCTTGATGATCAACGGCCTGGCCCCCGGACCTATGCTTTTTTTGACTCGCCCTGATCTAATTTCCACAATCTATCTTGGCAATATAGTGTCAGTTTTAGTCTTTGCGGTTGTCGGTTTGCTGGGTGCCAAGTATTTCGCCCACTTGATCAGGGTACCCCGTTATTACCTCCTCCCGGCTATCATGATTTTTTGCATCATCGGATCCTTTGCCATACGCAGCACGGTCTTCGACATCTGGGTCTTGCTTGCCTGCGGAGTGTTGGGATATCTCCTCCAAAAGATTGGTATTATGCCCGCCCCGATCATTCTTGGCTTTGTTCTGGGCCCCATCTTGGAGGACAACTTCCGGCGATCACTGATTATGTCCAAAGGCGACTGGAGCACTTTTCTGACACGGCCCATAAGCCTTGCCCTTCTTCTGATCAACCTCTTCATTCTGCTCGGTCCGTATATAATTGGGTTGACCCGGAAAAGAAAGATGTAGCCCAGCAGACTCCTCCGGCGAAAGGTGTGAGCCCTGAAGCTCAGAGGACTAAGCCGGATGGATCTCAGTGGTCACCGTGTAGTAAGCTTGATGAATGGCATCATGAATTCTGCCCACCTCACCGGCGTCACCGACCAGACGCAGAGCGCCCTGGTAAGCGCTTTGGCGCAGCGCATCGACTAGGGCTCTATCGGACTCTCGACCCACGGCGCATACGGTCAGGTCGAAAGGTCCGTGGGTGATGGTTCGTCCTTTCTCAAAGACCTTGATTGACTGATCCTGCACATCAATAACCTCGCATTCCAAATGGATCTCGATTTCGGCCTCTTGCATGCGCTCTTTGAGATCCCATGCGCTGATTGACTCCATATCATGGGCCGCCTCGTCCAGTTGTTCAAAGAGCTCTGTATGGCAGCCTCTTTCCTGAAGAAAGAGCGCCGTCTCGCATCCGATGGAACCACCGCCAATGACAGCAGCTCCCCCGCCCCGATACGGGGGCGGGGCTGAAAGTACTTCATCGGCGGTCAGGACCGCCGCACTGAACTTGCACGTCAGGGGCAGTGATCCGGTGGCCAGTATTACTGCGTGCGGCTCGGTATCCAGGATTTCCTTCACTCCGGCTTTCACACCAAGCCTGAGATCTATATCCAAGAGTTGCATTTGCTTCTCGTAGTATTCAATGGCCCACCGGATCTTGTCTTTTCCAGGAGGAATTGAGGCAAGCCTCATTTGTCCTCCCAACCGGTTCTCCCTTTCAAAAAGAGTGGTGTGAAAACCCCGAAGAGCGGCCACTCGCCCCGACTCCAGCCCGCCCGGTCCTCCCCCGACTATGGTGACACGTTTTTTCTTTCCCTTCAGTGGAAGAATCCGGTGGTATCTCTCTCGCCCTGTCTCGGGATTGACCGAGCACTTGATGCTGTCGGTCAGGCGCTTGCTCAAACACCCCACATTGCAGCCGATGCATCTTCTCAGCTCGGAGGCTCGGCCCTTCACGGCTTTTTCAGGCCAATCAGGGTCCGCCAGGAGCCCCCTGCCGATTGCGACAAAGTCGGCCGCTCCTTGTTCAAGGACCTGTTCCGCAAAAGAGGGT
This sequence comes from uncultured Desulfobacterales bacterium, assembly GCA_964647905.1. GTDB lineage: Bacteria > Desulfobacterota > DSM-4660 > Desulfatiglandales > HGW-15 > CAZYJR01. Next base: position 110,783 of record CAZYJR010000005.1, on the reverse strand, counting down.
TCCCGAATGACCCCTACGGCTATCACCGGGACCGAGACCGATCTCTTGATTGCCGCTGCAAGGTGACAGCGCCATCCTTGAGGATAGGACATGGGCTCGAGCAGCTTTGGTAGTGACTCGTAAATGCCGGCCGAGATATGGAGCACATCGATGCCGGCGTCTTCCAGGGCCTTGGCAATCCGTTGGGCCTCGGAAACCTCAATCCCTTCTTTTACAAACTCGTCCGCGCTGAACCTGAAACCGAGGGGGAAATCTCGTCCCAGCGCATCCTTTATTCCCTGAATGACCCTGACAGGAAAGCGCATTCTGCCTTGGAAGCCGTTCCCGTATTCGTCCGTGCGTTTGTTAGTGTAAGGAGACAGGAACTCTCCTACCAGATATCCATGAGCCCCGTGGATTTCAATAAGCTCAAAGCCGGCCTTCTTGCCCCTGAGAGCCGCAGACACAAACTTCTCGATGATTCTTTCTATTTCGGACTTGGTTAGCTCTCTCACGGGAGTCTTGAGGTGTTTGCACGGGATAGGGGATGGGGCGACGGGGCTCAGTCCTCCAGTCACTTCCAGCGTGGTTTCCCTACCCGCATGATGGAGTTGTATGGCGGGACATGCACCCCCTGAACGGATGACCTGAGCAAGCCTTGTGAGACCTTCAACCTGCGCATTTTCGTGTATGGAAAGCTGCCGCTTTGTATTCTTTCCAATAGGGAAATCGACTTGTGAGTTTTCCACGATAAGCATACCTACTCCGCCTCTTGCCCTTCTTTCATAAAAAGCGAGTAGGTCTTCCGTTACATAGCCATTATCGTCTGCCAAATTGGTATCGATAGGTGCCATTACGATTCTGTTTTTCAGCAATAGTCTGTTCAAGCTGAAAGGGGAAAATAAGAGAGGAAAATCATGTTTCATCGTTTTGTCTCCCGGAAAGGTTGGAAATCATCATTCCGCCTGGTTAAGAAGGCTTATGTATACGAAACGCAGGTCGCATGGTCGAAACCATCCCTGCGGCTATGAGACAGAGGCCTCCCGCGAGGTAGCAGCCATATGAAAAGGATCCGGTGGCATCCTTGACCAGGCCTGTGAGCCAGGGCGAAGAGAATCCTCCTATATAGTTGAAGGAGTTGGTTAGTCCGAAGGTGCTTCCCATGACCCCCGGAGGAGTGATCTCAGAGATTAAGGAGTAGAGGACGCCGAACAGACCGAAGAGAAAGAATCCCGCACAAAACATAAGAACAACGAGCATGATCGGGTGGACCTTGGTTTGAATGCCTACCCCCACCAACCCGAGCAGGATCGCCCCTCCGATGAAGTCGAACATGGCTACTGCTTTTCGTGATATGCCCCGGCGGTAGAAAAGGTCGCTCACGAGCCCGTTGATGATGAGCCCCGGGACCGCTGATAGGCCCACTACGCTTGCAAACGCGGATCCTGTGGAAAGAGCTTCGACCCCGACTTCCTTGAACATGGCCGGGCCCCATGAGCCCAGCATCCACTGCCCGTAAATACCTGCTATACCAGCTATATAGATCATCCAGAGATCATAAGTAGTAAAAGCGGATTTGATGCTTATAGGACTATTATTGTTGACTTCAAAATGAGCACGAGTTTTACCAATGTTCGGTTCTTTTATAAAATAGGCAATAAGAATGCCTGCAAGAAAAGTAGGAATACAAAACAGGTAAAAGACCCATCTCCACCCCAAGTAATCGGATATTACTCCCGCCAGCATAATACCGATAGTAAGCCCAATACCAAGACCGATAAAAGATATTCCTTGTCCTAGCCCTGCTTTTTCTTTTGGTGTATAGTAAGATATAATTGCACGATCATTACTGAAATAGGTTCCTTGGGCAAATCCTGTAGCCAACCTAAACATAAAAAGTGATAGAAATGAATGGGCCAACCCAGTCAAAAGTGACATAATCCCCCATCCAAAGGAGCATAGTATCAGTACTGTCTTACGGCCTATCTTATCTCCTATGACGCCTGCCGGAAATTGCATAGCTGCATAAGAATAGAAAACAGCGGCTGCAATAAGACCGGCCTGACTATAGGTCAGGTTAAATTCGTCAATTATGGAAAGTAGAACAGGCGATAATCCGGCTCGCACCATGTAGTTGGTTATCCAGCCAAAACTCATCACCAACCAGACTGTATAATAAGGTCTCCATCGCATTCGTAATCATCTCCATGCAACACTCTAAAGCAAACGAAAATAACTTATCATCAACCCATTGAAAAGCAAAATCTAACGGCGTTGACGCCTTTCGAAAAGCCTTCATTTGTTAAGGCGATTTTTTCCTCCGGCCGGGGGCGAGTATCAAACGGTTTGATCGATCGAGGGATTTTTGCCATAATCGTTGGCATAGGGGTATCTGGCTCTGGGCATCTACGCGGGCAGGAGGCATATGATAGGAGCTATCGCCGGGGACATCATCGGCTCTGTGTATGAGCGCCGTCCCATCAAGAGCAAGGATTTTCCTCTATTTCACCCGCGGTGCAGGTTCACCGACGACAGCGTGCTGACAATCGCCGTGGCAAATGCGATCCTTACCGGGCGGACGTACCTGGAGTCCATAAGAGAGATCGGTGGGCGTTACCCCAACGCCGGCTACGGGGCCTCCTTCATCCACTGGCTGTACAGCCCTGATCCGAGACCCTACAACAGCTGGGGGAACGGTGCTGCAATGCGGGTCAGTCCGGTCGGGTTTGCCTTTGATACCGAGGAGGAAGTCCTTGACCAAGCCAGGAGGACCGCCGAGGTATCCCACAACCACCCGGAAGGGATCAAGGGGGCACAGGCCACCGCCCTTGCGGTCTTCCTAGCCGGGCGGGTGAAGGACAAGGCAGAGATCCGGGATAGGATAACAAGAGGGTTTGGGTATGACTTGGCTCGAAGGTTGGATGATATCCGCCCGACTTACAGCTTTGATGTCTCTTGCCAGGGGACTGTGCCCGAGGCCTTGATCGCCTTCCTGGAGTCGGATTCATATGAGGACGCGGTGCGAAATGCAGTGTCCCTGGGAGGAGACAGCGATACCCTGGCATGCATAACAGGAGGTATTGCTCACGCGTTCTACCGGGGTGTTCCCCCTCATGTCAGAGAAAAGGTGAATGAAGTCTTGACTCCGGATCTTTGGTCCATAACAGAGAAGTTTTGCGCCCGATGCCGCTGCTAACTCTAATGGACTGCTTTAGCTGCTTTAGATAATAGCATGGAAAATAGTAAGTTTTGTAAGAGATGCTCGGTGGCCAGGGTCAATGCCTTGTGCCGGCTGCACCAGGAGGGGTTCGAAGAGGGCGATCAGAGGTCCCGCCAAGACCTGGAGGATTTAGTGAAGCTGGCCGAAGAACGCGGCTACGGTGAAGGGAACCGGGTGCTCGAGGCCGGGCTGGACCCCTCGGCGGTTAGGCGGGCCTGCTGGAACATCTCATCCGTTCTCACTGATCGGGATTTGGTGAGCAGGGGGATCGATCTTGGAAGCAGATGAGAAGAGCCCTGAACCTTTGAGCGGGCAGGGGGTGGACTTTGATGAGCTGCCCGAAGGAGACGGAGTGGTGGTCCTTTCCAGGGAGGGGACCATCATGTCTTCCAACCTACAGGCCGAGAGGCTCCTCAAGCGCAGGCTCCCCCAGGGTGAGACACTTTTTGTCGAGGAGGTCATCTCGGAAGAGTATCGGAGCGAGGCCCAACAGGCGTGGAAGGAGTCCCTGGAGGGGCATTCCCGGTCAAATCTCATGGCCAAGGTTTTTTTGGATTCCGGACTCCCGGTATCCATCACCTTTTCCATGGACCCGCTTTACGGGCCCGGGCAGGAGTTGATCGGTGTCCTGATAACGCTCAGGGATCACGTGACCGGCAAATCCCAGGCCCCCGGGCGGCCAGAAGAGGTTTGGGAATATGACAGCCTGTTCGAGCATCTGGCCGAAGGGGTCTTTACCATCAACAACAGATGGAGGATAACCTCGTTCAACAAGAGGGCCCAGGAGATCACCGGCTACCGGCGCGAGGAGGTGCTGGGCCGCAACTGCTGGGACATCTTCCGGAGCGATCTCTGCAAGAGCAGCTGCCCGCTCAAGCTGACCATGGAGACCGGTGTCCTGGGGATGGACCAGGACGTCAGGATCGTGGACAAGGGCGGGAGGCCCCAGTCAATCCTGGTCAACACCTCGGTGATCAAGAACAAGCACGGCCTGATTATGGGGGCCGTGGAGAGCTTCAGGCCCATAGCCCAGCTCGAGCGCTCTGAAGAAGACGGCATCTCCCTGGGCGAGCGACCGGGGCGGATCATAGGGGAGAGCCAAGGCCTGGCCCACGTACTGAGCATGTTGCCGGATGTGGCCGCCTCTGACGCCACGGTCCTGATAGAGGGGGAGTCAGGGACCGGCAAGGAGCTCATAGCCAGGGCCATACACGCACACAGCCCCAGATCCGGGGGGCCGTTCGTTGCGGTCAATTGCTCGGCCCTTGCCGAGACCCTTCTCGAATCCGAACTCTTCGGCCATGTAAAGGCCGCCTTCACCGGGGCCCTGAACAACAAGGTGGGGCGGTTCGAGCTGGCAAAGGGCGGGACGCTGTTCCTGGATGAAGTGGGCGAGATAAAGCCCGAGATACAGATAAAGCTGCTCCGGGTGCTGGAAGAAAGGGTGTTCGAGCGGGTGGGCGGGACCAGGCCCATTCGAATGGATTCCAGGATAATTGCAGCCACCAACAAGAGTTTGACTCAAGAGGTGAGCCGAGGCCGCTTCCGGGAGGATCTCTACTACAGGTTGCGCACCGTGCCCATATACATGCCTCCTTTGAGGGAGCGGGTCTCGGATATCCCGCTGCTCGTGGACTACTTCGTGGGGCTGTTCAACGCCAAGTATGGGAAGAACGTCCGGGGCGTGGATCCCAAGGTGCTGCGCGTCTTCAGGCAGTACTCCTGGCCCGGCAATATCCGCGAGCTGGAGCATGCCCTGGAGTATGCCTTCGTATTCGTCAAGGGGCCCATCGTCACCGCCTCCCATCTCCCTGAACTCGAAGCCGGGCATTCCGCACGGCCCGCGTCCACGGCTGCGGCCGAAGGCCCAAGCGAGTGGGAGGACGAAAAGATCACCATCCAAAAGACCCTGGAAAAGGTCCAAGGCCGACGCGACGCCGCCGCACACCTCCTTGGAATGAGCAGGAGCACCCTGTGGCGGAAGATGAAGGCCCACGGACTCTTGTGAGGAAGCAAGAACCATTTTTCTCTACCCGGCCTCTCCGCTTTGTTTCATATACCACACGGATGTTGCATGCCGCGTGAAACCTACCGATTGAAACGCCAGCCGCTTAAGTCTCCATGAGATTCCCTTTATTCAAATAGTTATGTGTTTCAGGCTCGCTGGAACGTTTCAGCCATGAAACGGAAAGCGGCGTCCGTTCAGCGCTTGGGTTCTGGATATATTCCCTGATTTCAGATAGATATTATCGTGGCACGCCTGTTGCTGATTGTTCTGTCCAAACAATGGAGGCGGCACATGAGGAGATCTCATGAAACGACCATTTTGAAAGAAAGGAAGGCAGGCGTGAAACAAAACGGGAAAGACATCGATACCATCTTAGAGAGTTACCCCGGGGAGCCGAGATACCTGATCGCGCTCCTTCAGGATGTGCAGGCGGAGTACAACTACATCTCAGAGGAGAACTTGACCCTGATATGCGATCACCTGGGGATCCCCCTCACCCAGGCCTGGGCGGTGGCCACCTTTTATAAGTCCTTCAGCCTGGAGCCCCGCGGGGAACACGAAATCAAGGTATGCCTGGGTACTGCATGCCATCTCAAGGGAGGGCAGCGACTGGTGGAAAACCTCTCCAGAGACCTGGGGATTCAGCCCGGCGAGACCACCCCGGACCTCAAGTTCACTCTGGACACGGTGAACTGCCTGGGTGCTTGCGCATTGGCGCCGGTGGCTGTGGCGGACGAGGAATACCTGTCTCAAGTGACGTCCCGGAATCTGAAACAGACCATCAAGAAGCTCTCCGCGGAGTAAGGAGGAAGAAATGACCCAAATGAATACGGCTGAAGACATGGGCAAGAGCCTGGAATCGGTGGAAGAGCTCGAGGGATTCCGGGAGCGGCTCCTCCAGGAGCGGGACCCTGACAGGCCCCGAATCATAGTCTGCCACGGCACAGGGTGCAGGGCCAACGGAAGCCCGACAGTCGCACAGGCCCTGCAGGAGGCCATCGGGGCCGCGGGCCTGGAAGCCTCCGTGATACCCCGGATCAAGGTTACCGGGTGTCACGGGTTCTGCTCTCGCGGGCCCTTGGTGATCATGGAGCCCGCCGGGATATTTTACCAGCAGGTGAAACCCGAGGACGCAGAGGAGATAGTAAAGACGACCCTGGTCGAAGGAAATCCGGTGGAAAGGCTTCTCTATCAGGATCCCAAGACCGGAGAGGCCATTGCACACCATGAGGATATCCCCTTTTACAAGAACCAACAGCGGATCGTTATGCGGCACATCGGTCATATCGATCCCCGGGACATCAGGGACAGCATCGCCGCAGGAGCATATAAGGGCCTTGCCAAGGCCTTGGCCGAAATGACCCCGGAGGAGGCGCTCTCTGAGGTGGAAGCCTCCGGGCTCCGCGGCCGGGGTGGAGCAGGGTTCCCCACTGGTCGCAAGTGGCAAACCGCCATCAGGGCGGCGAAGAAGAAGAACGAGCCCATATATGTGGTGGTGAACGGGGACGAGGGCGACCCGGGCGCTTTCATGGATCGGACCTTGATGGAGGGCGATCCCCATGCGCTCTTGGAAGGCCTGATCATAGGCGCCTATGCCATGGGCGCCCACCAGGGGTTCATGTATGTGCGGGCCGAATATCCACTCGCCATTGAACACCTGCAGATCGCCATGGAGCAGGCCAGGGAGCTGGGTCTTCTCGGGGAGGACATCCTGGGTACCGGATTCTCGTTCGACGCCCAGATCAACCGGGGGGCGGGGGCGTTTGTCTGCGGCGAGTCAACCGCTCTTTTCACCTCGATAGAGGGTCGCGCCGGGGAGCCCAGGCCCAAGTACGTAAGGTCCGCAGAGGAGGGCCTCTGGGGCAAGCCCACTGTGCTGAACAACGTGGAGACCTGGTGCAACGTGCCGTTGATTATCGAAAACGGCTCGGATTGGTACGCAGGCATAGGGGTCCCTCACAGCACCGGGACCAAGGTCTTTTCCCTGGTGGGCAAGGTGAACAACGTGGGTTTGGTGGAGGTGCCCATGGGCATGCCTCTGGAGGACCTGGTCGAGAAGATAGGGGGCGGGGTCCCGGGCCAGGACCACTTCAAGGCGGTGCAGACCGGGGGGCCCTCTGGAGGCTGCATCCCTCACGAACTCGGGCATACTCCGGTGGACTTCGACTCGCTGACAAAGGCCGGTTCCATGATGGGCTCGGGCGGCATGATCGTTATGGATGACAGGGACTGCGTGGTTGATGTGGCCAGATACTTCCTCCGTTTTCTGGAGGATGAGTCATGCGGCAAGTGCCTGCCGTGCCGCCTGGGTCTGAAATCCATGCTGCAATTCCTGGACGCATTCGCGCGCGGGGAGGGCTTGGTGGAGGACATAGAGGAACTGGAGAGCCTGGCAAGAGCGGTCCAGGACGGGTCCCTGTGCGCACTCGGAGGGAGCGCCCCAAACCCCGTGTTGACCACTCTCCGCTACTTCCGGGAGGAGTATGAGGCCCATATCCTCAGGGAAAAGTGCCCGGCCGGGGTCTGCAAGGATCTGATCACCTATAGGATCGATCCGGAGGCGTGCACCGGGTGCGGGACCTGCGCCAGGAGCTGTCCCCAGCAGTGCATCACAGGGGAAAAGAAAAAACCCCACACCATTGACGAGACCAGGTGCATACGATGCGGTATGTGCATGGAATCGTGCAAATTTGGTGCGGTTACAGTGGAATAGAGGGGGTAATAATGAACAATAAAAAGGGCAGTAAAGGCAACGGAAGAATTCCTTTTACAATTGACGGGCGGGCGGTGGAAGCCGAGGAGGGCTGGACCGTATTGGACACCGCCAGGCACAACCGAATCCATATCCCCACCCTCTGCTATCACGAGGCCGTAAAGCCCAGCGGCGCTTGCCGCTTGTGCGTGGTGGAGGCCAGGCGGGAAGATTGGTCCAAGGTGGTGATCTCATGCATGTACCCTCCCTGGGAGGGAGTGGAGATAGAGACCAACTCCGAGCGGGTGAGGAACGTCCGCAGGTGGATCCTGGAGATGCTCCTTGCTGAGTGTCCGGCGGCAAGAGAGATCCAGGAACTGGCCGCGGAGTACGGTGTGGAGAGGAGCAGGTTCGAGGTGGAGGACCCCGAAGAGCAGTGCGTTCTTTGCGGCTTGTGTGTTCGGGTATGCCAGGAAATTGTTGGAGTGCAGGCCATTTCCTTCGGCTCCCGCGGGGTGCACAAGCACATAGCAACGCCTTACATGGTTCCCAACAAGGCCTGCATAGCCTGTGGGTCCTGCGTCACGGTCTGCCCCACTGGGGCCATGCAAGCCCGTCTGGACAAGGTCAGGGGCAATGTCGCCGAGAGGACCGGCGGCGGGTTCGCCCATTAAGGAGGAAGAACAATGAAAAAGAAAAAAAACAGTGAATCGCCCGGAAACGGGGCCGTGGTAGGGATCTTTCTCTGTGAGTGCGGCGGGAGGATAAGCGGTAAGCTGGATCTGGCTCATTTGGAAGAGACGCTCGAGGCCGGGCCTGAGGTGGATTACGTACAGACCCTGCCCTATAGCTGTATACCACCCGGGCTGAGCCTGATTCGGGAGGCCGTGGAGGAGCATGGGCTGGACCGGGTGATCGTCGCCGGTTGCGAGCCCAGGATCCTGCTTCCCAAGCTCGAGGAAGAGCTGGCCGATCTCGGACTCCCTGAAGGACAGCTTGATATGCTCAATGTGAGGGGATATGTGGCTGCCGTAAACGAGGGCGACCCCGGGGTCTTGGCCGAAAAGGCGGCCAAACTCATCTACGCGTCGGCCGCCGGGCTCAAGGCACTGGTGCCCACAGCGCTCCAGAAGATGGAGGTTGAGCCCCCGGTGATGATCCTGGGAGGTGGAATAGCGGGCTTCTCAGCAGCCCAGGAGTTTGCCAGGGAAGGCATCGAGGCGCTGATGGCGGTCCAGACCGAGGACATCGAAGACGAGATCCGGATCCTCCACGAGCGGTACCCCGGGGAGCGGCACTATCATGACCGCCTGATGAGCATAATGAAAGAGGTGGACTCCAGCCCCTTGATCAAACGCATAGCGGTGGGGGAGCTGGAGCAGGTGCTGGGCCGAGTGGGAGACTATACCATACGGTTTTCATCGGACGGAGGGGACGCCCCGCCTCGTATCTACAAGGCGGGCGCTATCATAGCGGCCTTGGACGGTGAAATGCTCAATCAGGGCACCGAGTTCGGCCATGACGGAAAGCGTGTGCTTTGCCACACGGAGATGGAGGAGTACATCTGGCTTCATGGTGTCCCGGGGCATAGGGTGGTCTTTTGGATAAACGACCTGGAGACCGATCGCCCCTACGCGCATCTCTCGGCCAGGACCGCTTGGAACATGGCCCTTCATATGCGCGAGAACAACCTCAAGTGCCGGGTCACCATCCTGTACAACGACCGGATAGCCCTTCCTCTCAGCGGCGCTGAACGTATCCGCGCCCGGCGAATGGAGATCGACTGGGTCCCTTACGATGGCAACGTTCGGCCCACGGTCCAGGACGGCTATATCACCTATGATGAGCCGGTCAGCCAAATCGAGCGCGAGCTCCCCTGGGACCAGTTGGTGCTCTCGCCCAAGCGGCACCCGGGCACGGAGCAACTCAAGGTCGCCCGGATACTGGGGCTTGATGTGCACGGCGAGGAGTTCCTCGAGCGCAACCCGCAGATGGTCCGGCCCGAGCAGGTGGGAATGGAGGAGAAGTTCCTGGCCGGGTCCGCCCGCAATCCCTGTGACCTTCGGGAAAGCCTTCGCCAGGGGCGAAGGGCGGCGCACAAGACCTCCGAGGTGATCAAGAAATCCCAGGCAGGGGAGCTCTTCGCCCCTCGGATCGTGTGCACCGTGGATCCGAGCAAATGCATAGGCTGCGGGCTGTGCAAGGAGATATGCGACTGCGGCGGTATAGCTCCTGTGGACGGTCCGGGTGGGAACGTGCCCAGGGTGGTGGATCCCATGACCTGCACCGGCGGCGGTACCTGCGCCGCGGCATGCCCTTATCACGCCCTGTCACTGCAGAACAACACCACGGCCCAGAGGGAGGCGAGGGTCGCGGCCCTGGCCTCGAGGCTGGACCAAGACGAGGTAATGGGCTTCGGATGCCGCTGGGGAGGAGCCGCTGCTGCGGATAATGCGGGTACGCGCCGCATCAGCTACACTGAAAGGTTCCATCTGCTCCCGGTCGACTGCATCGGACAGCTCGATCCCACCGTGATGGGAAGGGCCTTTCTGGAAGGGGCGAACGGACTCTTGCTCCTGGGGTGCCCGCCCGAGGAGTGCCACCACAGCTACGGCCTTGACCATACCTGGAGCCGGGTCCTGTTGGTAAAGAAGCTCCTCAGTCTGATCGGGCTGGAACGGGACAGGATCGCACTGGCACACATGGACCTCAACAACCCGGAGCAGCTTCCCAAGACCGTGGATCGGTTTGCGGCCATGATGGACCAATTGGGTCCAATTCCCAGGGACAGGGATATGAAGGCCAAGATCAGAGACATGTACGACACCTTGAAAAATCCGCGTGTCCGTTGGGTCTTGGGGGCGAGCCTGAGGCGGCCCTGGGAGACCACTTATCCGGCGGATCAAAGGAACGCCCTCGCCTTTGATGAGACCTTCTCCGACGTGGTCAAGGAGGAGTTCCTGCGGACCAGGGTCCTGAACTTCCTCAAGGAGGAGAAGAGGGTATTATCCTTGAACGATATCGCCGGGACCCTGAGCGAGGAGAGGCAGCGTGTCCTGAGCTGCCTGAAGGATTTGTCCGACGAGGGCATGATCTCCAGGGTTTATAAGGACCGGGTACCGTTCTACACCCTCCAGTAGCATTCCGGGGTCGGGTCTTAATTATTAATTATTGCCAGGCAATAATTAATAATTAAGACCCGACCCCGGCTTTTTGGATGTGGCGGGTTGCGACTATTGAGCACTCGGTGCCGGCGGGGTTACGGATCAGCCTATCGCCGATCCGGACCGGGGCCTCCACCGCCAGCTCCCTGATCTCCTTCATCACCTCGAAGATCTTCCCTTTGGGTATCGGGGCGTCGGTCTTTACGCTGACCAGCGGAAAGCGCCCGCCACGGACCAGGACGCTGCTTGCGATATTCCGCATCGGGTTAAGGATCTCCTGCTCGGCCCATTCCTGGCCCTTGTCGCAGAGGTTTCCCGAGACCTCCCCGATCTCGAGGCCCTCACCCTCTGATAGCGCTAACTCCACCTCCAGCCGGCAGCCGTTGGGGCAGACTATACAGATGAGCTCCTTGGTCTTCATTCCACCACCACCTCCAGGCGCTTTGCCTCTTGGATCTTTTCCGCCTTGACCTTGATCCTGACCATCTCGGCAGGGTGCAGCCGTACCGCCTTCTTGCGGGCCACCTTCCGCTCCCCGTCCCTGATCCACACCGCCCGGTCCCGGGAGGGCTCGGTAACCCGGAGGGACAGAGTGAAATCCTCGCGTCCTCCCACCCCCTGGGGGAGGACATACCTGACCCCTTCTCCGGCCTCAATGGGGATCAGGGACTCGGGCCTCTCGATGCCGCCCTCCAGGTACCTCGCGGCAAAGGCCCCGGCCCCGGAGGCTTCCTCTGAGACGTGGTCCACCAGGTCGTGCACGTGGAGAACGTTCCCGCAGGAGAAGACCCCGGGTGTGCCGGTCAGACAGTGCTCGTCCACAAGGGCGCCGTTGGTCCCGGGGGCCATCGCGACCGATGCTCCGGCCGAGAGCTCGTTTTCCGGGATCAGCCCCACCGAGAGCAGAAGCGTGTCGCAGGGGACCAGCCGCTCGGTGCCGGGAACCGGCCTCCTCTCATCATCCACCTCGGCCACGCTCACCCCGGTCACGCGCTCCCTGCCGTGGATCCTGGTCACCGTGGTGCTCAGGTGCAAGGGGATGCCGTAGTCATTGAGGCACTGGTGGATGTTCCTCTGCAGGCCGCTCGCATAGGGCAGGAGCTCGAAGACCCCTTCCACCCGCGCGCCTTCCAGGGTCATCCTGCGGGCCATGATCAGGCCTATGTCCCCGGAGCCCAGGACCACCACCCGGCTTCCCACCATAAAGTTTTGGAGGTTGATCAGGTTCTGGGCAGCCCCCGCCGTATACACCCCCGCCGGACGGGTGCCCGGAATGCCGATCGCCCCGGCGGTCCTCTCGCGGCACCCCATGGCAAGGACCACGGCACCGGCCCGGATGCGGGAGAACCCGCTCCTGGAGCTGACATAGAGGGTCCTTTGCCGGTCCATTGAAAGCACTATGGTCCCCGGCATTGCCTCTATCCCCAGCTCGGTGAATTCGTCGATAAAGCGCTGGGCATACTCGGGCCCGGTAAGGGCCTCACCGAATCTATGGAGGCCGAACCCCTCGTGGATGCACTGGTTCAGGATCCCGCCCAGGATGGTGTCCCGCTCGATCAGCAGCACATCCCGGCAGCCGCTCCTCCTGGCCTCCACTGCAGCCGCAAGCCCGGCGGGCCCGCCGCCGATAACCACCACGTCTCTTTTCATCTCACGCATGCAGAGCCATCTCCTCCCGCACCCTGCCGTGGAACAGGCGGGATTCCGGGCCGAAAAGCAGGAAATCCTCAGGCCGGTACCTGAAGTCCCGCTCCAGGATCCGGGTGATCCGCGGGAGACAGAACCCCCCCTGGCACCGGCCCATCATGGCCCTCGAGCGGTACTTGATCGCCGCCAGGGTCCCGGCCCCCAAAGGGTTCTGGATCGCGTCCAAGACCTCCTTCCGGGTGATCTGCTCGCAGCGGCATACGATCTCGCCGTAGTCAGGGTCCCGGGCCGCCAAGTCGGCCTTCTCTTCCGGGCCGAGCTCGTGAAAGAACCCCGCCCGGCCCGGGCGCTCGGGGACAAACCCGGCCTTCTCCCGGAGGGGGAGCAGCTCAGAGACAAACCCCCGCACCATTAGGGCGATGGCAGGCGAGGATGTCAGGCCCGGGCTCTCTATCCCCACCAGGTTGACAAAGCCCGGCACGTCGCTTCGCTTCTCCACCACAAAGTCCTTGAACCCCCCCACCTCGGGCGGCACCTGCTTCGCCCTCAGCCCGGAAAAACTCCTGATCACGTCGCCCGCCGAGATCCCCGGCAGGAGTCCCCGCCCCTCCTGCTTCAGGAGGGCCAGGATCTCAGGCGTGCAGGCCACGTCACCCGGGTCGTCCACGTACTCGTTGCTGGGCCCGATCAGGATGTTTCCGTCCACCGTGTTGGTCAGGTGGATGCCCAGGCCCGCACCGCCCTTGCGCGGGGCGGGGTAGACCAGCACCGACAGGCTCCCAGCGAGCCTCTTGTCCAGGATCAGATACTCCCCGCGGCAGGGGTAGATACGGTACTCGCCGATCCCCACCATGCGGCAGATCCGGTCGGAGAACAGCCCGGCCACGTTCACCAGCACCGTCGCCTCGAACCTCTCGCCCGAGGCGGTCCTCACCACGAAGCGGCCGTTGTTTCGGTCGATCCCGGAGACTTCCCGGCCCAGAAAAAACTCCACACCGTTCGCCAGGGCGTTCTCCGCCAGAGCAATGGTCAGGCCGTAGGGGCAGATGATCCCGGTGGTGGGTGACCACAAGGCCGCGATCCCCTCCACCCCGGGCTGTTTCTTTCGCATCTCTTCAGGGCCCAGGATCTCCAGCCCGGGCACCCCGTTAGCCTCCCCCTGCTCCTTGAGACGATGCAAGGCCTCCAGGTCCGTCTGGTCACGGGCTACGGTGAGCTTGCCCAGATACTGAATCTTTACCTTGAGCTCCCTCGAGAGCCTGCCCATCATCTCGTTTCCCTGGACGTTCAGCCTCGCCCTCAAGCTCCCCGGCCGGTAATGGATGCCCGAGTGGAGCACCCCGCTGTTACGGGAGCTGGTGCCCATGGATACATCCAGCTCCTTCTCCAGCACCCCTACATCCAGGCTAAACCTGGAGAGCTCACGGGCCACCGCGCTCCCCACCACCCCCGCACCGATCACCAGAACGTCGAAGCTCTTGCGTCCCTCGGAGCCCATGGGGATCAGTCCTCTATTCCGGCCAGCCGTTTCGCGGCCTTTTTCTTTTCATCCAGGTTGCTCTCGCGGAAGATGGTCACCCTATGGGCCTCGGGAGATCCGCCGCCGTGGATGTCGGAGATGGTATCAGCGCTCTCCAGGGCCATCTTTTCAACCAGACGGAACATCTTGATCCGGTTTTCCACCGGCACCCCTTCCGCTCCCTTCAGATACTTCTTCAGGAGCCCGCCGATTTCCGGGTTCTCAAAATCCTTGTCCGAAGGCAGGTCGGCCACAAAGCCGCCTGAGACGTCTATCATCAGCCGGGTGGCCTCGGCCATCTCCTTGCCCTCGTGGATCTTGGAGGCGTTGGACAGGACCGTGTCAATGAAGTAGGTCCCCGAGGGCTGCGTCCCGCCCTCGTAGGAAGAGGCCAGGCAGCACCCGTAAAGGGTCTCGGCCCGGTGTATCATGTCTATCACCTTCTGTTTGTGGTGGCCCGCCTTGGCCGTGCCGTTGTACTCCATCATGGCGAGGGCCGCGCCGATCATGCAGTCGATCTTCCCGGACTTGCACCCCCCGTGGCTCTGCCTGTGGAAAGAGGAGAACTTGACCACCATGTCCACTGCGAAGTCCGTCTCCCCGCACATGAACACCCGCTCCCAGGGTACGAACACGTCGTCGAAGATCAAGGTGGGGCAGTACTTGGAGTAGCAGACATTGCCTATGTCGCAGCCCTCGATCTCCCTCTTGTCCAGGGTCGATCGCCCCACCACATGGATCAGGCCCGGCGTGTCTGCGGGAACCGCAAAGGCAACCGCATACTCCTCGTCTCCTTCCCGCATGGCCCGCGTGGGGAGCACGATGATCTCGTGGGAAGAAAGGGATCCGGTCTGATGGGCCTTTGCGCCCCGGACCACGATGCCGTCATCGCGCTTCTCCACCACGTGGAGGTACATGTCCTTGTCGCTCTGGGAGTGGGGCGCGATCGAGCGGTCCCCCTTCATGTCCGTGACCCCGGCGTTGCCCGTTAGATCGTTCTTCTGCATGTGCTCGAGGAACCCGGTGAAGTTGTCATGGTAACGGGTGCCGTACTTTTGGTCTATGTCATAGGTGACTATGGCGAGCGTGGAGAGGCAGTCGAGCCCTGTACAACGCTGATGGCAGGTCCCCACGTATCTCCCCATCTTGCGGTTCAGCTTGACCCTTGCCACCAGGTCCTCGATGGACGACGGGGGCAGGGTGAAGCGGTTGACCGGTTCGTTTATCAGAGGGCTTTGGGTGACCACCAGATCCCGGTACTCGTCCATTTCCGCCACCTCGTAAGTGGCGGCGGTAGCCTCTATGCCCGCCCTCAGCCGCGGATTGTCCAAGATGTTAGTTATCTTCTCTCCCAACATGTAGGCGGTGGGGTTCATGGCCCTCAGTGACTCGAGGTATTCCGCTTTCGTCTTCAGTCCCATGTCTTCAACCTCCGTTTCAGGATTGGGTACTCAATATCGGCCCTCCCGGGGGAAGGCTCATTTCACGATGCAAATCCTCCATTGACTGTCTCACAACATAGAGGCCTCCCTCTCTTCCATCATGCGCTTCA
The DNA here is from genome assembly GCA_964647905.1 of uncultured Desulfobacterales bacterium. Lineage (GTDB taxonomy): Bacteria > Desulfobacterota > DSM-4660 > Desulfatiglandales > HGW-15 > CAZYJR01. Next base: position 95,002 of record CAZYJR010000005.1, on the reverse strand, counting down.
GCCTGCTGAGGACCTGCTTCTTGACATGCGTCACATGCCCGGCAAGGGTCTTCCTGGCCCCGCGCACATCCCCGTTGATCAGGGAGTCGTAGATGCGCTTGTGTTCGTTGTCGGACAGATCCATGGATTCCACATTCCCTTGATTGCCGCCGTACTTGAGTATCAAGAGATCAAAGAGGTTCTCCAAGACCCGGACCTGGGTCTTCTTGCGGGAGAGGGAAGCCAGGGTCAAATGGAACTCCAGGTTCTTGAAGAGCCTCTCCTGGAGATACACCTCCCGTTCTGCTGAGAGGTGCGCTTCCAGGGCCGCCTTGAGCCGTTTCGCACCCTCTTCGTCCAGGTTTCGGCCGCTGTGCCGGACCAGGGAGGGCTCCAAGAGCTCGCGGAGCTCGTAGATTTCTTCGACCTCCGCCAGATCAAAAGGGGTCATGAAGTAGCCGCGATTGGGCTCGTGACGCACAAACCCCTGGAACTCCATATACTTCAGGGCCTGGATCACCGGTGTGAGGCTCATTCCGAAGCGCTCGGCAAGATCGCGGCAGAAGAGCTTTTGCCCGGGCACCAGCTCTTTTCGGTAGAGCATCCGCCGGATGCCCTGGTGAGCCTTGTAGGCGTGATCATGCTGTGCCTCCAAGGCCTGTCTGGACGGGCGTTTACCCATTTCTCCCACCCCGCGGGAGCCTGCTTTCAATTAGAAATTAAATTAAATCCTTGATTCGATCATTAATTACTAGTATAAGGCGTTTGTCAAGCGCTTTCTGACCCGGAGCGATGAGTCGAGGGTCGGTGGAGCGGGAAACCATTGATGAGGAAGGGAAGGGCATACTATGAGACTTCATGAGCATGAGGCTGCGGATTTATTCGAGAAGGCCGGCATAGCGGTTCCCAAGCGGGGTGTTGCGGCTACCACGGAGGAGGCGCTGGAGATAGCCGAGGACCTGGGTTACCCGGTATTGGTAAAGGCCCAGGTGCTGGTCGGCGGGCGGGGGCTCGCAGGCGGCATTCGGAGTGCGGGTTCTCCGGAGGAAGTGGCCGAGCAGGCGGATGAGCTCCTGGGGAGCAAGATCAAGGGCCTCCCTGTTCGCAAGGTTATGGTCTGCCGGAAGGTGGATGTCTCCAGGGAGCTCTACCTGGGCATCACCCTGGACGGCTATGAAGGCAGGCCGGTGATCGTGGCGAGCACCGAGGGCGGGGTCAACATCGAGGAGACCGCGAGGAAGAGCCCGCAGAAGATCGCCTCGGTCAAGGTCGATCCCGGGGCCCCTTTCTATCCTTATCAGGCAAGGGATCTCTTGAGAAAGGTGGGGATCTCCGGAAAGCTCATGGTGGCGTGCGCTGACGTCATGGTGAAGCTCTACCGGGCGTTCACCCGCCATGAGGCCCTTATAGCCGAGATAAACCCACTGGTGGTGCTGGAACAAGGCGGGGTCGCCACGGTTGACGCGGTCCTGGAGATAGACAACTCTGCGGTCCCCAGGCTGGGAGCCGGAGCCCCCGACAGGCTGAGCCGGTTCGAGAACGCCATCGAGCGCAAGGGCCAGGAGATCGGGGTCACTTACGTGGATCTCGACGGCGATATCGGTCTTATAAGCTCCGGCGCCGGCCTGGGCATGGCCAGCATGGACATCATCGGCCGCCGCATGAAACCCGCCAACTTTCTGGAGACCGGCGGGGGAATCACGGAAAAGCTCCTCTACCAGTGCATGGAGCTCCTGATGATGAAGAAGGGCCTGCGGGGGATATTCATCAACATCTACGGAGGGATCAACCCCATTCACGAGGGAGCCAAGGGGGTGATCCGGTATATGGAAGAGCACGGGCTGGACATCCCGGTGGTAGCCAAGGCCCTCGGCAACCTGCAGGAAGAGACCTGGGAGATATTCCGCTCCGGCGGGGTTCACGTGGTGACCGAGGCGGCCACTGAAAAGGCGGTTGAGCGCCTCTTCGAGATCGTGGGCGGCTGATGAACGGATGCGGCGGAAAATATACCGGACAATGAGAGGTATTTTATGAGCGTGCTTTTGAATCAGGATACAAGGGTGATAGTCCAGGGAATAACAGGGAGGATCGGCAGCGGCCAGAGCAAGTGGATGCTTGCCTACCACACCAATGTGGTCGGCGGTGTGACGCCGGGGAAGGGCGGGGCCACCGTGGAAGGACTGCCAGTCTTTGACAGTGTGGAAGAGGCGGTCAGGGAGACGGGCGCCGATGCCTCGGTATTTTTCGTGCCCGCGGCCTTTACCATGGATGCCTTTTTCGAGACCGTGGACGCCGGGGTGGAGCTAATCGTGGTGGTCCCTGAGCATGTACCGGTCCATGACGTAATGCGCATGCGGGCCTATGCAAGAGAGCGCGGCACGTTCGCGCTCGGGCCCACCACCCCGGGGATCTTGGTTCCCGGCGTGGGAAAGATGGGCATCATGCCCGCGGCCATGTTCGCGCCCGGGCGGGTGGGCGTAATAAGCCGGAGCGGGACCTTGTCCTATGAATTCGCAGGCATCCTTTCCGAGAGCAGCGTTGGTCAGAGCACGGTGGTGGGCATGGGCGCCGACCCGGTGGTCCTCACCAACCTGCCGGACATACTCCGGCTGTTCGAGGAAGACGAGGACACGGACGCGGTGATCATCGTGGGAGAGGTGGGCGGAGAACAGGAGGAGAAGGCGGCCGACTACATAAAGGAAGGCATGAAAAAGCCGGTAGCAGCCTATATAGCGGGCAAGTTCTCTCCTCCGGGCAAGCGCATGGGCCACGCCGGGGCCATCGTCCGGGGATCGAGCGGCACTGTGGATGCCAAACACGCCGCCTTGAAGGCGGCCGGCGCCACCATACTGGGATCCCCCATCGAGGTGGCGGAGTGGGCCGCGGCCCACAACCTCTCCTGAGAATCGGGGTCGGGTCTTAAATATTAATTATTCCCGGAGAATAATTAATATTTAAGACCCGACCCCGAGGATTCGGTCCATCATGCCGGAGATGTCTTCGTCTTCCTTCATTGCCCTCGTAATACGGTTGAACCCCTTGATATCACCAAGCATGATGCAGCCGATGATCCGGTTGTCCTTGAATACGACCTTCTTGTAGACCTTGTCGGTCTGGAGCGTCCTGGATTCGTGTCCGCCTTCGGCGTCGATCTCCCCTGCAGAGGCCAGGTCGATTCCAACCACCTTGAGGGTGTTGGCCATGGTTGTGCCCTCATAGGTCGCCTCTCCTCCCGCCATGTTGGCGCCCGCTATCCTTCCCTGCTCCATTGCCGCAGGCCAGATCCCGTAAGGCATGCCTTTCCACTCCACCAAGTCCCCTGCTGCAAAGACCTCGGGCCTGCTCGATTGGAGTCGCTCATTGACCTTGACTCCCTTGTCGGTTTCCAGACCCAGGGCGCGGGCGAGCTCCAGGTTGGGGCGGACTCCGGCCGAGATCAGGACCATGCCGGCATCCAGGTGCCCGCCTCCTTCCAGCCTCACGCCGGCTGCGGAATCACCCCCTGTTATCTCTTCCGTCTTTGCTCCCAGCCGGAAGACGAAGCCCATGTCCTCCAGAAGGGCCTGAAGTCGCTTTGCACCCTCCTCGTCCAATTGCCTTGGAAGCAGCCTGGGGAAGAACTCCACTACGGTGACTCCCTTGCCGAGCTTGCGGAGTGCATGGCCGGCCTCGAGACCCAAGAGCCCGCCGCCGATCAGCACCACCTCGTCCACCTTTTCCGCATAGGCCTTGATGGCCCTTGCATCGGCAACGCTTCGAAGGGTGAAGACGCCCGGCTTGTCAGCCCCTCTTATGGGGGGGACGAAAGAGTGGCTGCCCGTTGCCAGCAAGAGTTTATCAAATTCGTAGGTCTTTCCGCCCTCGGATGCCAGGGTGCGCTTTTCCGCATCTCCCCCGGCGATCCGGGTTTTCAACTCGAGCCGTATGCCTTGCTCTTGATACCAGCCCTTGTCTTTGACCACCAGGTCATCCTCTGACTTTTCCCCGGAGATGAGTTCGTTGAGTTGGATGCGCCGGTAGAAGGGTAGGTCCTCGTCAGTGACCATGGTGATGAGGCCCTGGTCGTCATGCTTACGGATATGCTCCGCGGCCGTGGCCCCGGCAACACCGCTTCCCACTATCAGGTATTCGGTCATGATGTCTCTCCTTGCTGCGCCGGAGACGAGGGTTCCTCGTCATCCAGCACCCGGCGTACCTTTCGGGCAAGCGTGGTGAAAGAAAACGGTTTTTGGACAAACCTTACATCATCCTCCAGTACCCCGCGCTCCTCGATAATATTAGCTGTATAGCCGGACATAAAGAGAGTCTTTACACTTGGTCTCTTAACCTTTACTTTGCTCTCCAGCTCTTTCCCGTTCATACCCGGCATTACGACATCGGTCAACATTAGATGGATTTCTTGGGTATTCCCTTCAACAATAGCTAATGCCTCTTTAGGTGTTGCCGCCATTATAACATTGTAACCCAACCCGCTCAATGAGGTGCTTACAAAATCCAAAACCTGTTTTTCATCTTCAACCACGAGAATTGTCTCAGTTCCTTTATAAATTTCTGTGTTGCCTTCCTCTATACTTTCAGTTGCCTCTGAGAGAATCCTTGGGAAATATATCGTTATATTAGTGCCTATATTTTTATCACTTAAGGCCTCAATAATTCCATTATTTTGTTTTACAATTCCATATACGGTTGCTAAACCTAATCCTATGCCTTCTCCTTGTTTTTTTGTTGTAAAAAAAGGCTCGAATATATGTTCCAATGTCTCTGGATCCATTCCCGAGCCGGTATCACGGAAAGACAGCATTACATATTCCCCGGGTCTGACATAGGGACGGGTCCTCGCATATTCCTGATCCAAGAAAACATTGGATGTCTCCAAGGTTATCTTCCCTATGCCCGCGATTGCGTCCCTGGCGTTGACTGTCAGGTTAGTCAGGATTTGGTCGAGCTGTGAGGGATCGATTCGGATGTTCCAAAGCTCGTGATCTGGATGGAACTCCATCTCGATTTCCTCACCTATCAGCCTCTTCAGTATCTTCCATTGGGCCTCGATCGCCTCGTTCAGGTTTACCACGCTGGGAGAGGCCACCTGCTTTCTGGAAAACGCCAGGAGCTGGCCGGTCAAGTCAGCCGAGCGGCTCGCGGCCTGATGAATCTCACTTAGGTCGTTATAGAGGACATCTTCAGGGTCGACGCTCATCAGGGCCACCTCAGCCCGGCCCAGGATGACGCTCAACATATTGTTGAAGTCGTGGGCCACGCCCCCTGCAAGCCTTCCCACGGCCTCCATTTTCTGGGCCTGTCTGAGCTTTATCTCCATTTTGCGTTGCTCTTCTTCAGCCTTCTCCCTCTCTAAAATTTCTCTTTCCAGGGCTTTCTGTCTGGAATTGGCGGATTCAAGCGATGTCTCCAAGTGCCTCTGTACGATCCCGGAGATGAGGACCGCCGCCGCGCTCAGCATGGCAAAGACAAAGAAAGCGGTCATCCAAGCGGTTGGGTCTATGGAGTTATAGACCACATCCATGTCAAAATCGATCCAGTGGGCGTTGATCGCCGCCCCTACAACGCCCACGGTTGCCAGGTTGAGGCAGAGAACAATGATTCCCGGACCGAGCCCCAGGATCACCGTGGCCAATACGCTGAGTGTGAGCAGGATGGGGATGCCCGCACCGCTCAGACCGAGCTTCAAGAGCACGGCCACGCCGACCAGATACATGGGAAGAAGGATTCCCAGTATCCGGACTTGGATATTGAGCCGATGCCTGAGTAGGTAGCAAACCGGCACAGGGGCATAGGCGGCTCCGTACAGGATCGGCAGGAAGAGCCAGCCCCTGTGAATGCCTTGGATCGCTCCCGCCAGGATGGCCGGTAGGGCTATCAGGGTGAAAATGGCCAGAATTCGGTTGAGCAACTGGCTTCGGACATCGGATAGGGTGGATCGATCGTCGTCCTGCTCAGTGCATTGGGTGGGTAAGGGGATACTCATTTCATCTTGCTCGTCTCCGACATGATGATAGATAGTGCATGCTATCAGGATCCAGGCCATAGTCAAGCTTTAGTACGGAAACCTGCAGGGAGGTATTATGTTTCTCTATTGGTTTATATTTGTCTTTAACTGTATTCTTATAGGACTTTTTTTATATTTTGCTTATCGCTCCATTATGGAAAGAGCAGGAAGGGCGGCAAGAATCGGACTTTTGGCGGCGCTCCTTCATCTGATATTGGGAGTGCTGCTTGTCACGCTGCCCGGAATCCTGTGGCCGGCGGGCTTAATCCTTGTCGTCATGAGTGCTTCGGTAGGGTTCTTTCTCCTCCCTTTGCGGAGGTCGGAAGAACCAGCCAGCGGAACTATGGGCTACGCGGCCGGCGAGCGCGGCCAAATCGACCGGGTTGACGAGAGGGACATCGTTTTCGCCAGGAATCGAAGCCTGGTGCCGGGGAGGGCGGAATACGAGAGGTATTATAATGAAATGAGGCCCGATCTCAAGGAGGCGGACGACCGGAGGAGGGCCAGGGGCGGGCCCCTGGGCAGGCCGGGGAGCATTGACGGATCCCCGGGCCCGCTTTTGGCTATGCTTGCCGGTGCGTTTCAAATGCCCACTTACCTCGGGCCTTATGCAAAGGCCGACCCCCAGGAGGCCTCGGCCAGGCCCTATGCACGGGGACAAGCTCAAACCGCCGCTCGATTGTCGCCTGAGAAGGCCTCCATGATCGTCAAGGGATGGGCAAGGCACCTGGGGGCTGATCTGGTGGGGATCTGCCGGGTAGACCCGCTCTGGGCATACTCCCACAGGGGAGAGATATACTATGAGAATTGGGAGGATTGGGGAAAAGAGCTCCCCGAACCCCTGCCGTATGCGGTGGTGATAGCCACTGAGATGGATGAGCCGGCTGTGGCCACCGCACCCCACACACCCTCGGTGGTGGAATCCGCGGTCAACTACTCCAAGGGCGCCTACATCACCACCATACTTGCCCAATGGTTCGCCGGGCTCGGGTACCGGGCGGTGGCCGAGCACAACAGGCACTATGACCTGCTGATGGTGCCTTTGGCTGTGGACGCCGGACTGGGTGAGATGGGGAGGCAGGGTTACTTGATCGCCGACCGGTTCGGTCCCAGGGTGAGGCTCTTTGCGGTGCAGACCGATATGCCGCTTCAAGCGGATCATCCCATTGACTTGGGGGCAAGGGAGTTTTGCAGGAGGTGCCTCAAATGCGCTGATTCTTGTCCGTCAAAAGCCATTCCAGGGGGACCGGAGGCTGAGTCCAATGGAATCAGGCGCTGGAAGCTGGACGCTGAGAAGTGCTTCGACTACTGGGGTAAGGTGGGGACCGACTGCTGCATATGCATGGCCGTTTGTCCGTTCAGCCGCCCGGACCGCTCCTTTCACAGGCTGGTCCGCTGGATACTCAAGCGATCCGGCCCGGCGCGGAAAGTCTTCCCTTACGCGGACAACATCCTATACGGGAAGAAGTGGCGCCCCAAGAGCGCCCCTGACTGGATGAGCCCGGGCGCGGCGGATCATGGCTCTGTGGATCAGAGACTTACTGTTGCTTGAAACTCATTTATGGATCGGCGCTGTTTTGATATCATTCACTGTCCACGTTTGCCGAAGGTCCTAACCATGGGAGGTATGCCGTGACGTCCGCAGCCATTGCCTTGTTGTTCGTTTTGATGTCGGCCTCGGCCCAGCCGAGCCCGGATACCGAGATATGTCTGGACTGCCACCGGGAGGTCCACCCCGGGATCGTGGGGGATTGGGAGAGGAGCCGCCACCGGCTGATTCGGCCTTCGGAGGCCCTGGAGAAGGAAGATCTCGAGCGCCGGGTCTCAGCCGGGGTCATCCCCGAGGCCCTGGGCGGGAATGCCGTTGGGTGTGCCGAGTGCCATACCATGAACCCGGACGAGCATGCGGACACCTTTGAGCACAACGGCTACCAAGTCCATATCGTGGTTACCCCGGAAGACTGCTCAACATGCCACCCTGAGGAGCGGGACCAGTACAGGGAAAACATCATGTCCAAGGCATACGGAAACCTGACCGCGAATCCGGTCTACATGGACCTGGCCGAGCAGGTGAACGGCGTTTTGGTGCCCTCCGGGGCCAAGGGGCGGTTGCGGGTGGAGGGGCCTGATTCGAGCACGGAAGCGGTTTCCTGCCTCTCTTGCCACGGCACCAGGGTGAGCGTCACCGAGACGGTTACCAGGGAAACCGATTTCGGTGATATGGAGATCCCGTTGCTGGCGGGATGGCCCAACCAAGGGGTGGGAAGAGTGAACCCGGACGGCAGTCTAGGGGCCTGTACATCATGCCACACCAGGCATGCCTTCTCCATAGAGACGGCCAGAAAGCCCCACACCTGCAGCCAGTGTCACAAGGGCCCGGACGTGCCGGGCTATAAGGTCTATGAGGTGAGCAAACACGGGAATCTTTATGCCTCCATGAAGGAGGGGTGGGACATGGACGCCGTTCCTTGGGTGCCCGGCCGGGACTTCAGCGCTCCGACTTGTGCCGCCTGCCACGCAAGCCTGTGCGCCACCGAGGACGGCCGCACAATAGCCCGGCGCACCCACAGAATGAACGATCGCCTTGCGTGGCGGCTATTCGGAGTCTACGCACATCCTCACCCAAGGTCTCCGGACACCACACTGATCAGGAACCGGGCCGGACTCCCCCTGCCCGCGGACCTGGACGGGACCCCGGCCTCGGGATTCCTGCTGGATAGGGCCGAGAGGAAAGAGAGACGGGGCAACATGAAGGCGGTCTGTCTCTCCTGTCACGGATCGGCATGGGTGGAGACCCATTTCGCCCGTCTGGATAGAACCATAGAGACAAGCAATCAGATGACCCTTGCCTCCACCGGTATACTCCTTCAGGCCTGGGACAGGGGCCTTGCCAGAGGGTTGGATCAGGGCGACAGCATATTCAATGAGTGGATAGAGAAGCTCTGGGTGGAGCAGTGGCTGTTTCACGCAAACTCCACCAGATACGCCTCGGCCATGATGGGCGCCGACTACGGCGTGTTTGAGAGCGGCCGGTGGCACATGGCAAGGACCGTACGGGAGATGGAGGCATGGATCCAGGGGGTGGAAAAATGAGTGACCTGCAGGTGGCGTTTTCCAAGTCGGAGCGTTACAAGGCGGCCTACCCGAATGTGGCCTTCGGATACGTGTTGGTAGCCGGGTGCAGGAATCCGGAGAATCCCGAGGGCTTTGACGCCTATAAGCGCAAGCTCCTGAGGAAGATGAGACGCAGGGAGAACCTTGCGGCCATAAAGGATCGCATAGAGACATATGAGCGGTTTTTTGCGGGATTCGGCCACCCTTGTCCCCTCCCCGGACACCTCAAGCGGACAATAGACAGCGGGTTCCCGCGATACAACCTGGCTGTTGACAGCCATTTCATGGCCGAGATGTGCGCGGGCATCCTGGTGGCGGTCACCGATTTCGACAAGATGGAAGGACCGCTGCTGCTGGACCTCTCCGATGAGGGCGAGACCTGCCTGGGCATGGGAGGGAGGGAGATGAAATGCGGGGACGGAGAGGTGGTGCTCAGAGACTCCAGGGAGATCGTCTGCGTCCTTTGCCAGGGAGCGGATGAAAAGACCCGGGTGGCCCCGGAGAGCACCAATATCCTGTTTTATGCCTATGCGGTCCCTGGGATCGATGCGCGATTCCTGGAGCAGGGCCTGGTCGTTGCGGCCGACGCGCTCACCCGGTTCGGCGGGGGAACCAGCGGGGCGGTGAGCGTGGTCTAGACCCGAGACGGTTCTGCTTTTCCATTCCCTCAGGGCGGCTGCTTGCCCCTATCGGACTGCTTGCCTCTTACGCCCGGTATACTAAGGGGCATTCACGGTGCGGCAGGGGTTGGTGAGGGTCCCGAGACCCTGGATTTCCACGCTGACCGTGTCACCGTCCTTGAGATAGATCGACGGGTTCCTAAAGGCGCCTACTCCGGCCGGGGTCCCGGTCAGGATCACGTCGCCCGGCCACAGTGTGAAGTGGCGCGATAGGTAGCTCAACAAGGCTGGGAGTCTAAATATCATTTGGTCGGTTCCGCTCTCCTGCATGATACGGCCGTTTAGCAGGCACCTTATGGTGAGGCTGTGTGGATCAGGGATCTCGTCCTTGGTGACGATGAAAGGTCCGAGGGGGCAGAAGGTATCCAGGCTTTTCCCCCGCACCCATTGGCCGTCGCCGAACTGAAGATCCCTCGCGCTTATGTCGTTACCGCAGGTATATCCGAAGATCGCCTCCATTACTTCGCTCTCCGTTGCCCTGGAGATGCGCCGCCCCATGATCACGGCGAACTCCGCCTCGAAGTCGACCTTGGAGGTGACCGCCGCGTCCCAGGTGACCGGCCGGCCGTGTCCTACAAGGGCGTTGGGAAACTTGGCGAACACCAGGGGCGCCTCAGGGACCTTTCCCTTGCTCTCCTCTACGTGATCCAGATAATTCAGGCCGATGGCTATGATCTTGGATGGGCGGCTGACAGCAGGGGCCATGAGGGCTTGGTCAATGGGAATATGGGGGCCTTTAGGTTCAAGGCGCTGGGGCAGGCTTATCCAGTCGATCATGTCTCCGCTGAACTCGCAGGGCACCAACCCGGCCTCCTGGATCAGGCCGAGCCTGGGTCTCCCTTCCTGGTAGTACTGGGCCAGTCGCATGGTCTCCTCCTAAGATCCTCTTCCACGCCCTTATTCCAAAAGCCGCCTTCCAGGTCAAGCTGAAAACCCATGCACAGAGACACCGGGCCGGGTTGAATGGCCTTGCAAACCCATGGGCTCACGGACTATGATTGCCCCTGCCTCTGCACGGCGAAGAGGCATGAGGCGCTCGGACACCAGAGGGAAGGAGGTTTCACACCATGGACACCACCGTCCCCCGCAGGGACGGGCGTGCCCCGGATTGGAGGAGGTCCCATGAGTAAGGCCGCATCCGGAAAGTTCGGAATCCTGTTGCAGGCTGCAATAGCAGTCCTTTTGGGCCTCTCGGCCTCGCCCCGAGGCCATTGCCAGGAAAAGGAGCCGGATTATACAAACTCCCTGGGAATGGCCTTCGTTAAGATTCCTCCCGGCACCTTCATGATGGGGAGCCCCGGGGACGAGGCACACCGGGACCAGGACGAGGTCCGCCACCAGGTTACTCTCACCCGGCCCTTTTACATGCAGACCACCGAGGTCACCCTGGCCCAGTGGTGGGAGCTGATGGGCAAGAAGTTCTTCGGGCGGCGCAAAGGAGACAGCGACAAACCGGTTTCTCGTGTCTCCTGGTTCGATTGCATGGAGTTCATAGACAAGCTCAACCAGAGAGGAGAGGGCAAGTATCGCCTGCCGACGGAAGCGGAATGGGAGTATGCATGCCGGGCGGGGACGCAAACGGCATACTTCTGGGGGGAAGAAATCGACTGCACCAGGGCCATGTACAGCAACAACCCCATGAAATCCGACGAGTGCACCCCCTACGCCAGGTCCAGGCATTTCAAACCCGCCGGCCCGGCCCCTGCAGCCAGCTATCCCCCCAATCAATGGGGCCTCTATGATATGCACGGCAATCTCTGGGAGTGGTGCTCGGACTGGTACGGTGACTACCCGGCCCGGGCGGCGAAGGATCCCAAAGGGCCTCCTTCGGGAACCAAGAGGGTGCGTCGCGGCGGGAGCTGGTACAAGTACGGCTGGTACTGCCGCTCGGCCAACAGGAACATGGGCCATCCGGCCATCAAGCTGGGGACCCTGGGCTTTCGTGTAGTAAGGGAAGTGGATTAGATCTTGGAGCGGCTTCATCTGGAAAGACTCAGGGATTTCTCGGGCCGCAAAGGCCCCTTGCTGTTGATAATCATGGACGGCATAGGGATAGGTCCGCCGGGCGAGGGAAACGCCCTGGCCGTGGCCCGCACCCCCAACCTCGATCGGCTGTTTGCGGGCAAACTATACACCCGGCTCCAGGCCCACGGAACAGCGGTAGGGCTTCCGACAGACCAGGACATGGGAAACAGCGAGGTGGGCCACAATGCCCTGGGGGCGGGGCGGGTGATCCCCCAGGGGGCCCGGCTGGTCAACGAGGCCCTTGATTCCGGGCGCATCTTTGAGAGCCCCGTATGGCGGGAAATCGAAGAGCGTGCGGGCAGGGGCGGGACCGTACACTTCATCGGACTCCTATCGGACGGAAACGTTCACTCCCACATAAGCCATCTATACAGGCTCCTCGATAAGTGCGCCTCCTCAGGGTTCCCCCGAGTCCGGGTCCATTCACTACTGGACGGAAGGGACGTGGGACAGCGATCAGCACTCGACTATATCCTTCCCACTGAGGAGAGGCTGGAGAGGATATCCAGGGAAAAGGGGTTGGATTATGCGATCGCCTCGGGCGGGGGGCGCATGAAGGTCACCATGGACCGGTATTACGCTGATTGGGACATTGTGAGGCGCGGATGGGACGCCCATGTCAGGGGCAAGGGCAGGCCCTTCAGGAGCGCAGGGGAGGCGGTGCGCGCCTTTTATCAGGAAGACCCGGACATGACCGATCAGTACATGGACGCCTTCGTGGTGGTGGACCGGGAAGGAAACCCGGTGGGCCCCATAATGGACGGGGACGCGGTGGTGCTTTTCAACTTCCGGGGAGACCGGGCGATAGAGATATCAGAGGCCTTCACCAAGGAGGGTTTCGACGGATTCGACCGGGGCCCGGTCCCGGACGTGGTCTTTGCCGGTATGATGCAATATGACGGGGATACCGGCATGCCGCCCAAGTTCCTGGTGGAGCCCCCGGTGATCGAGAGGACCGTGAGCGAGTACCTCTGCTCCCAAGGGGTGAGGATGTTCGCGGTATCAGAGACGCAGAAGTACGGACACGTGACCTACTTTTGGAACGGGAACCGTTCCGGTTACATAGACTCTTCTCTGGAGACCTATGTGGAGATCCCGTCCGACCGGATAGCCTTCGATCGGGCCCCGCGTATGAAGGCGGTGGAGATCACTCAGCGGGTGGTTTCCATGCTCGAAGAAGACTCCTATAGGTTCGGGCGGTTGAATTTCGCCAACGGCGACATGGTGGGCCACACCGGGTTCATGGAGGCCGCGGTGGCGGCTGCGGAGACCGTGGACGATTGCGTGGGAAGACTCCTGGCCGTGATGGAGGAGTTGGAAGGCATGGCCGTGGTCACTGCGGACCATGGGAACTTGGAGGAGATGTACACTATAGATCAAAACGGTGAGAAGAGGATCAAGACCTCCCATACCCTGAACCCGGTCCCATTCGCCATTCACGACCCGGGATACGCCGGGGAATACGTAATGGCCGACCTGGAGCGAAAAGGCCTCTCCAATGTGGCCGCCACCCTGCTCAACCTCCTCGGCTTTGAAAAACCCGACGAGTACGACCCTTCACTGGTCCGCTTGATCGGCCCCAAGTGAAGCGGAGATACTCGCCGGCAAACGCTGATCATGCCCGTGGAGCTCTAGTTGCGACCGTCCCCCTCCAGGGCCTCGAAGCAGGGGATGCAAAGGGTTTCCCCGTTGAGCAGCCTGGTTCGGGATTCCATGGTCGATTCACCGCACCTCTCGCATATCAGGCTGCTCAGGATCCTGGCCTTCCGAGGGACAGGACCTCCAGGCTCCTTTAGCTCGAAAAGCTCTTCATGGCCGGACTGCATGATGCGCCTGGAGACCATCTCCCGGGTCTCCCGCCACAGCGCCTTTTCCTCCTCGGTCAGCCCTTGCCTCTGCATCTTGGCATGAAGGCGTCCCAGGGTCTCCTGAGCCCCCTCTCCATAGATCTCGGGCCGGAGCACCAGGCGGGCGGCCTTTTGGTCGCCCCTGCGATAGAATGTAAAGGCGTTTTTCCCGTAATCCTTGTGGATCAAATTGCCCTTGCCCAGGGTGCAGCCGGTCAGGTATTGGATGGCGTCCACACCGCACATGTCGGTCTCCACGACGGCCACTATGTCCTCGTCTCCGGCCTTGCCCATTTCCCGGAGCGCCCATTCTGCGGCCCGGATTCCTATGGCCAGGCCAGGGCACCAGTGGCCGTGGAACTCCTTGGTCTTCTCGATCAGCTCATGACTGATAGGCTCGCTCATAGTCTTCTCCTCCTTGGTTCGGTTCGCTCAGACCCTTGGCACCGGCGATCAACAGACCGGTATAGGGGTGTTGGGGTTTTTCCAGTATGCGGGCCGCAGGCCCGGCCTCCACAATCTCGCCTGCCAGCATTACGCCGATCCGATCTCCTATCTTGCGGGCCAGACCGATATCATGGGTCACGAAAAGCATGGTCAGGCCTTTCTCTATCTGCAATTCAAGCAGCATCCTGAGGACCTTGGCCTGGACGCTGGGGTCCAGGGAGCTGGTTGGTTCATCGGCCACCAGAAGGACGGGATCGTGCACCAGTGCGCGGGCCATGCAAAGGCGCTGGACCGCTCCCATATTGAGCTCGTGGGGATATCGCCCCAGGAACTCCCGGGAGGTGGACAGGTGTACGTCGGAGAGGGCTTGCAGGACCAGTCGCCTGACTTGATCCTTGGTGCGCCGACCGTCCTGGATCCGGAGGGGCTCCGCCACGATGTCAAAGACCGTAAATCTGTGGCTTACCGCCTCGGCCGGGTTTTGATGGATCAGCCCGATCTTGGGGGCCAGGGTCTGATATTCGCGCCTGATCCAGTCGTCCATGTCCCTGCCTTCGAATGTACGGCTGCCCTTGTCAGGGTCCAGGGCGGCTGCGGCTATCATGGCCAGGGTGGTCTTGCCCGAGCCGGTCTCCCCAACCAGGCAGAAGACCTCCCCGGCCTGGAGGCTCAGGTCAGTGGGCCGCAAGGCCTTGACCCCGCCGAAGGTCTTTTCAACCCCCCGCAGCTCGAGCAGATCCACCATCCCTCCGCGCAGGCAGCGCACCTGGTGGTCCCCGGTCCGGATCAAGGAGACCTCTCCTGAGCGGCACTCATTGATCGACTGGGTGCAGCGGGGCTGAAACAGGCACCCGTCGGGCGGGGCGTGACCGTCCTGGTGAACCGCTCCGGGGGCGTCCACGTGGACGTGCACATGGTCCGCGCCCCGGCCAGGGGAGTGGGCGTGGACCAGCCTGAAGAAGGCGTCGCCGCGGATCCCCCCCAGATCCCGGACCGCGTCCATTCCCGGGTAGGAGCGGGCCAGGGCCCAGGTATAGGGGTGGCGGGGCCGGTCCAGGAGGTCTCTTGCGGGCATCAGCTCCATTATCCGGCCCAGATAGAGAACCGCCAGGTCGTCGGCCGCATCCTTTGCCAGGCCCAGGTCGTGGGTTATCAGCAGGATGGCCTTGCGCCGCTCCCTGAGCTCCCGGATCACCCCGGCGATGAACATCTTCGTCCTGGCATCCAGGGCCGAGGTGGGCTCGTCCAGGACCAGGACCTCCGGGTCCAGTATCACGGACATGGCCAAAAGGGCCCTCTGGGCCTGCCCGCCGCTGAGCTGATGGGGATAGCGCCGCGCCTCTTCCGGCTCCAGGCCCATTCGAACCAAGCTCTCCTGCGCCTCCCTGACCGCGCTCTTCCGGTCCATGCCCAGCTTTTGTATCAGGGGCTCGGCCACCTGGTCAATTACGCGGTAAACCGGATTCAGATTGGCGGCACCGTTTTGGAAGACCATGGCCACGCCGGACCAGCGGAGTTCGTTCAGGGCCTTTTCGCTCAAACCTATTAACTCCCGCCCGTTCAGGCGAATACTGCCCTCCGGGCGGGCGTTTTCAGGGAGGAGACCCATCATGGCCATACCCAGGGTGGTCTTGCCCGAGCCCGACTCCCCGACCAGGGCGGTCACCCGGCCCGGAGACAGGGTGAGGTCCACCCCGTCCAGGGCGAGCAGGGCGTGATCGCCCTCGCTGTAAGTCACGGTCAGTTCTCTCAGGTCTACTCTCACAGGGCTTCCTTTAAACGGGGATCGAACACCTTTTCCAGGCTTATGGCCAGAAAGGATGAGGTCATTATCAAGAGGGTCAGGAACACTATGGGCGGCAGGAGCCAGTTGACCCAGATATCCAGGTAATAGTACTTGAGGGCGTAGCTTATCATGATGCCCAGAGACTTCCGGCCGGGATCGAACAGCCCCAGGAAGGCGAGGGAGGCCTCCATGAACATGGCCATGCGGGTCTTGGCGGCAAAGCCTATCAGATACAAGGGGAAGAGCTCGGGCATCAAGTGCCTGGTGATTATGTAAGGGCTCGAGCCGCCCATGCGGCGCGCGGCCTTTATGTGGAGGCTGTTTTTCAGCACCAGGGCCTGAGCTCGTATCGCCTTGGCCGTGGTCGGCCAGTAAAGGGCCGCCAGGGTCAAGGCCAGGACCGGTGGAGAGGGGCGGAAGAAGGCTGCCAGGAGGATCAGGATCATGACCGCAGGGACAGCCAGGACAATGTCCGCCACCCTCATGAGAACCACATCGGTCAGACCCCTGAACCAGGCGGCTGCCAGGCCGATGACCACGCCCAGGACCAACCCGGCGGTCCCTGCCAAGAGGCCGAACATCACAGTGTTTCTCAGCCCGAATAGGAGCTCCGAGAGTATATCCATGCCGCCGTCGTTCACTCCCAACCAGTGCTCGGGCGAGGACGGGCTCAGGGGCATGAAGGAGATGTCGTGCGGGTCGTAGGGAGCGACCAAGGGGCCCAGGCCGGTGAGGGCGGCCAGCAGCGAGAAGAGGGTGATCCCGCTGATGAACCAGGGATCGCGAAGCAGGTGTCTCCTTACGTCAAGATGCATGCTTGACCCTCGGATCCAACCTGCCGTATGTGAACTCGAGACCGAGGTGAACGGCCAGCACCAGCAGGGAAGAGAAGAGGACGATCGCCTGGATGAGCGGGAAGTCCCGCATGGCTATGGCATTGAAGAGCAGTGTTCCAAGGCCCGGGTAGGAGTGAATGGTCTCCACCACCAAGGCCCCGGTGATCATGAAGGCGATTCGAAGGCCGAAGCGGGTGACCACGGGGAGAAGGGCGTTTCTGGCCGCATGCGCATAACGAACCCGGCGGGGAGGCAATCCCTTGGCCCGTGCGGTCTGGACGAACCGGCTCCTCAAGACCATCACCATGTTGCCCCTTGCAAGCAGGAAGTTGCCCGGGAAATAGGCTATCACGAGCGTTGCCAGGGGAAGGGCCAGGTGATGCAGAACGTCGGCCGCCCACTTCCCGGTGGAATAATCGGCATAAGCGGTCTCGGCCCCGCCCGCCGGGAACCAGCCCAAGTTGAGGGCAAAGACCAGGAGCAGGATCACTCCGCTTCCGATCTCAGGGACCCCTTCCAGGACGGTCATCACCCCGACTCCGGCCTTCTCCGCCATGCCGCCTCTCCGCCATGCCGCCTCCACTCCGGCTATAAAGCCCAGAAACATGGAGATCAGGTGCGCTCCTCCCACCAGGAGCAGGGTCCAGGGCAGGGCCTCCAGTATCAACTCGGAGGCCGGCTGCAGAAAGGCGTAGGAGTAGCCCCAGTCCAGAGTGAGAAAACCCGCCAAGTAAGCGCCGAAGCCTTCGTTTCTCTCATAATAGGCCTGGAGCTCCGCCTGCTGCCTCTCGTTCAAGGTCACATGGGAGCTCGAATACATGGAGGTCACGAAATCACCCGGGAGCAGGCGCGGGAGGCTGTAGCTCAGGTATATCATCACCAGGGCGGCCGCAACATAAGGCAATACCGCGGCTGCACGAGGCCTTGTTTTCCCGTCGGCAAAAAAGCGCATACTGCGTCCTACTCGATCAAGGACATCTTGTTCTGGGGGATGGGAATGCCCTTGCTGATTCCTCCCTTGGTATAGAACCAAGTCACGCCCCTGTTTGGATCATAAGCGGCCATGGTATCCGGATAATAGAGAGAGATGGCGGGCAGGTCCTCTGCATAGACCCGTTGTATCTCAAAGACCAGCTCCTTTCTCTTGTCTCTTTCCATCTCCACCATTTGCGCCTCCATGAGCCGGTTGAGGTCGTCATTGGCGTCATAGCGGGCGCTGTTGACCGAACCCGCCCCGTATTCCGAGGATATCATCTCATTGAGGATCCTCGGGTCCCCCGAGATGCCGCCGTGACCGGAAACCGCCAGGTCGAAGTCCCAGTTCTTGACCCTGCTGTCCGTGGTGGCCTGCTCCATGTTGACCAGTTCCACCCGGATTCCCACCTCCTGGAGCTGCTTCTTGATTATCTCGCCGTCGCGGTCCGCCACGCTTTCACCAGCAACGGTCAGGTTGGAGGAGAGGAGCTCGACCTTCAGGGGTTCTCCCCCCTTGTGGTAAAACCCGTCCGCGGCCCTTTGATAACCCAGGGACTCGATCAGCTCCCGGGCCTTGTCAGGGTCGTGGGGGTAGTCAGGGGTCTCGGGGTTGTACATGTCGTGGTCCGTGCTCAGGAGCCCGTACGAGGCCGGAGCGGCAAAGCCGCGATGGGCCTTTTCTATTATCTCCCGGCGGTCTATTGCATGGGCCAGGGCCTGCCGGAAGGCGGTCCGGTCAAAAGGGGCCTTCCGGTGGTTGATCATCAGCTTCTTGTTCCAGCCCCTCTCGTTTTCTATGACCACCAGCCCCTTGCTCTTCAGGGGCTCGGCCATCTCAGGCTGGATATTGGCAAGGTCCGCTTCGCCGGTTGCAAGCGCTACCAGGGCCTTTCCGGCGCGCAGATATATCAGCCGGTCCGCTTTGGGCCGCCCCTGGTAGTAGCGGTCAAAGGCCTCGTACAGGTAGGTCCCCTGGGCCTTGTTGAAGTCTTTGAACACATACGGCCCGCTGCCCACGAAGGCCCTCGGGTCGTCATACTCCTCGGGGCGGTCCACCTGCCCCCAGATATGCTCGGGGATCACCGGCATGGTCCCGCCGATATCCGATATGAACGGGGCATAAGGCCTGCTCAGGTAAACCACCACCTTGTGGGGGCCGGCGGCCTCCGCCCGATCGACACGGTCCAGGGTGATCCACCGGTACGGATGTCTCTTGAAGTAGTCGATGGTGAAGACCACGTCCTCGGCGGTCAGCGGCCGTCCGTCATGCCACACGGCACCGGGGTCCAGTTGGAATGTAAACGCCATACGCCCGGGATCATAGGACCATTCCCTGGCCAGGGCGGGGATGTAGCCGTCCCGATCCTTCCATACCAGGGTGTCGAAGACCCAGCTCATGCGAATGTAACCCGGACCCCGGGGATAGTGGCGGTAGGGATTGGGATATCCCCAATCGCCCTTGCTGTCCGCAATTCGAAGCTCCCTGGCCCCTGCCTGCGGCTGAAACCAGGATGCAAAGGTCAGACAAACCAAGACACATGTTATGACGCTACAATACAGCTGCTTCATCGATTACTCCTTGCGATGGATAACACGCCTTTCGGAAAACAAAAAACGCCACGAGAGCCGCCCGGTAAAAGAGCGACGCCTTCGTGGCGTCAATATCCGCACTATATTGTCCTTATTAATGCCGCCGGCTTGATCCCGCGGGCTTCCTGCCCGCTCTTTCAGCGCCCGATCAAACCGTACAAGAGATGGTGGGCGGTCCGGGATTTGAACCCGGGGCTTCCACCGTGTGAGGATGGCACTCTCCCGCTGAGTTAACCGCCCGAATGACCTCTGGGTGTAATTCCATACAATATCAGGGGGCCGGTGTAAACAGAAAATTCAGGCCAGACCCACCGCCTTTCCGGCCGCGCGGATCTCCTCTTGTGTCAGGTGCCTGCATTTACCCACCTTGAGGTCTCCCAGGGCCAAGGGCCCGAACCCGATCCTCATGAGCTGGACCACCGGGTGATCCACCGCCTCCATCATCCGGCGCACCATGCGGGAGCGGCCCATATAAACGGTTATCCGGATTAGCGACCTTTCCTGGGTCCTTTTGAGGACCGTGACCCTGGCAGGGCCAGAGTGGCCGTCTTCTAACTCCAACCCGGTCCTGAGCAGTCCCAACGCGGTCTCGGAGATTTCGCCTTCTACCGTTACCTTGTATGTCCTGGGGACGCGATATTTGGGATGAGTCATCCTGAAGGCCCACTCCCCGTCGTTGGTGAGCAGGAGCAGCCCCAGACTGTCAAAGTCCAGCCGGCCGGCCGGGTACACGCGTTCGTCCAGATCTCCAAGCAGGTCCGAGACCACTGGGCGGCCTCGGGGGTCATGAAGGGCGGAAATATACCCAAAGGGCTTGTTCAGCATAAGGTAGATGCGATTGGTAGGGCCGGGGATCTCACTCCCGTCAACCCGTATGGAGTCCGTGCCCCAAACAGCGGTCGCGCCCGGTCCTTGTACAACGACCCCGTTCACGCTCACCCTGCCTTGGGCCATAAGCTCGTCTGCATGCCTTCGGGAAGCGGCTCCGGCAGCGGAGAGGATCTTGTTAATCCGCTCCGTGCCCTCCAGCCCGGGAGGAGGACCGGCCGGCGTGGTCTTCGCTCCTTCCTTGGTCCGAGGCCGTGCCGCCTCCCGGCTCCTCTTCTTTGCCCCCGGAGGCCCGGTCTTCCCCCGCTTCTTCCGGCGGACCCCCTTCCCGCCGCCCGAAGAGCGACCCGGTTTGTTGCGTACCATGGTCCTCGCTTCCTAGTCCTTTGATTTCCTTGAGTCTGGGGAGGGAGTCTATGCTGTCCAGATCAAAGACCTCGAGGAACCGCTTTGTTGTGCCGTAGATCAGCGGTCGTCCGGGCAGATCCTTTCTCCCCATCACGCGTATCAGCCCCTTCTCCATGAGCCCCTTGAGTATGCCGCCCGAATCCACCCCGCGGATGCCCTCGATCTCATGCCGCACAATGGGCTGCTTGTAGGCGATTATGGCCAGGGTCTCCAGTGCCGCCCTTGAGAGCCGAGCCGGCTGGGCCTGCAGCATCCTGAGGATATACGGGCCGTACTCGGGGCGGCTCCTGAACTGATATCCGCCGGCCACTTGCTTGAGCACAAAGCTCCTCCCCATGGCCTCGTACTCATACTCCAGCACCCGGAGGGCGCTCCTGACCGCGGCGGTATCCACGTCCGGCAGCCACTCTCTGAAGTCCCCGGGCGTGAGCGGGCGTTCCGAGGCAAAGAGCAGGGCCTCCACTATGAGCTTCAGGGACTTAGGCAAGGCCCTCCCCCTCGGAAGAGTCGAACAGGGGCTCCAGCAGGATGTCCCTTTCAATGTCGGGCTGGTATACGCGCACCATCCCGGTTTGGACCAGTTCCAGGAGGGCGAGGAACGTGACCACCAGCTCGTCCACCCGCCCTCCGTCGGAGAAGAGCTCTGTAAAGTATGCGGTGCCTTTCTTCAAGCGGTCGATTATCTGGCTCATCTTGTCCTTCAGGGACCACTCCTGCGTGCGAAAGCTTATACCCGCCCCCGGCTTTCGCTGTTCGACCAGCCTCTTGAATGCGTCCATCAGTTGGAAGAGATTGACTTCCAAGTCCTGCTGTTCCCGCCCGGCGGCGGTCTCCGTGTCATGCCCGGGTGAGGGGCGGCGGAAGACGTCGCGGTAGAGGATCTCCCTTTGCGCCAGCTCGCCTGCGGCCTCTTTCAGGCGCATGTACTCCAGGAGAGGCCTGGCGATCTCCATGCGCGGATCTTCCTCTTCCTCGTCCTGGTCTCCGGGGGAAGGGGGCAGGAGCATCTTGGACTTGATGTGGATAAGGGTCGCGGCCATGACCAGAAAATCCCCGGCCACACTGATATTGAGCGCCTTCATCATATCCAGGTAGTCGAGGTACTGGTCTGTGATGGCTGAAACAGGGATATCAAAGATATCCACCTCGTTCTTCCGGATGAGATGGAGAAGCAGGTCCAGGGGACCCTCGAAGACTTCGAGCTTGACTTCGTAATGATCCGTATTCCCGGGCATCAATAAGCTCAGATCTTGACCGCTTCCCTGACCTCCGCCATGGTCTGCCTGGCTATCCCTCGGGCCCTCTCGGTGCCGTCATGGATTACCGCACGGACCCTTTCGGGATCCGCCTCCAACTCCAGCCTCTTCTCCCTCACAGGGGCCAAGGATTGGTTCAGGTAGCCGGCCATTCGCTTCTTGCACTCCACGCAGCCGATGGCGGCGGCCCGGCAGTCGGACTCTATCTGGCGGACCGTCTCGGGAGGGGCGTAGAACTCATGGAATGAGAATACATTGCAGACCCCGGGATCCCCGGGATCGCTCTTACGAGCCCTCTGGGGATCGGTGATCATCCGGCCCACCTTTTCCGCCACGGTCTCTTGATCATCGGATAGAAATATGGCATTGCCGTAGCTCTTGCTCATCTTGCGCCGATCGAACCCCAGGAGCCTGGGAGTCGGGGCCAGGAGGAGATCGGGCACCGGAAAGATTTCTCCGTATATATAGTTGAATCGCCTGGCTATTTCCCTGGTGAGCTCTACATGGGGCGCTTGGTCCTCGCCCACCGGGACACCGTTTGCCTTGTAGATCAGTATGTCCGCCGCCTGCAGCACCGGGTAACCCAGGAATCCGTAAGTATATAAGTCTTTTTGGGTAAGCTCCTTCAACTGCTCCTTGTATGTGGGGTTGCGCTCCAGCCAGGGCAGGGGGGTGACCATGGAGAATAACAGGTGCAGCTCGGCGTGCTCCAGGATGTGGGACTGCACGAAGAAGGTGGCGATCTCGGGGTCCAGCCCGATGGATATCCAGTCGATTATGATATCCTGGGTGAATCCCCGAAGCCCTGCGGTGTCGGAGTAGTCGCTGGTAAGGGCGTGCCAGTCGGCGATGAAGTAAAAGCACTCATAGTCCTTGGTCAACCGCTTCCAGTTGTCCAGGGCTCCGTGGAGGTGTCCGAGGTGCATCCGCCCTGTGGGCCGCATTCCGCTCACGATCCGTTTCTTTGCCATAAAATGATCTCCCCCGCCGTCAGGTTCTCTCCGCAGTCTGCGGAGGAATCAATCTTAGGGGATAAGATGAAACATTCAAGGTTTTTCTCTTTGGCCGGCCTTGCTCGACGGCTTCCCGGCCGTTGCATTTCCCCTGATCAGGTGAGAGTAGTGCTCCCTTACGAACCTGGCCTCGTCTTCACGGTGGTGGAGCTGCTCGTTCATGCGGGCCTCCAGGAGCCTGTCCAGGATCTCCCGGTATACCGGACCTGGTTCTATTCCCATTTCTCGGAGGTCCCGTCCCCCGAGGGCCGTGCGTATACTCCTCAACCTTGTGAAATAATGTGATATTTGTCGCTTTATCCGCTCGTTGGCCGCCTTTGCCATGATGTAAAGGATGACCTCCGTGTCGTACTGGGACAGAAGCGAGAACACCCCGTAGTTGTCTTCCTCTGGCAGGCGGTAAAGGGTCTCTGTCAGGTTCCGGGCGCGCCCCCTCTGGCGGACCAGGCCCAGACCCTCCTGCTCCGACATCTGGAAGCCCGCTGCAAGCTCGGCCAGCTCGGTATCGCCCAATGGGGAGGTCAGCCCAAGGAAATAGACCTTCCAGGGCTGGTATGCCTCCTCCAGATAAAGCCTGTGAAACCAGGAGAGCACTCCTTCCATCTCCTGGAGCAGGGCCTGGAGCTCCCGGGTGAGCTTGATCTCCGGGGAGATGACGTTCAAGAGGTCGAACTCCTCCAGCCTTTCGATCGCCTTGACCGGCTCCTTTTCCATCAGCAGGAGTCTCAGCTCCAGGAAGATCCTTCGCAAGGACATGTCCCTGAAGGTGTTGATGGCCACAGCGTTCTTCATCAAGGCCAGGGTGAGCTTGCCGATCTTGAAACCGAACCGCTGCTCGAAGCGGATGGCCCTCAGCACCCGGGTGGGATCCTCCACGAAGCTCAGGTTGTGGAGCACCCGGATGACCCTTTCCTTTATGTCCTTCTGGGCCCCGAAATAGTCCACCAGGGTGCCGAAGTGTCTTGGGTTCAACTTCACGGCCAGGGTGTTCATGGTGAAGTCCCTGCGGTAGAGGTCCTGCTTGAGAGAGCTGGTCTCCACTATTGGCGGGGCCGCGGGGGACTCGTAGTATTCGATCCTGGCGGTCGCCACATCCACCTTGAATCCGTCGGGATATATTATGACCGCGGTACCGAATTTCCTGTGCGCCCGCACCCGGACCTCAGGGTGTCTCCGCGCATAGGCCTGGGCGAACTCTATGCCGTCTCCTTCAACCACCAGATCCACGTCCAGGTTGCTCCGCTTGAGGAGGACGTCCCTGACCAGACCCCCTACCAAGAAGACATTAAATCCCATCGAATCGGCGACTAACCCATACTCTTTAAAGTATTGGATTACGTTGTTGGGGAGCCGCTCCCTGAGGACCGCCGCCATGTTCTTCTTGCGAACAAAGCCGGCTGTATTGCGGGAGTCATATAGGAAGTCCCCGATGACCGGCTCCCCTACCAGGATACTCAGGAGGTCCGTCCGCGTTATCACCCCCAGCACCCGTCCCTCATCGACCACCGGCAGGATCCGCAGCTTGTTCTTTATGATGAGGTCCTGGAGCTCCTTGAGCCCCGCCTCCGGGCCCACAGCGGAGTACTCGATGTTCATGTACTCCCTGACCGGCAGATGCCCCAGGCCGAAGAACACTGCCTTTTCAACCACCTGCCTGGTCACGTACCCCTGAATGCGCTCCTCTTGATCGGTTACCAGGAGTACGTTGATGTTATACCTGGTCATGGAGGTGGCCGCCTCCTGGATGGTCGCTTCCGGGGAGACCTGGATCACCGGGGAGGTCATTATGTCCGCGGCGGTCCTGCGGGGGTTTATGTGGTTCCACAGGAATTCCTCCAGGGACCGCTGGACCTGTATGAGGGTCTTGTTCTTGACGGTGGCCGAGGCGGCCTGCGGGTGCCCGCCTCCGCCGAAGGCCAGCGCCACCTCTGCCGCGTTTACCTCTTCTATTCGGCTCCTGGCCACCAGGTAGACCTTGTCTTCCATTTGGGCCAGGGCGAAGATCACATCCAGGTTCTCCATCTCCATGAACTTGTGGACCAGGACGGCGAAATCCCCCACATATTCTTCCCGGATCACGTGGGATATAACCACCTCGACTCCGTTGATGGTGTGCGTGGTGGCGGCCTTGGTGAGGTCATTGAGGAGCCAGACCTGCTCGGCGGTCAGCTCTCTGGTCAGGAGGTCGGCCACCAGGTTCTGGCTGGCGCCCTGCTCGGCCAGCCATGCAGCGGCCCTGTAATCTTCGGGCTTGGTGGAGGAAAAAGTGAAGGAGCCCGTATCCTCATGGATTCCCAGGCTCATTATGGAGGCCTCGTCCGGGGTCAACCGAATGCCTCTCCCCCTTAGGAGGCCGGTCAGAAGAGACGTGGCGGCCCCGAGCTCCTTGATGTGCTCCACGTCTCCCTTGATGTCGTCCTCAGAGGGCGGGTGGTGGTCATAGATGTGTATCTCCACCCCCGGCTTGCCGGCGAGCTCGGCGAACTTCCCGATGCGGCTCTTCTGCCTGGTGTCCACCAGGATCAGGCGGCTTACCTTGGACGGATCCACATGGCGGATCTTGGTGAGATTCAAGACGTACGATGCGCTGTGGAGAAAGAAGTTCCTTAGGCCCTTCTCCTGGGAGCCCGGGAACACCAGGACTGCATCGGGGTACAGCTTGCTGGCGGCGAGCATTGAGGCCAGGGCGTCAAAGTCGGCGTTGAGGTGGGTGGTGATCACCTCCAACCGTTCACCATTGCCTCCGGGGGACGCCTCTTGCTGGTTCTTCGTATGCTCGGGCATGGTGGTAAGCCTGATGAGGCCTACACCCCTCTTATCTTCTCATCGGTTTCCTGCTTCTTCTTGCAGTCGATGCAAAGAGTGGTGACCGGTCGCGCCCTGAGTCTCTTCTCGGATATGTCCTCCCCGCACTCCTCACAGATGCCGTAAGTCCCGTTGTCTATCCGCTCCAATGCCTCTTTTATCTTCCCGATGAGCTTCCTTTCCCTGTCGCGGATCCTGAGGGTGAAGTTGCGGTCGGACTCCAGGGTGGCTCTATCCGAAGGGTCAGGGAGATTCTCCTTGTGGTCGCTCATGTCATCGACCGTCTCATAGGCCTGGTCGAGGAGCTCCTCCAGGCGCTCGTTGAGCAATTTCCTGAATGATTCCAGTTTATTTTTGTTTAACATGGTCCCTTCATCATCCTCCGAAATCGGCTTCTTGGGATCAATGAGTTATCTTCTTCCAGAAGTTCTTGGCTTTGTGGGTGACCTTTTCGCCCTCCAGTCCGGCGAACTCCTCGAGGAGTTCCTTTTGCCTTTGGTTCAGGCGCTTGGGTATCCTGACATGGACCTTGACAAACAGGTCCCCCCGCCGGGGGCCCTTCAAGGCGGGCATCCCTCGGCCTTGCAGGGTGAGAACGTCCTCGGGCTGAGTCCCTTTGGGGATCTCCAGCTCTGTCTCGTCTTCCTCGTCAATTACCGGGATCTTCACTTTATCCCCCAGGGCAGCCTGCACGAACGAGACGGGGATCTCGCAGAAGAGGTGCTCCCCCTCCCTGGTGAATATCTCGTGCTTTCGGACATGAATCACCACAAAGAGATCCCCCGGGGGGCCGCCCTGGGTCCCGGGCTCGCCCTCTCCCCTCAGCCTGAGCTGGGAGCCGGTGTCCACGCCCGGTGGTATCTTCAGAGTGATGCGCTTCTCGGCCCGCACCCTTCCGGTGCCCCCGCAGCCTTCGCACGGGTCGGTGATCACCCGGCCCTGCCCCCGGCAGGAGGGGCAGGTGGAGCTGATCTGGAAGAAACCCTGGGACCTTATCACCTGGCCCCGGCCCTGGCATGTGGTACAGACCTCGGGCCGGCTGCCAGGCTTCAGTCCCGAGCCGGAGCAGCTCTCGCACGCCTGCTCCCTGGGGAAAACAATCTCCTGCTCCTTGCCGGTGAAGGCGTCCTCCAGCGTGATCCCCAGGTCATATCGCAGGCTGTTGCCGCTCCTGGCCCTGCTTGCACGCCGTCGTCTGGTTCCGAATCCGAAGAACTCCTCGAAGATGTCCCCGAAGCTGGAAAAGATGTCTTCAAATCCGCTGAACCCCTGGAATCCGGTCCCTTGGAGCCCCTCGTGACCGAAGCGGTCATAGATCTCCCGCTTTTCTCGGTCTCTTAAAACCTCATAAGCCTCGGCAGCCTCCTTGAAGCGATTCTCCGCCTCCTCATCCCCGGGATTCCGGTCCGGGTGATATTTCATGGCCAGCTTCCTGTAGGCCCTCTTGATCTCGTCCTCTCCTGCATCCCTGGAGACGCCGAGCACTTCGTAGTAATCTCTCTTCGCCATTGAAACTTGACTCCGGTCTACTTGCCGTTAGGCCTTGTCCTCGTCCTCTTTCTCGGCGGCCGCCTCCTTTTTCTGAGAATCCTTTCCCGGCTCCTCCTGCTGGGCACCCGCCGCCTCTGCAAGGAGCTCATCCGCCAGCGTGTCCGGGTGGGTGTCCAACAGCCTATGCGAGTCCATGGGTTCGGCCTTGACCACGTTCCCTGCTGCGATCTCCCTCAGCGCCACAACCACGTCCTTGTTCTTGGATGAGATGATGGGTTCGGCCCCTTTTCGGAGCTGCCTCACCCGCTTGGCCGCCATGTGGATCAGGGCGAAACGGTTGTTTACTTTTTGGAGGCAGTCTTCTACTGTAATTCGCGCCATTGTGCTCTCCTGCTCAGTGATCCCGCGCCAGGGTGTGGGCGGGAGATGAAATAAACTTTATTTTTTACCATTTGACATAGTTGATGTAAAGATAAATTCGCACACCCATCCCCCCGCCGAAAATTGATCCCATGCTCTCAAGAGTCTTGAGCAGTGCGGTCATAGGCATCCAGGCCTATGTGGTTAGCGTGGAGGTGGACATCTCCGGCGGGCTTCCCTCGTTTTCCACCGTGGGGCTTCCCGAGGGGGCGGTAAGGGAGAGCAAGGACCGGGTGAGGACCTCGATACGGAACTCCGGTTACGCCTTTCCTTCCGACCGGATCACGGTCAACCTGGCCCCGGCCGACATAAAGAAGGAAGGGACCGCCTTTGATCTCCCCATTGCGGTGGGCATCCTCTCGGCCACTGGACTGATCCCGCAGGAGCCCCTGGCCGAGCACCTCCTGGTAGGGGAGCTCTCCCTGGACGGAGGGATCAGGCCTGTTGCAGGAGCCCTGCCCATGGCGGTGAACGGCCGGGAGGCCGGGCTAAAGGGGATGTTCCTCCCGGCCGAGAACGCGGCCGAGGCGGCGGTGGTGGAGGGTTTTTCCATCTATCCGGTGGCACACCTCTCCCAGGTGGTGGAGAGCCTCTGCGGCAAGTCTCCGATTGACCCCCTCAGGCCGGATCCTCGGACCTTGTTCGCTTCAAAAGGGGAGCACGGCGAGGACTTCGGCGAGGTCTGCGGGCAGGAGAACGTCAAAAGGGCCCTTGAGGTGGCGGCGGCTGGGAAGCATAATGTCATGATGGTGGGGCCCCCGGGGTCGGGCAAGACCATGCTGGCCAGACGCATCCCCACCATACTGCCGCGGCTCACCTTTGAGGAGGCCCTGGAGACCACCAAGGTCTACAGCGTAGCAGGCCTCATACCCCGCGAGGAGCCTCTGATAACCAAACGCCCATTTCGAGCCCCTCATCACACCATAACCGAGGCCGGCCTCATAGGAGGGGGAAAGGCCCCCAGACCGGGCGAGGTCAGCCTGGCCCACAACGGGGTCCTGTTCCTGGACGAGCTCCCCGAGTTTCGAAGGCACGTCTTGGAGGTGCTGAGGCAGCCCCTGGAATCCGGGGCGGTGACCATATCCCGGGCCAAGTCCAGTGTGAGCTATCCCGCCTCCTTCATGCTGGTGGCCGCCATGAACCCATGCCCGTGCGGGCACCTGGGCGACCCCCGCAGGGAGTGCGCCTGCACGCCCCAGCAGGTGATCCGGTACCGCTCGCAGATCTCCGGGCCTCTGATGGACCGGATAGACCTCCACTTGGAAGTCCCTCCCGTGCCTTATGAAAACCTGGCCGCCGGGAGGCCGGGGCGCTCATCCCGGCGGATGCGGGAATCCGTGTGGGCGGCACGGGCGGTGCAGGAGGAGAGGTTGAAGGGATCCGGGGTCCTTACCAACTCGGCCATGAGCTCCCGCCAGGTCAGGCTCTGCTGCTCACTGGACGAGTCCTGCCACAGCCTGCTCGAGAGGGCCATGGAGCGCTTCGGGCTGAGCGCAAGGGCGTATGTGCGAATAATGAAGGTGGCCCGTACTGTGGCCGACCTGGAAGGGGCGGGGGATATTCGGCCCGAGCACCTGGCCGAGGCGGTCCAGTACCGGTGCCTGGACCGAGTAACGCCCCGGTGATCTGTGGGGAAGGCCTGCGGCGGTCCTACCGGCCACTTTACAGGAGAGCGCCTTTGTGCAATATAAATTACATTGTTCGGATGGGGGTCTTGGATGAAGCGCTGGTTGAAGTTCCTGCTGATCGCCTTCTTCTTGGTCATGGTTGCCGGTGCAGGGGCGGGGGCATACTTGTGGTATGTGTGGTCCAGCAACCTTCCCTACATAGGAGACCTCGAAGATTACGATCCGCCCATAATAACCCAGGTCTACAGCTCGGACGGCAGTGTGATCGGCCGGTTCTGGGAGGAGAAGAGGATCGTGGTGCCGTTGGACCGACTCCCTGACCATCTTGTCTCCGCATTCGTGGCCGCAGAGGACGCCCGCTTCTTCGAGCATGAGGGAATCGACCTGAAGGGGATCTTCAGGGCGTTTATCAAGAACCTGGAGGCGGGAAAGATCACCCAGGGAGGGAGCACCATCACCCAGCAGGTGACCCGCTCTCTCCTGCTCAAGAACCCGGAGAAGACCTATAGTAGAAAGGCGCGGGAGGCCATATTATCCCTCCAAATAGAGAAAAATTTTTCGAAGGAGCGCATACTCTACCTCTATCTCAATCAGATCTACCTGGGGCACGGGGCTTACGGAGTGGAGGCCGCTGCCCGGACTTATTTCGGCAAGTCCGCCGAAGACCTGACACTGGCTGAGAGCGCTCTTTTGGCGGGACTGCCCCAGGCCCCGAGCCGCTATTCCCCCCTGGCGCACTTTCATAGGGCCAAGGCAAGGCAGGCTTACGTGCTGGATAGAATGGTCAAGGAAGGCTATATCACTCAAATAGCGGCTGATATGACGCTGTCAAAAGAGTTGGATCTGAGAAAAAAAGAAGATAATACATTCATGAAAGCTCCCTATTTCACCGAACATGTTCGCAAGTACTTGGAGGACGCCTATGGAACGAATGCGTTGTACACCGGCGGGCTGAGGGTCCATACCACGCTGGATTTGGATATGCAGAAGAAGGCCCAAGACGCCCTGGAAAAGGGGCTCAGGGAGTTGGACAAGCGGGAGGGTTATCGGGGGCCGATCGGCCGGCTGGAAGAAAAGGAGATAGGCCCTTTCCTCTCAAGGGCTGAAGAACGGCTTTCGCTCGACCCCCTCCAGGAGGGGCCGGTGGAGAAGGCCGTGGTCCTGGATGTGGATGACGGGGAAAAGGAAGTGCTGGTGGGTCTCGGGGGAGAAACCGGGTTGCTCGGCTTGGAGCGTATGGAATGGGCCCGGAAGCCGAACCCTGATGTGCACTATGGGGCGGTGAAGGTCAGGCGGCCGGGCGATGTGCTTGCCAGGGGCGATGTGATCCTGGTGAGATTGGTGGAGGAAAACGAGACCGGCGACGAGGCCGACTGGATTGTGGGCCTGGAGCAGGAGCCCGAGGTCCAGGGGGCCTTGCTGGCCATGGACGTCAAGAGCGGTAGCATACTGGCCATGGTCGGGGGCGGGGACTATAGGAAGAGCCAGTTCAACCGGGCTGTTCAGGCCAGGCGGCAGCCTGGCTCGGCCTTCAAGCCGGTGATCTATGCCGCGGCCCTTGACTACGGACTGACGCCCTCTTCGGTGGTCCTTGACGCCCCGTATGTGGCCCCTATGGAAGAAAAGGATGAGTTGTGGCGACCGGAAAATTACAAAAGGGAGTTTAAGGGCAGGACCCTCTTGAGGGAAGGCCTGATCAAGTCCAAGAACGTCATAACAATAAAGATACTAAGAAAAATAGGCATTGATAGGGCCATAAAATATGCAAGGCGCCTGGGTATAGAATCCGACCTGACCCCGGATCTGTCCCTCGCACTGGGCTCTTCAGGGTTGAGCCTACAAGAGCTCACACGGGCCTACGGCACGTTTGCAAACAGCGGCATGCGGCCGGAGCCCTACTTTATTGAGAAGATAATGGACAGAGACGAAAACATCCTGGAGGAGAACCAACCCCGACTGGACCGGGCCATACCGGCCGCCAACGCCTATGTGATGACCGACCTGCTGGAGGGCGTGATCCAGGAGGGTACGGGTTGGCGGGTCAAGGCCCTGAAGAGGCCTGCAGCCGGCAAGACCGGGACCACCAACGAGCTCCGCGACGCCTGGTTCATGGGGTATACCCCGGAGATCGCCGCCGGGGTATGGGTGGGATACGATGACCGCTCGCCCATGGGCAAAGGTGAGACCGGGTCCCGGGCAGCCAGCCCCATTTGGCTCTATTTCATGCAGGACGTACACCAGGGCCGGGCAGTGAACGACTTCCCCGTACCCGAGGGCGTGGTCTTCGCCAAGATCGACAAAGAAAAGGGGTTGTTGGCCAGTGCCTACTCCGAGAGCACGGTCTTTCAAGCCTTTTTGGAAGGCTCCGAACCCAAGGAGCACGTCCCGCCACCGGAGGCTCCCAAGAGCGGTGAGTTCTCGCAGTTCGACATGGAGTTCGGAGATTGACCGGCTCAACCGGAGTCCAAGCCCTTTTGAGCCAGCGGGAGGCGGACGAGCAGGGTGGTGGAATCCTTGCCGGTTCGGATCTCCAGTCGCCCCTTCAGCAGCCGTATTATCCGGTGGGTGATATAGATCCCGCGTCCGCGGCCCTCCCCTTCAAGGAGGCGGGTGCGGTCTTCGTCGGAGATGAGGCCGGTGTTGGTGATCTCCACACAGGCCCAACCGCCCTCCTTGTAAGTGCGCACCGACAGCCTTCCTCCCTTCAGAGGCACTGCATTTGTGGCGTTGTTTAACAGGTTGTCCAGGACGCGCTCCAGGTGCATGGGGTAGCATCTAACCCACAGGGATTCTTCATACGGGCCGTCTTCCAGGGTGACGTTCTGCTTGAGCTGCTCCTTGATCGCCTCCTGGTTGATTTCAAAACGGTACCTGGCGACTTCGCTGAGGTCGACCACCTGCTCCTCGCCCACCTGGTATATGCTCAGCGCCATTTCCTGGAGCCGGCTGGTCTCTTCGAGCAGGACCTCCACATAGCGCTTGATTCTGGCCTCATCCCGCTCCGAAACCCCGCTCTCCAGGAGCTGTTTGAGCCGCCTGGCGAACCCAGCGGTGGCGATGGCCGGGTTCTTGAAGTCGTGAAGGGTGTCGTCCAGGTGCTCCATCCTCTGGGCCTTTACGAGCTCCCTGCCCAGGAACAGGAAGACCTCGATCTCGTCCTCTGTGTAGCGCTGCCTCTGGTCCAGGGCGTCGAAGGTCATGAAGTGGGTGATCTCCCCGCCGATGCTGAGGGGGATATAGAGTATGGAATTTATATTGTGATTGGCCGCGAACCGCTTGACCGAAGCGGATACCAGTTCACTCTTCTGGGGGTCCGTGACCAGCAGGTAAGAGGGGGTGACGATCTCGTAAGGGGACTCCTCCACGTACTCGCGCTTGCCCAGGATCAGCTCGAATGCCGGTTCGCTGCTCACCGGGAACCTCTTGCCTATCCCGTGATAGCCCACCGTATCAGGGTAGCCGGCCTCCAGGACCGCGTTCTCCATATCCTGGTCCACGGAGAAGAGCGCACAACTCTCCAGGTGGATTATGTCCGCCAGCTCAGGGATGACCTGATTGAAGACGTCCTTCATCTTTACGCCTTCCCTGGAGCCCAGCTTTAGGAAGATGTTGCGGACAATGGCCTCCTTCTTCTCGTTCATGGCGTAGAGATAAAGGATCTTTTTCCGGGCGATCACAAAGCTCAGCCTGCGGCTCATGACCTTGGCCGCCTCGATCTCCAGGGTGGTGAACCTGCGGTTCTTGTCCGGGAAATAGATCTGTATTACGCCCACTGCGTCCCTTTCGTGGGGGAAGAACCTGGGGATCTCCACGGGAATGGCCATCATGGAGTGGACGCCTTTCAGGGACATGGCCTGCCTGTCCCTGTAGAGCTGTTCTTTCTCGATGTCGGGCACCAGGTAAGGCCGCCTGCTCCTCACCACCTCGCCTGCCACGGTATCCTCCAGGGGGATGTACGTCTCCCTGTCCTCCTCCTTGGACGGGTGGGATCCGTAGGAGAGCATCTGCTCTGTGTAAGGATCATAGATCCGCACCGAGGCGGAGTCCGCCCCCAGAAAATCGACCATGTGAAAGGTGGCTGTTGCCAGGATCTCCTTTTCCGAGAGCTCCGGGTTGATCTCGATGATCTCGTCCACCTGCTTGACGAATCGGCTCAAGAACGGAGAGAGGACGTTTTCCTCTATCCACTCCATCAGCCAGTTCCAGAATTCCCGATCGCGGGGCAGTTCTCCGGACCACTGCTCCCGGCTCAAGTCTTCAATAAGGCTGTCCGGGTCTTTCCACCACATCTACTCGAGATCCTGTATTCCCTGAAGAATAGTGTCGAATAGCTCCCGAATATCGGGCTTTTCAATGCAGGAGAAGGCTATCCGCAGATCTCCTCCGCCCAGAGCGATCAGGCCCACCCCGTACTTTTCCAGGAGATGGACCCGCAGGGCTTCGGCCTCCACCGTATTGAGCCTCAGGCACATGAAGTATCCGGAGTTGAAGGGGTAGGGCTCCCAGGCTCCCTGGTACTTGGGATCGGCAAGGACCCGCTTGACCTCCCCGGCCCTCTCCTTGAGTATCCTGAACTTCTCCTCCTTTTGAGCGGAGTAGTCCTCGGAGCGGAACGCGTTGAGCACAAGGGCCTGGCTGAGACGGCTGGCATTGGAGATGGAGCCCCGGACGGCGCCTGCAGTCTTTCGCTCCAGGGCGTCGTAAAACGGGCCCTCATCCCCCTCGAAACATGCCGAGTAAGTAATGAAGCCCACCCTCAGGCCCCATACATACTCCTCCTTGGTGGCCCCGTCCAGCTTCACCGCCACCAGGCGCGGCTCTCTTTGACCAGCCAGACAAGTGAAAACGGATTCCCTGAAAACGGCCTCTTCATAGAACAACCCGAAGTAGGAATCGTCCGTTAGAGCCACTACGTTGGTCCCGGCACCGGCCGTCTCTCCCAGGATCCCTGCGATCCCCTCGGCCTCGGCCCGGGTGGGGGAGTACCCGGTGGGGTTGTTGGGAAAGTTCAAGACAACCAGTATCTTGCCCCGCTCAGCTGCCTGTGTCCGGACGCAGTCCCGGAACCCGTCCAGATTGAAACCGCCGCTTGGTGAAAACAGCGGATAGTTTACCACACGAGCGCCCTTGCGCACCGAGAAGATCATATTGTAGTTTCCCCACATCTTGTCAGGGAGTATGATCGCGTCCCCGGGGTCGACCCACATGTCCGCGCTCACGCTCAGGCCGTGGGTTATGGCGTTGGTAACCACCGGAAGGCTCAGGCTGGAGCCCTCGAGCGAAGGGTTTTTTCGCAACAGGGCCTCTTTCCAGGCCTCCCTGAGCTCGGGCAGCCCGAATGAAGGTGCGTAGGTCAGGGCCTCTTCAGGTCTCAGGCCGCGTATAGGGTCCATGACGGGCCCGAGGTGCATGGTTCGGCCCTTTTCCGTGGCCATGCCGATGGTGGCGTTGAACCTGTGGGCCTTTTCTTTGGCCTCTGCGCTCTGGGACAGGATCCCCTTTGGGAAGAAGAGGCCCCGCCCCACACCTGAGAGCATCTCATAGACATGGGGGTTTGCCTCTGTGATGCGATTATTGAGCTCTTGTGCAATTGGGTTCATTTCCTGCCTTTCCTCTATTAATGAGTAGAATTTCTGTATTATTAGCGGTGTGTTAGATCTGATGTCAAGGAAAAACACCGCGGCAATTTGGCTTGACTTGAAAATGCTCCTCCAGATATATTCTAAATTTCTGAAATCCTTTGGCTGTATAGGGTGCCGTACCGGGCGGCGGGTCCGGCGGAGAAAAGCCGGCGGAGCGCCCTGAAAATCGGGAAAGGGGGCGAGTTGCATGAGGGACGTGGTCATAGTGAGTGCATGTAGGACCGCAATCGGTGATTTTGCAGGAACACTATCCGGCGTCTCGGCCACCGATCTCGGGGCATTGGTGATCCGCGAGGCCCTGGGGCGGGCGGAGCTGGGGGTGGAAGACGTGGACGAGGTAATAATGGGCTCCGTGCTTCCACACGGACTCGGCCAGAACCCGGCGAGGCAGTCCATGGTGAGGGCCGGTCTTCCGTGGGATGTGGGGGCCCTAACCGTGAACAAGGTCTGCGGCTCCGGCCTCAAGGCGGTGATGCTCGCGGCACAGGCGATTCGGTGCGGCGATGCGGACGTGGTGGTGGCCGGGGGCCAGGAAAATATGAACCTCTGCCCGTACATGCTGGAAAAGGCGCGCACCGGATACCGCATGAACAACGGCAAGGTGGTGGACGGCATGGTCCACGACGGCCTTTGGGATCATGTAAACGACTTCCATATGGGGATGAGCTCCGAGCTCGTGGCGGAGAAGTACGGAGTGAGCCGCGAGGATGCGGATGCCTTTGCGCTTGCCTCCTATGAAAAGGCCTGGAAGGCGATGGAGGAGGAGGCCTTCGCCCGGGAGATCGTGGCCGTGGACGTGCCCCAAAGAAGGGGCGAACCGGTCCGATTCGACTCGGACGAGATCCCGGTGCGCCCGCCCCGCACCAGCGCCGAGGCCCTGGCCAAGCTCCGCCCGGCCTTTAACAAGGACGGGGCCACCACCGCGGGCAACGCCTCGAAGATAAGCGACGGGGCCTCTGCAGTGGTGGTCATGAGCAGGGAGAGGGCACGGGACCTGGGCTGCCGGCCCCTGGTCAGACTGGGGGCCCAGGGCTCTGCCGGCATTGACATGAAGTACGTCCTGGTGGCCCCCGTCCTTTCCATCCCCAGGGTGCTGGCCAAGGACGGGCTCAGTGTGGGAGACATGGATCTCCACGAGATCAACGAGGCCTTCAGCACCTCGTCCGTGGCCATAGAAAGGGGGCTGAATCTGGACCCTGCCAAGGTCAATGTGCGCGGCGGCTCGGTGGCCCTGGGGCATCCCATCGGAGCGAGCGGTGCGAGGGTGCTGACTACCTTGATTTACGCCATGAAGGACATGGGTGCAGAGAAGGGTCAAGCCTCGCTCTGCCTGGGCGGAGGCGAGGCGGTCACCCTTGTGGTGTACAATGAAGCAGGATGATATGACTAGAGAACTGGAAATGTGACAAGGAGAGGGACACTATGGCAGAAGTGGTTATCGTATCAGGAGCCAGGACCCCGGTAGGGGCCTTCGGAGGCACACTAAAATCGACCCCTGTGGTGGATCTGGGATCGGCGGTCCTCAAGGAGACACTGAAGAAGGCCGGGCTGCGCCCGGTCGCCGGGGAGGGTCTGACCAAATACGAGCCCGCCCCCCTTAAGGGGGGCGGAATGATCGACCTGGAAAAACAGGGCTATGACTATGACGAGGGCCTGAGGCCGGTCCAGGTGGACGAGGTGATAATGGGAAACGTGGTCGGAACGGGCCAGGGACAGAACGTGGCTCGACAGGCCATGATCCGGGCGGGCATAGCCAAGGAGACCAACGCCTTCACCGTGAACAAGGTGTGCGCCTCAGGCATGAAGGCCGTGGCCCTGGCCGCGCAGTCCATCCGGGCCGGTGAGGCCGAGGTGGTGCTGGCTGGGGGCATGGAGAACATGAGCCTGATCCCCTACGCGATCCCGGCCGCCCGCTGGGGCGCCAGGATGAACAACGCGGATCTGGTGGACCTGATGGTCTTTGACGGGCTGTTTGAAATATTCTACGGATATCACATGGGGATAACCGCCGAGAATATAGCTGAAAAATACGGGATATCACGCCAGGAGCAGGACGAGCTGGGGGCCTTGAGCCATAAGCGAGCCAGGGAGGCCATTGAAAAGGGCCTTTTCACGGATGAGATAGTGCCCATTGCGGTCCCGCAGAGAAAGGGCGATCCCTTGGTCTTTGACACGGACGAGCGCCCCATGGACACCAGCGTGGAAAAGATGGCCAAGCTCCGCCCGGCCTTCAAGAAGGACGGTACGGTCACCGCGGGGAACGCCTCCGGCATCAATGACGCGGCCGCCGCCCTCCTTGTGATGAGTGCGGATAAGGCTAAGGAGCTGGGGTTCCAGCCCCTGGCCAAGATCAAGGCCTATGCCTCGGCCGCCATTGATCCGGCCTACATGGGCCTTGGCCCCATACCGGCGGTCCGGAAGATCCTGGACCGGGAGAGGCTTTCCATTGGCGACTTCGGCGTCATAGAGCTCAACGAGGCCTTCGCCTCCCAGGCCATAGCCTGCATGAGGGAGCTCGGCTGCGATCCGGACAAGACCAATGTGCTGGGCAGCGGGATCTCTATAGGCCATCCCATAGGCTGCACCGGGGCGCGGCTCTTGGTCACCATGATGGGACAGATGAGGCGGGACGGACACTCCTTGGGTCTCGCCACGCTATGCATAGGCGGAGGCCAGGGCATGGCCATGATCCTGGAAGCCGCTGCCTAGACCGACCCGCCTCGCCGGTTTACTCCCGGGCGGGAAAAGGCCGTGTCCCCTTGAAAGGGCGGTTTTCTCCTGGTCCCCGTTCGATCAGGAAAGCGTGACTTATCATGCTAACCAGACAAAGAAAGGGATACGAAATGAGTTACGAAAACATCGTCTTTACTAAAGACGAGGCCGTGGGGGTGATCAAGTTCAATCGGCCCAAGGCGCTCAACGCGATAAACGCCGATGTCATCAGAGAAGCCAACGCCGCGCTGGACGAGGTGGAAGCCGATTCCTCCATAAAGGTGCTGGTCTTGACAGGGGAAGGGGAGAAGGCCTTTGTCGCCGGTGCGGACATATCCCACATGGTGAACCTCTCTCCGCTCGAGGGCCGCGGGTTTTCCCGGGCCGGACAGGACCTCCTGTTCCGCTTGGAGCGGCTGCCCATACCCGTCATAGCCTGTGTCAACGGCTTCGCCCTGGGCGGAGGCGCGGAGCTCGCAATGGCCTGTGATTTCATCTATGCCTCGGCAAAGGCCAAGTTCGGGCAGCCCGAGGTGACCCTCGGGATCATGCCGGGCTTCGGCGGGACCCAAAGGCTTAGCCGGCTGGTGGGGAAGGCGATGGCCAAGGAGCTCTGTCTGACAGGGGCCATGATCGGGGCTGAAGAGGCCAAGGCGATAGGCATGGTGAATCGGGTCTTCCAGCCCGAGGAGCTCTGGGAGGAGACTATGAAGGCGGCAAAGAAAATGGCGGGCTTCGGCAAGGTCTCGCTCAGGGCGATAAAGGATACCATTGAGCGAGGATACGACGTTGATCTGCGCGACGGCTGCTTCATGGAAGCGGACCAGTTCGGGCTCTGCATGGCCAGCCCGGACTCCCGTGAGGGTATGTCCGCCTTCTTGGAGAAGAAAAAACCCGAGTTCAAGGGGGAGCGCTTCTAGGAAAGAGGGGGGCCGGGTATGGACTTTCAACTGAGCAAGGAGCAGGAGGCGATCAGGTCGGCCGCCAGGGACTTTGCAAAGGGTGAGTTCGACAGAGAGGTGGCCTTGGAGCATGAGCGCGGCCACACTTTCCCCAGGGAGATTTGGAAAAAGGCATGCGAGCTGGGCTTCATCGGGATCCACTTCCCCGAGGCCTACGGAGGGCAGGACTACGGGATCCTGGAGAACGCTCTGGTGGTCGAGGAGCTCTGCCGCCAGGACTCCGGCCTGGGAATCGCGATCAGCCTTGCCGATTTCGCTTCTGAGATCATACTGCGCTTCGGCACCGAGGAGCAGAAGACCAAGTATCTGATCCCCTTGACCGAAGGCAAGGCCATCTCCTGCGGGGGCTTTACGGAGCCGGACCACGGGAGCGACATAACCGCCATGAATACCACCGCTGTCACGGACGGGGACGAGTGGGTGGTGAACGGCACCAAGACCTTTATCACCAACGGCACCATAGGCGACTATGTGACCGTGCTCTGCCAGACCGACCCCGATGCCTCGCCCACCTACCGGGGGCAGTCGGTCATAATCGTGGAGCGGGGCACCTCCGGATTCACGGACTCGGACGTGGGGGAGAAGATGGGGATCAAGATGACCTCCACGGGTGAGCTTTCCTTCAACGAGGTGCGGGTGCCCGTCTCCAACCTGGTGGGGGAGAAGAACCGGGGCTTTTATCATGTCCTGGAATTCTTTGATGAGAGCCGGATCGAGATCGCGGCCCAGGCCCTGGGCATAGCCCAGGGCGCCTTTGAACGGGCGCTCGCCTACACCAAGGAGAGGAAGCAGTTCGGCAAGAAGATAGCCGAGTTCCAGGTCACCCAGCACAAGCTGGCGGACATGGCCACCAAGATAGAGACAGCCAGGCTCCTGGTATACAAGGCGGCCTGGAACTACGACCAGGGACGCATTGATCCCAAGCTGACCTCCATGGCCAAGATGTATGCGGCCCGGGCGGCCGTGGAGGTTGCTGACGAGGCCATTCAGCTCCACGGCGGCTACGGCTACATGCTGGAGTACGATGTGGAGCGGTTCTACCGTGACGCCAAGATAATGGAGATCTATGAAGGGACCAGGGAAATCCAGAAGAACACCATTGCCGGCTCCTTGCTGGGGAAGCTCTAGGGGAGGTCGGGCGCGTGTGGCGGCTGGATTTACGCCCTGGACCAAAGGGGGGATCCTATGGCCTTGACGTACAACCGCGAGATGCTAGAGGAGCTCCGGGAGCTCTATGACCGTTGGCAGAGGGAGCTGAACGGGGTCTTCCGGAAGCACCCGGAGCGGCTGGAGCGGTTCTCCACGGTATCGGACATGGAGATCCGGCGCATCTACACCCCCGACCATGTGCGCGAGCAGGACTTTGCCCGGGATATCGGCGCTCCCGGGCAGTATCCCTTCACCCGGGGCGTTCAGCCTTCCATGTACAGGGGCCGTCTCTGGACCATGCGGATGTTCGCCGGGCTGGGCACGGCCAAGGACACCAACAGGCGCTTTCATCACCTGGTGGCCGCCGGTCAGACCGGGCTTTCCACCGCCTTTGACATGCCAACACTGATGGGCTACGACACGGACTCGCCCCGCGCCAGGGGAGAGTGCGGTCGGTGCGGGGTGGCCATCGACACCCTGGTGGACATGGAGGAGCTCTTCGAGGGGCTGCCCATTGAAGAGATCACCACCTCCATGACCATCAATCCCCCGGCCCCGGTGATCTGGGGCATGTATATAGCCATGGCCGAGAACCGGGGCATCCCCAGGGAGAAGCTGGGCGGCACCATCCAGAACGACATGCTGAAGGAGTTCATCGCTCAGAAGACGTTCATGTGCCCCCCAAAGCCTTCCATGAGGCTGATCACCGACACGGTGGAGTTCGGAACCAAGCAGGTCCCCCGCTGGAATACCATCAGCATAAGCGGGTACCACATACGGGAGGCGGGCTCCACCGCGGTCCAGGAGCTGGCCTTTACCCTCGCCGACGGGATAGCTTACGTGGAGGCGGCCAGGGAGCGGGGGCTGGACGCGGACGATTTCGCCCCTAGGTTCTCGTTTTTTTTCAACTCCCACATGGACTTTTTTGAGGAAGTGGCCAAGTTCAGGGCGGCCAGACGCATGTGGGCCCGGATCATGAGGGAGCGATTCGCCGCCAAGAACCCCCGCTCCTGGTGGCTCAGGTTCCACACCCAGACCGCGGGATGCTCGCTCACGGCGCAGCAGCCGTACAACAACATAGTGAGGACGGCCTATGAGGCCCTGGCGGCGGTGATGGGAGGAACCCAGTCGCTTCACACCAACTCCCTGGACGAGGTCCTTGCCATCCCCACGGAGGAGGCGGCGACCATCGCTCTGCGCACCCAGCAGATCATAGCCGAGGAGTCAGGAGCGGCCAATTCCATCGATCCCCTGGGAGGGTCGTACATGGTGGAGTCATTGACCGACCGGGTGGAGGACGAGGCGTTCAGCCTCATACAGAAGATAGACGAAATGGGCGGCATGCTTGCGGCCATTGAAAAGAACTTCCCCCAGCAGGAGATCGCAGACGCCGCCTACCACTACCAGCAGCAGGTGGATAGAAAAGAGAAGACGGTGGTGGGGATGAACAAGTATATAACCGAGGAGACCCTCCCTGTGGAGGTCCTCCAGATAGACGAGGAGCTGGAGCGACTCCAGATGGAACGCACTTACAGGGTCAAGAGCGACCGGGATCAGGCGAGGACCCGGACGTGCCTGGTGCGGCTGGAGGAGGCCTGCGTGAAGGGGGAGAACGTGATGGAGGCCATCATCGACTCGGCCAAGGCCCACGCCAGCCTCCAGGAGATGTGCGACGTATTCAGGAAGGTCTTCGGGGAGTATCGGGACCCCGGGATATACTGATCGGCACCTGAAGCGCTCGGTTCAGGTGATAATTTCAAGGGGAGGGGCTGATGGAGCGGAATCGGAGGCTCAGGGTCATGGTGGCGAAACCGGGCTTGGACGGCCACGACCGGGGTGCCCGGATTATTGCGCGGGCCTTCAGGGACGCCGGCTTCGAGGTGATCTACAGCGGCCTTCACCAGAGCCCGGAGGAGATAGTCCAGGCGGCGATCCAGGAGGACGTGGATATGATCGGTCTTTCGAGCCTTGCAGGGGCACACATGCACCTGTTCCCGGAGGTTGTAAAGGGGCTGGAGGACCGCGGCTCGGAGGACATCGTGGTTATAGGCGGGGGCATCATTCCCGAAGAGGACATCCCAAG
The DNA here is from genome assembly GCA_964647905.1 of uncultured Desulfobacterales bacterium. Taxonomy (GTDB): domain Bacteria; phylum Desulfobacterota; class DSM-4660; order Desulfatiglandales; family HGW-15; genus CAZYJR01. Next base: position 53,322 of record CAZYJR010000005.1, on the reverse strand, counting down.
GCTCAAGACGGCCGGCATAAAGGAGGTCTTCACGCCCGGGACCCCGCTCGATCGCATCGTGGGGTGGGTCCGCGAGAACGTCAAACCCAAGGGAGATTGAATGAGGATGCCGTCGACCGAAGAGATAGTGGAAAAAGCGGTTTCAGGAGACGTTCGTACGGTGGCCAGGTTGATCCGAGACATTGACGACGGACTGCCCCAGGTCAGGGAGGTGCTGAAGGCCCTTTACCCCCACACGGGCAAGGCCTATGTCCTGGGGATCACGGGTGCGCCCGGGGTGGGGAAGAGCACCCTGGTGGACCAGATGATAGGGCACCTGAGGGAGCGGGGGAAGACCGTGGGCGTCCTGGCCGTGGACCCCACCAGCCCGTTCAGCGGGGGGGCCATACTGGGCGACCGGGTCAGGATGCAGCGACACAGCATGGACCAGGGAGTCTTTATACGGTCCCTTGCAACCCGGGGGCACTTCGGCGGGCTGACCCAGTCCACCAGGAGCGCCATTGACGTCCTGGACGCCATGGGCAAGGACTACATCATAGTGGAGACCGTGGGCGTAGGACAGGACGAGGTGGACGTGGTAAGAAGCGCCCATACCACGGTGATATGCGTGATCCCCGGCATGGGGGACGACATACAGGCAATAAAGGCCGGCATCCTTGAGGTGGGGGATATCTTCGTGATCAACAAGGCGGACAGGGAAGGGGCGGACAAGACCATGAGCGACCTCAGGCTCATGATCGACATGGATCGGAAGAAGTACGAGGACGGTATCTGGAAGCCCCCGATACTCAAGGCCGAGGTTGCTTTTGACCGCGGGGTCACCGAGCTGCTGGACGAGATCGACAAGCATGCCGAGTACCTGCGCGGGGTTTACGGCGAGCTCAAGTTCCGCTCGCGCAAAGACAAGGTGCAGGAGGAGCTGGCCGAGATGGTAAAGAGCCGGCTCCTCCAGACCGTGGTGGACCGCATTACCTCCACCGGTGAGTTCGACACGGCGGTTGATGAAATCGTAGCGGGCAAAGTGGATCCCTACACGGCCTCCGACCAATTGGTATTCCCCAAGATAGTCTGGGATGAAAAGGAAGCCTGAGATCAAACCAAGGAAAAGGCGGGGCGCATGGCTCCTGTTCTATGGTGGGTGAGGCAATCGTTCTTACTGGCAGCCGGCCTCTTCTTTCTCCTCTTCGGGGTATATATCCTGGTGTGCGCGTACCAGCTCAAGGACCCATTCCATTTCGTGATGACCTTCTTTGCCTCCAATCTGATCATCCTCATAAGCGCGGTCCTGGTGGCCGGCCTGGTCATACAGATTGTCAAGACAATGAGAAACACAGAATAAATCTCGATATTCAAAGAGATATAGCTGTTAGTTAAAGTAAATTATTATTTTAGGGGTGAGTCATGGCGGTCCGCAAGAAACAGCCTTTCGGGAAGCGGGTCATGAAGCTGAGGCGGGAGCGAAAGCTCAGCCTCAAGGATCTGGCCAACGAGACAGGCCTTTCCAAGGAATACATATCACAGATAGAGAAGGGCGAAGCCATCCCACCGGTGGCGGTGATTCTCCGGATCTCGCGGGCCCTGGGAATAGACTCCAGCCTCCTCCTCCGGGAGGAGAAGGAGGAGGGACGCCGCAAGGACCAGGACTATCAGAAACGGACCGAGGCTTACGCCTACGAGAACCTCACCCCCGAGGCCCGGGACAAGCACTTGAAGGCCTTTAGGGTGTTCATAGATCCCAAATCGGATCACAAGGGAGTGAGCTACCAGCACCTGGGCGAGGAGTTCATTTATGTGCTCAAGGGCAGGATCGAAGTGATGGTTGGCGAGAACCGAAACGTCCTGGGACCGAACCAGTCTATTCATTTCAACTCCAACATCGTCCACAAGCTCCGCAACCTGAGCGCCGGCAAGGCCGAGCTGGTGGTTGTGCTCTATACACCCTAAGGGGCTTCCGGGGGGCCCCGGCCGCTCCGCAAGTGCGCATGGAAGGGAGGGCCCGCATGGGGTACCAGCTTACCGAAGAGCAAAAGATGATACAGGCCATGGTCCGGGACTTCGCCCGGGAGGTGGTCATGCCCGGGGCCGCTGAGAGGGACAGGACCGGAGAGTTTCCGCGGGACATACTGGAGCAGATGGGAGAGCTGGGCTTGATGGGGATGAACGTCCCGCCGGAGTATAACGGCGCAGGGGTTGACTCTGTGAGCTACTCGCTCGCGCTCCAGGAGATAGCCTATGCCTGCGCATCCACAGCGGTGATCATGTCGGTTCACAATTCAGTGGCCTGCGGCCCCATCTACCTCTTCGGCTCGGACTACCTCAAGGAGCACTATCTCAAACCCTTGGCCGCCGGCAGAATGCTGGGATCCTTTGCGGTGACCGAGCCCGGGGCCGGCTCCGACCCCGCCGGCCAGAAGACCAAGGCGGTCCTGGACGGCGACCACTACGTACTCGAGGGCACCAAGCTCTTTATAACCTCGGGCAAGCACTCGGATGTCACCGTGGTGACCGCATACACGGACAAGGAGCAGAAGCACAGGGGAATCAGCGCATTCGTGGTGGAAAAGGGGACGCCGGGATTTTCAGTGGGCAAGGAAGAGAAGAAGATGGGGCTCAGGTGTTCGGATACGGTGGAGTTGGTCTTCGAGGAGTGCCGGGTGCCCAAGAAGAACCTCCTTGGCAGGGAGGGCGACGGGTTCATGATCGCCATGGCTTCCCTGGACGGCGGGCGCATAGGCATTGCCTCCCAGTCCGTGGGTCTTGCCCAGGCCTGTCTGGATGTCGCGGTCAAATATGCCAGGGAGCGGGTCCAGTTCGGAAGACCCATAAGCCAATTCCAGGGCCTGAGGTGGATGATCGCTGACATGGCGACCAGGATAGAGGCGGCCCGCCTCCTGACCTTGAACGCCGCGGCCATGAGGGACCGGGGGGAAGACATAAGCGCAGCGGCATCCATGGCAAAGCTGTTCGCCTCGGAGTCCGCCAATGACGCGGCATACAAGGCAACCCAGATCCACGGCGGTTACGGCTATATTGAAGAGTTTCCCGTGGAGCGGTACTACCGCGACGCGCGGGTCTTTACCATCTACGAGGGCACCTCTGAGATCCAGCGAAAGGTGATCGCCAACCACGTTATCGGGCGGAAGGGTTAGGCTCTCCTCTCATGAGGACAAGGGAGTGGCTCTCGCGATACCAAGGGGTGATCCCCGAGTACCGGGACTTCAGTGAGGCCCTTGAAGGGCCTCTACCGGCCCACCTTAGGGTGAACAGGATCAAGCCCCCCTGAGCGGGCGGTCTCGGATCTCGCCCGCCTGGGAATTCGGCTCGAACAATCCCATTCCCTCCATCCTGAGTTATTCACGGCCGCCGGACTGGAAAGCCCCGGTAAGCTGACGGCGCATTTCAGGGGCGATATCCACCACCAGGCCTTGACCTCTTGCCTGTGCGCCGGGCTGCTGGCACCCGCCCCCGGAGACCTGGTCCTGGACATGTGTGCGGCCCCGGGCGGAAAGACGTCCCACATGGCCGACCTGATGGAAAACCAGGGTCTACTGGTGGCGAACGAGCCCGCTCAGCCCAGGCAGAGCCCGCTTTCGAGCAACCTCTCCAGGCTCGGGGTCTTGAATGCGGTGATCACCGCCTATCAGGCCCAGCAGTTCCCCATGCGGCAGCGCTTCCACCGCATTCTGGCCGATGTCCCTTGTTCGGGAGAGGGGAGTATACGCTCTGGGGGTCTGGACAGGGAATGGGCCGAGGCACCCGACCGCCTCCTGGAGCTCCAGAGGCGGATCCTGCTCAGGGGGTTCGAGCTCCTGGAACAGGGAGGCCTCATGCTCTACTCCACCTGCACCTATGCGCCCGAGGAGAACGAGGCCGTGGTGGACCATCTCCTCACACAACGAGGCCGGGCCGAGGTCATGCCTCTCGAGCCCGGGCTCCCTGCAGAACCCGGACTGACCTCATGGAACGGAAAGGACTATGACCGGCGGGTACAGAAAACCATCCGATTCTATCCCCACCGGGTCGGTTCAGTGGGATTCTACATGGCCCTCATCAGCAAGCAACGCTGAAAGGGAGCGCCTGCTGGGGTACCTTGAGGAGCGCTTCGGCATCCCCGAATTCTTCTTCCGCCACTACCTCTTTTTCAAGAGGAGCAAGGGCTGGCGGATCCTGAGGGCGTCCCCCCACCTTGAGGGCGGTGCCTTCGGGCTCAGGGTCTCGGTGGTGGGCATCCCTGCCTTTCACAAGATAGGGCCCTACATAAAGCCCAGCACCCGCTTCATACAGGTCTTCGGGTCTCACGCCACCCGCGCCCGGCTGGAGCTCACCTCCGATGAGCTGGAGAGCCCGCTTTCAGGTGAAGAGATACCAAGCACCCTCTCGGTTGAGGACGGCTATGTGATCCTGTTCCACCGGGGGAGCCCATTGGGGCTCGGCCTGCTCCTCAACGGCAAGGTCCGCTCCCAGCTCCCCAAGGACATCTGCCTTCGGCTTGATACACAACCCTCTGTCCATGTATTTTTGGGTTCATCCGACTAAAGCATACTTGGCCTCATGGACGGCCATGATTCTCAGCTTGAAGAATTCCTTGTTTTCCAAAAAAAATTAGAATTGCTGGCCGCAAGACACGTTGACGTCGGATGCCCAAGTGACGGATAATGGTCTGGGGGGACGCTTTGGCGAATGCGTCTTGATTTCCCCTGATGGAGAAGCGGAAGAAATTCATGGACATAGGATGGATTAAGCAGCAGGTAACTGCCGGAAACTACCAGCTCAGTCTCCACGCACTGGAGAAGGCCTCTAGGCGTGGGATCGATCCGCTTGAGGTTAAAGAGGCGCTTCTGGATGGAGAGATCGTTGAGGCCTATCCAGAGGATAAAAGAGGCCATAGCTGGCTTGTATATGGCAAGTCCCACCTTGGAAAGGACATTCACGTTTTATGCGGTCAGGCCTTTGACGTGTTGTGGGTGATTACGGTGTATGAACCGGATCCCTCAGAATGGGTCGATCCAAGAACGAGGAGGGTTGTAAAATGAAGTGTTTTGAATGCGGGGGCGAGGTGACTCAGACCATCGGTTCTGTCCGAATGACCAAGAAAGACGGGAGCCTGATTATCTTCAGGGGAATCCCCCTGAACCAGTGCCGCCAGTGCGGGGAACAGTACGTTCCAGGAAAATGGGCTGAAAAGATTGGAGAAATGATGCGGCAGGAAGACAATTTGGTGCCCGACGAGACGATTTCAGTACCAATAATCGTCTTTTCTTGAGGATAAGGATTGTAGGGTAAATATGGAATCCGACGGTCTTCAAGTGCTACAATCCGAACCACTCACTCCGCGGTTTCGAGCGTGAGGAACTCAAGATTCAATCCTCATGCTCGCCGGTCCTCTCTCCCTACCGAAGACTTATGACACGGGCTTCCTGGCCACTCACGCATGCCTTACCATACACCACAACGGCCCCATTTTCGGACGGGGTTTTTTGTTCCTGGAGCCGCTTACTTTTTTCTGAAGTGCTTACTATCTGCTTACTTTTTTTCCTCCACAAATGCCAGGCGATAAAAAAGGGGTTGAGCTTTACGCCCTAACCCCTTGACTTTACTGATTGGCGGAAGTGCATGGGAATCGAACCCACCTGCGAGGTTTTTAGCCCCGCACACCGGATTTGAAGTCCGGGAGCCCCACCAGAGAGCTATCCACTTCCGCTGTATATAGTAAGAAGAGCCCGCCCGGCTGTCAATCCCCGAGGCCGGCATTGCCCGGGGTCCCGTTACAGGGTGCAAAAGGAATTGATGGAAGATCGCTCTAGTCTTCATCCGATGCCAGGACCGGGCGGATTGCAGCTCCATGGGTTAATCGCCCAGGTGATCCACCACTATCCTCAGGATCCGCCTCAGAGGCTCTGCGGCACCCCACAGGAGCTGGTCCCCGCAGGAGAAGGCCGCTATATAGTCCGGCCCCATAAGCATCTTGCGGATCCTTCCCACCGGGACCTGCAGGGTCCCGCTGACAGCGGCCGGGGTCAAGCGGCTGATGGTCTCCTCTTTGTCGTTGGGTACGATCTTGACCCAATCGTTTCCGTTCCTGATCATGTCCTCAAGCTCGTCCACGGGGTAGTCCCGGTTGAGCTTGATGGTGAAGGCCTGGCTGTGGCAGCGCATGGCCCCCACCCGTACGCATATCCCGTCCACCGGGACAGGAGGGTTGAGGCCCAGGATCTTGTTGGTCTCAGCCGATCCCTTCCACTCCTCCCTGGTCTGGCCGCCGTTTTCCATGGCGCGGTCGATCCAGGGAATAAGGCTGGCCGCCAGGGGCACGGAGAAGTGCTCGGCAGGCAGATCGCCGCTCCTCAGCTTGTAGGTGATCCTCTTGTCTATATCCACCGCAGTGGCTGCAGGGTCCATGAGCAGATCCCGTGCGGAGTCGCCGAGCTCCACCATCTGGCGGACCAGCTCCTTCATGTTGTTCGCACCGGCCCCGGATGCGGCCTGGTAGGTCATGGATGAGATCCATTCCACGCAGTTCCCGGCAAAGAGCCCTCCCAGGGCCATCAGCATGAGGCTGACCGTGCAGTTGCCTCCTGCAAAGGTCTTTATGCCGGAGTGCAGTCCCTTGCGGATGATATCACCGTTCACCGGATCAAGGACGATGATGCTCTCGTCGTGCATCCTGAGGGTGGAGGCCGCGTCTATCCAGTAGCCGTCCCAGCCGTGCTTGCGGAGCTCCGGGTAGACCGCCTCGGTGTAACTCCCCCCCTGGGAGGAAACCACCACATTGAAGCCCGACAGGACCGAGATATCGTGTGCATCCTTCAGAGGGGGTGCCTCCAAGCCCACGTCCGGGCCTTGGCCCCCCACGTTGGAGGTGGTAAAGAAACCGGGTTCGAATCCGGTAAAGTCTCCTTCCTCCATCATGCGCGCAAGCAGTACCGAGCCCACCATGCCCCGCCATCCTACGAATGCGATCCTTAGCATCAATCCGGACCTCCTATCGGATTCAACCGCGCCCTGCCGCGGAAAAGGGAATCAGCCTCGCGGCCGGAGCGATTGATTCGTTTGGAGATTATCAGAAACAACCCGAGTGTAAAAGGGCAAATCCGCAAAAAGCGGCGGCAGGGGATTCAAGGATTACACTTTCATGCCGATATTCTTTATAAGAAACCTCCCTTACAGGAGGTCCGCCGATCAAACCGGCGGGGCTGCAGGCGAGGAATCGTTATGAGTACGGTAGGTTGGATAAACAGCATAAAGTCTTCCTCCATGGTGGACAAGGTCCAGCACGCACAGCAGGCACAGGAGGAGGTGGGCCAGGAGCAGTCCAGGGAAAAGGCCCTCAAGCAGGAGAAGATGCGCCGCACCACGGTTACCGGATCAGAGGAGAATGAGAAGGCAAGGCTTCAGAGGGAGCGGGAGGAACGGAGGCGGGAGCAGCCGCGCAAGAAGAGGGGCGGGGGAGAGGGCCAGGCCGAAGATGAAGAGGAAGTTCTCACCGGGCAAAACGTGGATCTGGAGGTCTGATGCCTCAACCCCTCAGTCTCTCCAGGACTTGAGGCAGGACCTTGCCCACTGACTCGCGGATCACCTGCGCGGCGCTTGTGTCCAGAGGGGTGGGGTCCCGGTTGACAATTAGGATTGAAGCCCCTGCCGCGGCCGCATGCTCCGGGACTGCTGCAGCCGGGTAGACCACCAGGGAAGAGCCCAGAACCATACAAAGGTCGCATGTCTCAGCCAGATCAAAGGCTCTTCTCAACTTGTCCTCGGGCATGGCCTGACCGAAGGAGACGGTGTCCGGCTTGAGGACCCCGCCGCATCCGTCGCAATAGGGCACCTTGACCCCTGAGCGGATGCGCTCTTCTATCTCTTCTCTTTCGTAATCCTTGCCGCAGGCCAGGCATGATACGCTGAAGGCCGTCCCGTGTATCTCGATGACCTTTTCGGGGGAGCTCCCCGCTCTCTGGTGCAGGTTGTCGATATTCTGGGTGACCACCGCAAGGAGCTTCCCCATGTCCTCCAGCCCCTTGAGGGCCGCGTGGGCGGGGTTGGGGCGGGCCTGTTTCATGACCGCGTAATACTCGGTGCTCATCTCCCAGTACTTCTCCCTGGCCTTCTCATCGGATACTATCCTTTGAAACTCGAAGTCCGAAGGGTCGTAACGCTCCCATATGCCTCCGGGGCTTCGAAAATCCGGGATGCCCGACTCCGTGCTAAGCCCCGCACCGGAAAAGACAAGGATGTTTTCCGCCTCACCCACCAGGGCGGCTGCATGGTCCAGGTCCAGTGCGCTCCTCATCCGCTGTGACCCTCCTTGCTCGATTCGGCTCCCAGGGGTACGACCGCCAGGGTAAACCAAGAGGTCTCATGATGTCAAAGATCGTCGGCTATAGGCGGCACGGGCTTTCCCATTGACTGGAGGGCCTCTTTCTCTTAACATGCATTTATTCTATAAAGGCGTTAATATAGCTTTTTTTATGTCCTTTTATTGTAGAGGTAAGAACTTAAATGGCGCAAAGCAGGGACAAGGACCCGGGGGCGGGTATCGCCAACCAAGGGGAGCAGTTGTTTTCATTGCTGGCGGGGATTTACAAGGGATTCTTGAGCCTCTACAGGAGGGATAAGACCTCGCGCATTCCCAGGATGGTGGGGGCTCGCCCACGGGAAGAACCCGGTGATCCGAGCCTTCAGGAAGAACACGGCCGGGTGCGAGGACCTGGAGCCTGCCAGGATCAGGGAGACCATGGTGAACGAGCCGCTGATCAACTGGCATTCCATAGACGGAGACCACGCCCTGGAAGCGATCCGTGCCACAAGGGGCTGGGCCTCGGATGCGAGCGACAAGGCCATGCTCTCCTGCGCCCGCATGCTGAGGGACAGGGAGGGATTGAGTATCATGCTCGCCTCCACCGCCGGCCTGGTGGTGCTGATGGATCAGCACAAGAGAGATCCGCTCACAGGCGACCCACCTGGTGGTTGGGCTGGCCCCCGACGGGGGAAGACTCAGCCCGGCGGCCCGAGAGGAGGTCCTGGAGGCGGTGGACCTGGAGCTTCATGTGGACTCGGGCCTCCACGACTTCCTGTCCGAGCGGCCCGAGTTCAAGGCCCGTGCGGACAAGAGGGGGGTTGTTATCAGGGACGTAATGAGCTCGCCGAGCTCCGGGTGCTTGACCCTTGACACCGGCCTGTGGAATATAATCCTGGGAAAGGCGGGTAGGAGTGGAGAAACAAGGAGAATGACAGTGTCAACCAAGAAGAGCCTTGCGGGGGCGGTTATACTTCTAATCGTTTTTCTGAGCGGACTCACGGCACTGGGAAGCGAACAGGTGCGCGTGGGCATACTGCCGGTGGTGGACACCCTTCCTTTGATCGTGGCCGAGGAAGAGGGACTGTTCAAGGAGGAGGGTCTGGACCTGGAGCTGGTATCGTTCCAGAGCGCCATGGAAAGGGACGTGGCGTTACAGGCAGGGCGGTTGGAGGGCTGTTTCGGCGATCTCTTGAACACACTCCTCCTGGCCGGGGCCGGTGCCGATCTGCGGATCGTAACCACCGCCTTTCACACAAACGAAGATCACAGGATGTTCGGGGTGGTGGGTGCTCCCGAGAGCGCGATAGCAAACCCCGAGGACTTGCGGGGAAAGAAGGTGGCCGTATCAAGGGCCACTGTGATCGAGTACCTGCTGGACCGGCTCCTGAAAAGCGCGGGCTTGGCGGAAGACTATGTGGTGAAGGAAGAGATCAAGAAGATCCCGGTGAGGCTCCAGGTCCTGCTGGCGAATCGGGTTCCGGCCGCCCTGCTCCCGGAGCCGCTGTTGACCCTGGCCGAGCAGCACGGCGGGAATGTGGTCCTGGACGACCGCAGGCTGGATACCACTCTCACGGTGGTCGCCTTGAGGAATGAGTTCCTGGGTGGAGAACAGGGCAGGGGCCGTGCATTCGTCCGGGCGTATGCCCGGGCGGTCAGCCGCATCAACCGAAACCCGGAGTCCTACCGGGCACTGCTTGTGGAACGGACCAGGTTCCCGGAGCAAGTGGGGGAGGTCTATAGGGTGCCCTTGTTCCCCGAGGTGAACGTTCCCCCTGAGAGGGACGTGAGGCGGGTAGGGGCCTGGATGGTTTCCCGCGGCCTCTCCGGAAGGGTGCCTCCCTACAGGGAGGTGGTGTGGCAGGCCGGGATCCGATGATCAAGGTTCAAGGCCTCTCCAAGACCTATGACCCGGGGGACGGGGCCGTATTCCAGGGGATCGGGTTCTCGGTCGACCAGGGCGAGACCCTGGCGATTATCGGGCCCTCGGGTTGCGGCAAGACCACCCTCCTATACATCCTGGCGGGTCTTCTCCGGCCCTCCTCCGGCAGGGTCGAGGTGGGGCGGGGGGCGGGCTGCGAAGTCTCCTTCATCCTTCAGGACTTCGGTCTATTTCCATGGAAGAGCGTATACGATAACGTGGTCTTGGGTCTCAAGATACGAAAAGTCCCCAGGGAGAAGGCCAAGGCCGTGGCCGAACCCCTGCTGGAAGAGCTGGGGCTCTCCGATCTGAGGGAAAGATACCCGGTGCAGTTGAGCGGGGGGCAGAAGCAGAGAGTGGCCATAGCACGAGCCTTGGCCGTTGAGCCGGAGGTCCTTCTAATGGACGAGCCCTTCTCCTCCTTGGACGCCATTACCCGGGAGAACCTGCAAAACACCCTGCTGGAGACCTGGACCGGCCGGCGGCTGACATACGTGGTGGTGACCCACAGCGTGGAGGAGGCCGTGTTCCTGGGGGGGAGAATCCTGATCCTTACCGACCGCCCCGCCCGAATCAAGGCCGTGGTGGAGAACCCGGGTTTCGGCGACCCCGGACTGCGCACGCGGCCCGAGTTCTTCGAATGCGTGAGCAAGGTGCGCGGGGAGTTGGAGGCATGAAGGGTACGGGTCCTTTCATGCGTTACGCCTTCACCCTGGTCCTATTGATAGGCGCGTGGAAGCTCGTCTCTTCGGGCCTCTCGTCCAACGTGCTCCCCCCGCCGGAGAGGGCCTTTGCGGCTTTCGGAGCGGCCGTAAAGGATTCCCTGTTTTGGGAGCACCTGGGTGCGAGCGCCTTCAGGGTGAGCGCAGCCATGGCCCTTGCCTGGCTGGCGGCCTTTCCAGCCGGCCTGCTTCTGGGCTTCCACCGGCGGGCGGACGAACTGCTCTCGCCCGCGGTATTTCTCACTTACCCCATACCCAAAATAGTCCTACTGCCTGTTTTTCTAGTTCTTTTCGGGCTGGGCGACCTCTCCAAGGTCATGATGATAGGCCTGATCATAGGTTATCAGGTACTGGTGGCCACGCGCGACGCCGTGGCCGGCCTGGACCGCAAATATGTGGATTCCCTCCGCTCATTGGGAGGCTCCGGCCTGGACGTGATTCGACACGTGGTGATCCCTGCGGCCCTGCCCGGGGGTTTCACCGCTCTCAGGATAGGAACCGGGACCGGGATAGCGGTGCTTTTCTTTGTGGAGTCCTTCGCCACCGAAAGGGGGCTCGGATTCCTGATCATGGACGCGTGGGGCCGGTTCGCCTATGTCCAGATGTTCGTCGCCATCATGGGGATGAGCCTCCTGGGAGTAGCCCTCTATGAGGTGTTCAATTATTTGGAGGGGTCGCTCTGCGCCTGGAAGTACCTGGAGTCAGGCAGGAATAGGGTCCTTCGTGCAAAAGAGGGCAACCTTGGGGGGACGGTCGCCGTGTTCGGCAGGATGATCAAGTTCTCTCACACCATCTTTGCCCTCCCTTTCGCCCTGGCCGCGGTGGTGCTGGCCCAGAGGGAACACCCGCTCACCCCGGGCCTGGTCTTCTGGATACTCGCGGCCATGGTGGGCGCGCGCTCGGCCGCCATGGGCTTCAACCGCATTGTGGACCGGGTCTATGACAAGGAAAACCCCAGGACTGCGGGAAGGGCCCTTCCGGCAGGAGAAATCTCGCTGCGCCAAGCCGCCTTGTTCGTGGCGGGATTCTCCGCCCTGTTCCTGCTCTCGGCCGCAATGATCAGCAGGATCTGTTTCATATTGGCCTTTCCGGTTCTAGTGGTCCTTTTTTCCTACTCATATACCAAGAGATTTACAGTCTTTTCACATCTATACCTGGGTTTTGCCATCTCCCTGGCCCCGGCCGGGGCCTGGGTCGCGGTCACCGGGGGTTTTGATCCGGCAGTTGCCGTGCTGTGCGCGGCCCTACTGGCATATATCGCCGGATTCGATATACTCTACGCCTGCCAGGACCTCGATTATGACGGGCGTTCCGGGCTTTTTTCCATTCCGGCCAGGTTCGGGGCGAGGGTCGCTTTCCATGTATCAGCCCTCCTCCATCTCATTGCTTTTTGTTGCCTTTTCTTTCTTCTTTTGTTCTTTGATCTGGGCCTGGTATATGTTGGGACCCTCCTGCTGATAGGTGGCCTGCTGGTGGCCGAGCACCGCATTGTAAGGCCGTACGACCTCGAAAATATACACGTGGCGTTTTTTCATGTGAACAGCGCCGTCTCGGTTGTCCTGTTCTTGGGGATCCTGGGCGACGAACTGGTCAGGCGTATGGGGTGAGGCCTTGGTAAGGCCATTTCTGGACGGAAAATAGCGAGGTGTTTCAATGAAGACCTGGTACCGGAACATAGCGGAGTTCGTGCAGGCCCTGGAGAGGGCGGGGGAGCTCAAGAGGATAAAGAGCAGGGTCTCTCCCTACCTGGAGATGAGCCGCTTGACCGACCGGGAATCCAAGGCCCCCGGCGGCGGCAGGGCCTTATACTTCGAGCAAGTGGAAGGATCCCCTTATCCGGCCGCCACCAATCTCTTCGGGAGCCTCAAGCGCATTTCCATGGGCCTGGGCGTGGACCACCCGGATGACCTGGGCTCGAGGCTCCGTTCACTCCTGGATCTTTCCCCGCCCCGGAGCCTAAGGGACGCCCGCAGGCTGATTCCCACCATGGTATCCATGGCCGGGTTCCTGCCTCGGCGGCACCGCGGGCGCGCTCCATGCCAAGAAGTGATACTCAAGGGAGACTCGGTGGATCTCGAAAGGCTCCCGGTCCTCCACTGCTGGCCCGGCGACGGCGGGGCCTACATAACCCTTCCCCTGGTCTTTACCAAGAGCCTGGTATCGGAGAAGAGGAACCTGGGCATGTACCGGATGCAGGTCTTTGATCGATCCACCACCGGGATGCACTGGCACCCGCACAAGGACGGGGCCCATTTTTTCCGGGAGTACCGCCGGGCCGGGCGCAGGATGCCCGTCGCCGTGGCCCTGGGGGCGGATCCGGCGACTACGTATGCAGCCACCGCCCCGTTGCCCAGGAACGTGGACGAGCTGCTTCTGGCAGGGTTCATAAGGGGGCACAACGTCCCCATGACCAGGTGCGTGACCATTGACCTGGAAGTCCCGGCCGAGGCAGAGTTCGTCCTGGAAGGATATGTGGATCCTGGCGAGCTGTGCAGGGAGGGGCCTTTCGGGGATCATACAGGCTACTACTCCCTGCCCGAGGACTACCCGGTGTTTCATGTAACCGCCGTTACACACAGGCGAAGGCCGCTCTACTGCGCCACGGTGGTGGGACCCCCGCCCATGGAGGACGCATACCTGGGTCTGGTGACCGAGCGCCTGTTCCTGCCCCTGCTCCAGACGCTTCTCCCGGAAGTCAAGGACCACTGGCTGCCTTTCGAAGGCGTGTTTCACAACATGGTGGTGGTTGCAGTGGAAAAATCCTATCCGGGCCAGGTCCAAAAGGTGATACACGGCCTTTGGGGCCATGGTCAGATGAGCCTGGCAAAGGGCATAATAGTGGTGGATACGGACACCCCACTCAGGGACCCCGGGCACCTGATCAGCCTCATGCTCGAGCGGCTGGACCCGGAGACCGATCTCATCCGGGCCGAAGGGCCGCTGGACGTACTGGAGCACGCCTCACCGGCCCCAATGCTCGGAGGGAAGGTGGGCGTGGACCTCTCCAAGCGCCTGCCGGGAGAGCCGGCCAGGAACACCCTTCCTGACGGAATGATGCGGACGGCGTCCCCGGCCCGTGATGAGGCCTTGAAGCTTATAAGGGACCGAGTGCCCGGGGTGCTGGAGGCCAAGTCCTGGGACGGGCCGCTCAACGCCTGGAACGGCCTGGTGCTCCTCAGGGTGGAGCGGGGCCCCGGCCGGAACACCTCATATTATGAGGAGAGGCTGTTCGAACTGGATGCCGCTCGAGTCTTGAACATCCTGATCCTATTCGATCCGGGGGTGGATCTCTCGGATCACCCCCGACTGATCTGGCGGGCCTGCAGCAACGTGGATGCAGGCCGGGACATACGCGTCTCGGGAAGGAGTGTCCTGGTGGACGCGTGCACCAAGGGCCCATGGGACGGCCACCTCAGGGAATGGCCCGAAGAGCTCTCCTTCACACCGGGAGATTGACAAGAAACGTGCTTCCCTCTCCCGGCCGGCTCTCCACCCGGATGTCACCTCCGTGCCTCGACAAAACAAGGCGGGCAACCGCCAGGCCCAGACCCGCCGCCCCCTCCTTCCTGGTGAAACCCGGGGAGAATATCCAGGCCCGGTCCTCCTCGAGGATCCCGCAGCCGGTATCGCTTATCGAGACCACGGCATGGCCTGCGCAGGCGTCCACGGCCGCTTCCACGCGGAGCTCCTTGATATAGGCTCCCTCCATGGCCTCCAAGGCGTTCGCAAACAACTCCTTGAACGTACGCTCCAGACCGCCCCGATTAACCCTCACATTGACCGGACCCTCGGGGAGGAGCTTGACCACCTCTACGCCCCGGGTTCCGGCCGCTTCCCCGATCGAAGCCAGGGCGAACAGCAGGATCTCAACCAAATCAATGACCTCGGTCCCGGGCTCCAAAGAGCGGCTAATGTGCACCATATCATTGTTTATTGATTTTATTATATCAGAGTGTTCTATAATTTTGATCAAGCAAGACTTCAGCTTATCGGGGCTTTCAGCCGAAGAGAGCCCCTCCAGGGCCAGGGAGCTGATTGCACGAAGCGGCTCGTCCATCCTTTCAAGCACGCCGGGGACCAGGACGGCAATGGTCCGGGCGGCCCTGTTCTCTTCCACCCGGTCCCTCAGGCGTTTGATCTCGGCCAAGAGCCGCTCCAAGGTGAAAGGTTTGTCCAAGAAGGCGTCACATCGCTCCTTTATGGCCTGGGTCACCACCTGTTTATCCCCGTAAGCGGTCATCATGATCACCGGGAGGACCCCGTGCTCCTCCCTCACCCGGGCGAGCAGATCCAGCCCGGTCATGCCGGGCATGGCAAAGTCAGTGATCAGGAGGTCTATGTCTTTTTCATTGTCCAGGAGCCCCAAGGCCTGGCCCCCGTCCGAGGAGCATACCACCTCATACCCCCGGCTCCTCAGGCCCCGGCGGATGCTGTCCAATAAGGTCTGTTCGTCGTCCACAACCAGGATCTTCATGTCACTCCCCCTCTTGGCGGCCCCTGCTCGTTCTCGGGAGGCACCACTCCGGACCAGGGGAGCCTTATGCGAAACGAACTCCCCTTTCCCTGCTCGCTCTCGACATGGATCTCACCTCCCATCGCATTGATCAGGTTCCGGGATACATAGAGCCCCAGCCCGGTCCCCCTGCCCGCCGACTTGGTGGTAAAGAAAGGTGTAAAGATCCTCTTCAAGGCGTTCTTGTCCATACCGCACCCATTGTCCCTGACCTCCAGGGTCAGGCCTCCCCGGCCTTCATGTTGGGCAAAGGCCCGCACGGTCACACGTGGATCAGGCTTGTCCGCTGCGTGGCCGGCATTAATGAGGAGGTTCACCAGGACCTGCTCCAGGGCCTCCGGGTCTGCGAGGATAGGGGGTAAATTCCAGGGGACCTCCACCAGGACCCGGGCCGAGGTCTTGTCCAACTCCCCCTTGCAGAGGGTGACCGCTCTTTCCACTATCTCCCGGGGTCTTACCCAGGACTGTTCCCGGCTTTCCCTTGCCCTGGCGAACTCCTTGAGCCTGGAGACTGTCTGGCTGATCCGCAGGGAACCGTGTTCAATGTTGTCCAGGAGATTGAAAAGATCCTGGCGGAACTCCTGATAGGTCATCCCCTGGACCTGGAGGCCGGGGTGTCGGCGGGCGTGCCTGTCGGCATGCGGGAGGATTTCCTGGAGGTAGTCGCGGAGAATGGGGAGGTTGAACCCTATGAAATTGTTGGGGTTGTTTATCTCATGAGCGATTCCCGAGACCAGGAGGCCCAGGGCCGCGAGCTTTTCGTTTTGAACCAATTGCCTCTCCAGGCGCTTCTCCTCGGTAATGTCTTCCACACGGAGAAGGGCGCCTCTCGGACCCGATCCGCCCGCATCCAGGGGATACATGGTCAAACGCTCCAGGCGGTCAGGGTCCTTGAAGCCCGCACGCTCGAAAGACCGGGGAAGGCCGGATCTCACCGCCCGGATGACCTCGCATCCTTCGCAGGGTGAGTGGCGTCCCGCCAGTATGCGGTGGCAGGGGCCGCCCCGAAAAACCTTTGTATCCTCAACCTGATAGTAGCGCTTGGCTGCCAGGTTCATGATCCCTGGTCTCACCTCGGGATCCAGCATTATCAGGGGCTCGGAAATGGCATCGAACACCGACTGGAGCAGGGCCCGGTTCTCCTCCAGATTGCTCAGGGCCCGGCTACGTTCGATCTCCGCAGTGGCCCGGGCCGCGAAGATGCGCATCAGGGCCCTGGCGAATTCGGTATCAGGCAGGGGCATGCCGTGGAGAACAACAATGAGTCCCAACGGGCGCCCTGACGAGTCGAAAAGCGGGGCGCCTATATAGCCTTCTATTCCCATTTCCTCCAGCATGGCGTCCTCGGGAAACAAAGACTGCACCCCCTCGGGGTACCAGCACATGGTCTTGCCCGCCACCTGCTCGCATGGGGTGCCGTCCAGGTGATACTCGAAGTTCTCGAGGATGCCCCCCTTACCCCATACCGCTGTGGTCCTGACACGCTCGGAATCCTTGCCGATGAGCTCGCCAAGGAAGGCGTAGTCCACCGCCAGTACTCGGGCGAGGTGACGGACCAGGGACGTGAAGAACTCTTCCCCGGTGGCGGCTGAGACCCCTTCGGCCATGTTTCTGACCGCCTCCTCCATCCGCTTCTGCTTTATGATGGCCGCCAGGGTCGCGGATACTGCTGACAGGAACTTCAATTCTCCTTCCCATGAGGGGAGCCGGTCCTGGATGCATACAAAGACGGCGCCCGCCGGCCGTTCCTCGATCACCAAGGGGACACAGCAGTGGACATGGGGGTGATCTCCTTTGCACCGGCCCGGCCCGTCCGAGCACCTCTCGAGCTTCGGCGATTTGTCGGCCATGGCGAGCCCACAGAGCGATCCCTGGAGCGGTATACGGCGTCATTCCTCCAGTCGATCCGGAGGAAGCCCTCGCTAGGCGCGGAGCTCCAGGGTATTCCGGTCTTCTCCCAGAAGGTAGACAGCTCCGCAGCAGGCAAAATTCAGCCACTCCAGACCCAGTATCAGGTCCAGGGCCTGGCCCAGGATCCGGTCAAGGGAGAGGTTTCCCATGGCCAGATGCATTAGGGAGTTGATGGCTACCTGGGTCTCCCGGCCGGTAAAGTGGTCCTTCTCGTTCATTTCCTTCCGGCTGTGTCGCTTGCGAGGTTGGGACGAAATCCACTCGAGTCCCCACTGCGAGGGGCTACTGACTGCCGGATTCTCAGCATGAAATGTGCCAGCCCGGCATGAGGATCATGAAACCCTCGTCTGCAAGGCCCGAGCGGGTATGAAGTCCGGCGCACTCTGGATGGCGGGTGCATCGCCCGCATGTTCCATTTAGGACGACTTGCGAGAGAAAAGACCGGATAAAGGGCCCTTACCCTGCAATGCCACTTTGGCCCGGCAGCCACATCTGGAAGGGAAATGCGGTTGTGTAAAGACCCAAACAGGGCTTATAATGCTGTCCGTGCCAGGGCAACACGGTGGGTCGGATAGGGTCAATCCTTCCCCGGACTCCCTGAAGGCGGGTTTGGAGCCGCATCCATGACAGGAGACCACTCCATAGGAGGCGAAAAGGGGCTATCCCCCAGGATTGGGAGCTATCTTCCCTGCGGTCGTGAGACAGTGGAAAAAGGCCTGGAGCTCCAGCGGCGCCTGAGAGAGGAAGGTCTCGAGAGGCGTCTGGGCGACGTCATGGTGGAGGCGGGCCTAGTGGAACCCGGGGCCTTTGAGACCGGGCTCCAGCGACAGCGACTGGAGAGACTCTCCAGGATTCCTCTGTTTAACGGTCTCCGGCATGATGAGCTTGAGAGATTGACCCGGCTGGTCCATGAGGAGACCGTGCCTCCCGGCAATACCTTCATCTTGCAGGAGGCCGCGAGTGACGCCTTTTTCGTTCTTGTTGAGGGTTCTGCAACCGTTTTCCGGCATGGGGAGTCGGGCGAGGAGATAGTCCTCCAAGAAGTGGGGCCGCGCGAGTGCATAGGCGAAATGGGCTACTTCTCGGACGGGGTGAGGTCCGCCTCGGTGAGGGCCGTGGAACGCTGCGAGCTGCTCGGATTCCCATACCGGCGACTGGATACCGCCTTCGAGGCCATCCCCGCCCTGGCGCGCAATTTCCTGGCCCTTGTGACCGCACGTCTACGCCGCAGCAACCTCCGCTTCCAGGATACCGTTCAAAGGACCCACGCGGTTGAGCGGTCCCTGGAAAACCTGCGCAGTTTTCTCGATCTCTCGGAGATACTCTCCCTTAGATCCGGCATAGACGGCCTGATTGATCGGGTGGTCCGCATGGCAAGCCGGGTGATGAACGCGGAGAGGGCGTCATTGTTCCTATTGGATCGGTCGGCAGGGGAGCTCTGGTCAAAGGTGGCCCAGGGGGAGGAAAAGAGGGAGATCCGCTTCCCGGTCGGACGGGGGGTCGCAGGGTGGGCGGCGTTGCACGACGAGGAGGTGAACATCCCGGATGCTTATCAAGACGAACGCTTCAACCCTGAGGTGGACCGCAGGACGGGATATCGTACCCGTTCGGTCCTGGCCGGTCCGGTCAAGGACCTCCAGGGCGAAATAATCGGTGTAGTCCAGGTGATCAACAAGAGGGGAGGGCCCTTTGAGCAGGACGATGAGGCGATTTTCAAGGCCTTTACATACCAGACCGCCATTGCGGTCGAGAACTTTCAACTCTACAGGAAGATTCTGGCAAACCATGGAAAGATGGCCATACTGCTGGACGTGGCCGCTTCCCTGGCCGAGACCCTTGATCTGGATACCCTGATCCAAAAAATAGTGGGGAAGATCTCCGAGATCCTGGATGCGGACAGGAGCACCCTGTTTCTGCTGGACAAGGAGCGGGGTGAGCTCTGGTCAAAGGTGGCCCAGGGCTTGAGGATGAAGGAGATCAGGATTCCCAGCTCCAAGGGCCTGGCCGGTCATGTGGTTAGGACCGGAGAGACCCTGAACGTGCCGGATGCCTACGCCGATCCCAGGTTCGACCCGGAGAACGATCGCAGGACCGGGTATCGCACCCGCAGCGTCCTCTCATGCCCCGTAATGGACAAGGAAGGACGGATAGTCGGAGTCACTCAGGCGATCAACAAGCGCTCCGGGCGGTTCGAAGAGGAGGACGAAGACTACCTCAAGGCGATATCCTCCCAAATAGCCGTGGTCCTGGAAAACGCACAGCTATACGAACGTACCCGCCGGATGCGCAATTACCTGGACAGCATTCATGAGAGTATAAGCAACGGCATAGTCACCCTGGACCAGGCCTATCAAGTGGTCACCGCAAACCGGGCCGCACGGGAGCTCTTCGGCGGGGACGGCGGAGACCTGGCCGGCCGGGACTTCAGGCAGGTGGTGGGTGATGGAGGAGGCCCCCTGCTCCATCAGGTGGAGCATGTCTACAGGACCAAGAGGGCGGTGGTGGAACCGGACGTGGAGGTAACCCTGGCGGGAGGCCGCAGGGGATCCCTAAATCTGAACTTCACCCCGCTCGTGGACCGGGACGGCACATACCAGGGTCTGGTACTGGTCTTCGAGGACATAAGCCGCGAAAAGCGCATGAAAAGCACCCTCAGCAGATACATGGCAAAGGACATTGTGGAGCGCCTGCTGGAGGACTCGGAGCCGTTGGGCCTGGGGGGAGTGCGAAGGAAGGCCACTGTCCTCTTTGCGGACATACGCGGCTTCACCGGGCTTGCAGAGAGGATGAGCGCCGAGGAGACCGTGGCGTTTCTCAATGACTATTTCAGCACCATGGTGGATGTGATATTCGAGCACGGCGGCGTCCTGGACAAGTACATAGGAGACGCCATCATGGCGGTCTTCGGCGTGCCTTATTCCCAGGCCGATGACGCGGAACGGGCGGTGGGTTCCGCCCTGGAGATGCGACGTGCCCTGGACGACTTCAACCAAAGGAAGAAAGACGAAGGATACCCGCCGGTGGATATGGGGATAGGGGTCTGTACCGGCGAGGTGGTCTCCGGAAATGTAGGGTCTGAAAAACGAATGGATTTCACCGTGATAGGAGACGGAGTGAACATCTCCTCGCGCCTGGAGAGCGCGAACAAACACTACGGCACGGATATGCTGATAAGCGAATCCACCAAAGAGGAGATAAAAAACCGCTTCCATACCCGCCTGATCGATCGTGTGGTGGTCAAGGGGCGCTCGAGGCCCATTTCCATATTCCAAGTCCTGGGCGAGAGGGATTGCCGCGTGCCCCCCGAGGTGGAGCTCTTCAGCCGGGGACTTGAATGCTACCAGTGCCGGCGCTTCCAGGAGGCCTTGGAGCTTTTTTCCCGCGCGGCACAGAACGATCCGCCGTCACAGGTCTACTTGGAGCGCTGCCTGCACTTTATCTCGGATCCGCCGCCGCCTGATTGGGACGGGGTCTGGTTCTCCACTGAGAAATAGCCGGCTAAGAGCTTAGAAAGGGGTTGGTTGCTCGCTCCCTGCCGATGGTGGTCGTGGGCCCGTGCCCGGGATAGACGCGGGTCTGATCTCCCAGGGGCAAGATCCGCTCCTCTATGCCCCTTATGAGCAGCCGGTGATCACCGCTGGGGAAGTCGGTCCGTCCCACGGAACCGGCAAACAGGGTGTCCCCGGTGAATGCGGCACCGGGAGCGTGATAGCAGACACCGCCCCGCCCCCGTTCCTGGAACCGATTATGTAGCAGTTGGCCTGGAGGGGCCCCACTGCAAGCATTCTGAGCATGTCCCTTTCTCCTCTCGATGAGCAGCCGCCCCTGATCCCGACCCCTAGCAAGGGCTAAACAGAGCTGATATAAGGTAAGCCGCCTGCCACGCGTGTCAAGCCTAGCCCATGGGAGCTGAGAGTGTGCGTTTGGGGTTGCCCCATGCCTGCTGACCCGTGTAAACAATGGGTCAAGAGAAGGGCGGTCCGAGGTTTGGTATGGATTTGAAGCCTTGATTCGGGACTCGAAACAAAAGGAGGACTATCTGAAATGTCTGACAGCAATGGTTACAGGGAGGTCGCTTGTAGTTATTTCGAAAAGCCCGGCCCCAGGAACACCCGGCGGGTCTTGGAGGTTGTTCCCCAAAGGGCCGGAGACCTCGGGATAGAAGAGGTCCTTATCCCCACCTGCAGCGGGAAGACGGCCTTTGAGGCGCTGGAGGCCTTCCCTTCCAGCATGAGGATAGTGGCGGTGAGCCATGTCACAGGTTTTAAGGAGCCGGATCATCAAGAGCTCAGCCGGGAGGCAAGAGAAGCTCTGGAGGCCGAAGGCGTAAAGGTCCTCACATGCCAGCACGCGTTCGGCGGGGTGGGCAGGGCGGTTCGCAACAAACTCTCCACCTACCAGTTGGAAGAGATCATCGCCTATACCTACCGCACCTTCGGCCAGGGCACCAAGGTGGCGGTGGAGCTCGCTCTCATGGCGGCCGACGCGGGCCTGATCCGCACGGACAAGGACGTGATATCAACCGGCGGCACAGCCACAGGGATCGATACCGCCCTGGTTTTAAGGCCTGCAAACAGCTTCCATCTCTTTGACCTCAAGGTAAGGGAGGTGATTTGCAAGCCCTTGATTTTTTGAGCCGCCCCGGGCGGAGAGGAGGCCTGAAAATATGCTTGGAAAGCGAACCATGGAAAAGTACGCCCGGGTCCTGCTCTGGGGCATGCGAACAGCCAGGAAAGAGCCCTTTGGAAGAGGAGACGTGGTGATCGTCCGCTTTGACCGTGCCGCCACCCCCCTGGCGGAGATGGTGCACGCAATGCTCATGGACCTCGGATGCAACCCGGTGATGCGCATGGGCCTGACCCACGTAATGGAGAGGAATTTTTTCCAAAAGGCTGACGATGATCAGCTTGTCTTCATACCGCCGGGTACCGTCGAGTTCTACGAAAATCTCAATGGGAGCGTATACCTGCACGCACCCGAGTCCCTGACCCACCTCAGGCGCATTGATCCCAAGAAGATCGGGAAGGCGGCGGTGGCTGTAAAGCCCCTGAGGGACATACTCAACCGCAGGGAGGACCAGGGGAGGTTCGGATGGACCCTGTGCATGGTGCCCACAGAGGAGCTGGCCGTCAGGGCGGGGTTGACACCCAGGCAGTATTCTTCCCAGGTCATAAATGCCTGCTACTTGAACGACGAGGACCCGGTCGCCCAGTGGGAGAAGATATTCAAGGAGGCCACGGCCATCAAGGAGTGGTTGAACGGCCTCGAGATCAAGTCCTTGCACGTGGAGTCCGAGCATGTGGACCTGCGTCTGAGTCAAGGGGCCAGGAGGAAGTGGGTGGGTATATCCGGGCACAACATACCCAGCTTCGAGATATTCACGTCCCCTGATTGGAGGGGGACAGAGGGCGTATACTACGCTGATCAGCCCTCGTTCAGGAGCGGCAACTACGTCCAGGGAGTGCGCCTGGAGTTCAAGGAAGGGCGGGCCGTAAAGGCGGCCGCCAAGAGGGGGGCTGAGTTCGTGCGCAAGCAGGCGGCGATGGACGAGGGGGCTTGCAGAATAGGGGAGTTCAGCCTCACGGACAGCCGCTTCTCACGGATTGATCGTTTCATGGCCAATACCTTGTTCGACGAAAACTTCGGAGGCGAGTACGGCAACTGCCATATAGCCCTGGGGTCTTCCTATTCCGACACATTTGACGGGCACCCGGCCCGCCTGGACAAAGCGCTCAAGGAGGAACTGGGGTTCAATGACTCCGCCCTCCACTGGGATCTGGTGAACACGGAGCCCAAGAGAGTGACCGTGACACTCGACTCAGGAGATGAACTGCTGCTCTACGAGGATGGACGATTCAGCGGGCCGTAGCCCCCTGGAAGGGCCGGTTCATATTCGAGGATGCTGAGGCGTACTTTTATTCACGTACCCGGTATAGGGCCCAAGACGGAGCAGAGCCTCTGGAGACGCGGCGTCCTGACCTGGGATGAGTTCCTGGGATATGAAGGGTGCGTGCTATCACCCGCCAGGGACGCTGTGGCAAGGACCGAGTTGGAAAGGAGCCTGAGACGCATCCATGATCCGGGATATTTTGCCGAGCGGATTCCCGGAGCGGAGATGTGGAGGCTCTTCGAGGAGTTCCGGCACAGGGCGGTCTACCTGGACATAGAGACCAGCGGGGGCTATGAAGGCTGGGATGATATCACCCTGATAGGCCTGTACAACGGCTCGAGCGTGGAGACCTTTGTCAGCGGCTTCAACCTGGCCGAATTCGAAACGGCCATAGCACGCTACGATGTGGTGGTGACCTTCAATGGCGCAGGCTTCGATCTCCCTTTCATCCGACGCGCCTTCCCCGGGATCTCGCTGCCGCCGGTGCACATAGACTTGAGATTCGTATTGCGGCGTATTGGTCTGAGGGGAGGCCTCAAGTCCATTGAGCGCAGGGTGGGGCTGAGCAGGGACCCGTTGGTGAACGGTATGGACGGATACCACGCGGTACTGCTATGGGTGGCCTACCAGCAGGGAGACCGCTCCGCGCTGGATCTCCTGATCGAATACAACAGGGCGGATATCGTCAACCTGGAACCCTTGATGGATCTCGCATACCGGGAGCTCAGCCGCAGGACAGCCGGCGCAGGTGGAATGGGACCGCCATGGAGAGAGTAATACTGCACATGGACATGGACGCCTTCTACGCAGCGGTGGAGCAGCTCGACCGCCCGGAGCTTAGCGGAAAACCGGTGATCGTGGGCGGATCCACCCGGCGGGGAGTGGTATCGACCGCCAGCTACGAGGCACGTGCCTTCGGGGTGCGCTCGGCCATGCCTGTTTTTCAGGCCGAGAGGCTCTGCCCCCATGGGGTCTTCCTGCCGGTGAGGATGGAGCGTTACAAAGAGATCTCCAGAAAGGTCATGAGTGTTCTGGAGGCCTTTTCTCCGGCCGTGGAGCAGGTCTCTATAGACGAGGCATACGTGGACCTGACCGGATCCGGACGGCTCAACGGCCCCCGGGAGGAGGCGGGCAAGGAAATCAAGCGCCGCATAAGGGAGCGAACCTCCTTGACCGGATCCGTGGGTATCGCCCCCAACCGGTTCCTGGCCAAGGTGGCCTCGGACATGGACAAACCGGACGGGCTGACTGTGATCCGGCCCGAAGAGGTCAGCTCTGTTCTCCGGGATCTGGCCCTCAGAAAGGTGCCGGGCGTGGGGGCCAAGACCGCGGCGGCCTTGGAATCAGAGGGCCTTAGGACCCTGGGCGACGTCCTGGGGCTCCAGGGGCGAGCGGGTGCGCTGGGCGGAAGGCTGCTGGAATTGGCCAGGGGGATAGACGAGACCCCGGTGGGGCAATGGGCTGGCGCCAAGTCCATCAGCAGCGAAGAGACCCTGCCAGAGGACACCGGAGATCCCGAGAGGCTCAAGGCGGAGCTCCTGGCCCAGTCCGAGCTCGTGGGAGCCAGGGCCCGCATGAAGGGCCTCAAGGGGGCCACCGTGACCCTCAAGCTGAGACGAGCGGACTTCAAGCTGCTCACCAGGAGCGTCTCACTTGCCGAGCCCACCAGCTCCACCTACGTGATATACAGGGAAGGCATGAGGCTGCTGGAAAGGGAGCTCTCGGGAAGGCGAAGATACCGCCTGATCGGGATCGGGCTCTCCAATCTCACCCGGAACAGGATTGAATTCGTTCAGCTGAGCCTCTTCGAGAACCGCGATGCGAGCGAGACCTGGGACGCCCTGGAGCGGGCCGTGGACGAGATCCGCGATCGGTTCGGAAAGGGCGCCATCACCAGGGCCAGGTTCCTATGAGACACGGGGCGGCTGGAATCATGAGCCGGGGCCCGGCGGGCTGATGCCGAGGCTCTTCATTTCGCTCCTCACGGTCTCCAGGTTCCTCTCCAGCTTGCCCGCCAGGGTCGATGCGGGGAACCGCTCCAGGAGCCCCTTGAGAATCTTGTAGGAGGAAGCGAGCAGGTCCCCCTTCTCCTTTTCGTCCTTGGTGTTCCTCGCGCGGAGGTAGAGCCGGGCCGCCTTTTCGCGCTCCTTGTTGATGAGCTTTTCCACGGCTTCCTCGCGAAGCCCGCTCAGCGTCCGGGAAGACGCCTCTCCCTTCTCCTCCATCTCCCTTATGCTCTCAAGCGCGGCCTCGTAATCCTCCTGCTCAATGTGGCGACGGGCGCTCATCAAGGCCTCCCCGGGCCCCGAGTCCGGCTCCCGGGTCTGCTCGGGCTCATCCCCGCCCACGGCCTCCTCGGCCCTTTCCACCCGCTCCATGGCCCGGTCGATCATCCCGGCCGCCTCCTCCCCGGGGTTGCGTATGCGGTGCTTGACCAGGAGCAGCTTTGCCTCGTGAAAGGCCCCTTCGCGTATCAGGCGGTCCACCTCCCTTATAACCTCCCTGATCTCCCCGGGGGGCTCCTCCTCTGGGAGTTCGACCCTGGGGGCTCCCATCCGGTCGAAGTCCCCGGGCGCGGCTCCCGGGAAGACCTCCCTCTCAGCCCTGGCAAGGGCGCTTCGAGCGTCCTGGATTTCATCCACCAGCTTTTCGTATTGAGCTCGCGCCTCCTCGGGGCGGTCCCGTTTCAGGTACCAGGAGACCATGCGGCTGCGGAGGAGAGCCAGCCCGGGCCTGGTCTGCATCTTGGGGATGAGCTCTTCAGCCAGTCTGAGGGCCTCGGCCGTCTCTCCCTGCTCGGCCAATGACACGGCCTTTATCACACCCAGGTCCGGGCTCAGGGCCTTGGGGCCGAAATCGGTCTCCAGCTCCTCCAGTCGGCTCAGCACGGTGCGGTAATCCCAGGCCACGTAAGCGTTCATTATGCTTTCCTTGTAGGCGGATATCTTTTCGGCGACCTCTGATGGGGCGGGGCAGGGGATCCGGCCGGGGATCTCCAGGCAGCCTTGCTCCAACCTTGTCAATCCCCTGAACAGGGCCTCCGCCAGACGCCTTTCATCCTCGGGCCGGGCCGGTCCCCTGAGGCAAGCAAGCGCATTGCGGTAGTCTTCGAGCAGGCGTCTCAGGGCGCGCTCCTTGTCTTCCTGCAGATCCTCCTCCAGGACCTTTTCCAATTCGGCTATCCGCGCCTCCACCGCCGAGGGATCCAGGAGGGGCTCGGGCGCCGCAGGCCTAGTTTCCACAGCCGGCCCGGCCGGGGCGCGGTTCCAGGTTGGCGCGCATCCCCAGGCGGCCGCTGCAAGCACCAGGAGAGGCGCCCACAGGGCCCATCTCTCCAACCTAGTCTTGTGCATGCTCAATGACTCCTTGTATGGGCTCGAACAAACGGTTGAGCCTCACGGTCCCGTCCTCCACATCTACGTCGGACAGGATGAATGCGGTCCCCCCCGGGGCCCTCTCCTCCTTTCTCCGCACAAGGAGCCCGGTCACCGCGTCCACCTCCACCGGGTGGAGCCCCTGAGGCCTTTGGACCAGTCCCGGCTTCAGGTCGAACGCCAAGTCGGCCAGCCTGAGCCCCTCCCTGTAGTCGGGGCTGTTCACCACCTCGTTGGCCGTGTCGATCCATATGGGGAGGGCCCCTGAGGAGCCGTATATGGTCACTCGATCGCCCTTCATCGGGCGGTTGTCATCGAATCCCACATAGCAGGCTATTACATACCCGTTGTCTCTGTCCAGGGCGCTCGCCTCCCCCCCGGGCCCCGGAACGAACCCTACGAACCCGGAGTTGGTGTAGCGATTGGCGGTGCCCGTCTTGCCGAAGGCGGGTATGGGAAGCTCGGTCTCGCTCCCTTCGCCGGTCGGGACGGACAGGCGGACCTCGCCGTGCGCGCGCTTCCCTGTGCCGCGCTCCACCACCAGGCGGAGTATCTCCGAGACCATGCCGGATACCTTCGGGGACAGGAGGGCGCCCGTTCTTGGTTCGTAGTCCCATATGACCTGCCCCTGGCGGTCCTCGATACGCTTGATCACCGGGATCATCTGGTCGGAAAGCGTCCGGCCCAGCGGCCACATCCGACCG
The DNA here is from genome assembly GCA_964647905.1 of uncultured Desulfobacterales bacterium. Taxonomy (GTDB): domain Bacteria; phylum Desulfobacterota; class DSM-4660; order Desulfatiglandales; family HGW-15; genus CAZYJR01. The sequence goes on along the minus strand of CAZYJR010000005.1, from coordinate 25,997 downwards.
CACATCATGGTATGATAGGCGCGGGCCATCTCCGCAATGCTCACCGCGTTCGCACCCAGGGGGAACGAGAGCACGGGATCCAGTGGGGTGGATACGCCCATGTTGCGCGCCAGCTCCCTGAGGTAGTGGAGGTTTACCAGGGTCCTGAAGTCCCTGATCCTGTAGAGGAGCTCCAGGTCGTAGCGCTGCTGCGAGACCAAGTCCTTGAACGTGATAACCATCCGGTCCCGGAGGATGTCCAGGACCTCTGAGGGAAGCACACCGGCCACCCATATCCCGTCCGGATCCAGCAGCCCCGGATCATCCAGGACCTCCTCCACCGCCAGCGGGCTTCTGGAGACCTCTCCTGAGGCCCCTGCTGAAGTGAAAGGGAAGACCAGGCGCCGTCCGCGCCGATCCGGATAGTCCTCCACTACGAACCGTCCCAACAGGGTCGCCAGCTCGCCGTAACCCCGGCCTGACTGATCCGACCCCGGCGAAACCCGGTCCAGGAGTGTCCCCAGCCTCTCCAAAGTTTCTTCAAGTTCCACGTTCAAGTCCTTGAGCCTCTGGTAATTCAGGCGCAGTATACGGCGATGGGCCGCATCCTCCATGTCCAAGGCGTCCCTCTCCACACGGTAGTGCAGTCTCCTCAGGTTATCCAATGCCGCGTCGTGGCCCGCGAAGATCACATCGGATTCGATCTCCTTCTTGGCCTCGGTAAAGGCGGCCTCCATCAAAGCGTCTTCGTCCACCAACACCCCGTGCTTATCGCGGATGCGTTGTACATAGTCCCGGTAGGATTCGTTGGAACGCCGGTGGAGCCCGATCCGCTGGACCACTTCCCTGAACTCGCTCAGGTTCAAGTGATCGGTCAGGTGGTACAAGAGCCAGACCGTGGCCAGGTTCTCGGACTTGACCCCGGCCCAGGCCATGGATACGTCCTCTGATTCGGGCTCGTGGTCCGGCTTGGGGAGGTAGTAGGTCTTCTCGAAGCTGAAGAGGTCTCGTACGTTCCTTAGGGTGTCCAAGGGGTTCCACTTGAGCTGAAGCGCGGCGGTGTATACTATGGGCTTGAAAATCGAACCCATTTGGCGTTTGGCGTCCACGGCCCGGTTGAAGAAGCGGTTGAAGTATCCACCGGCCATGGCTCGTATCATCCCCCCCTGAAGCACTACGGCCCCTCCGTCGAGCTCGGGGATCTGGGTGAGCCGAAGATCCGGGCCGTCTCCGTCCCGGATCACCGCCACCATGTCTCCCCGGCTGAACAGCTCCAGGAAGTCAGGCACGTCCGACTTGTTGAAGGATTCCCAAACCCCCTTCCGGCTCTGGACCCAGGCCTCGCCCATGTCCTCCATTCCCTGGAAATCGATTGCGCCTCCGCCGCCTTTCCATGACACATCCAGGTACGGCTCATCCGAATCCGCATGGATCCCGCTCACTCGAGCTATGATGGGCAGCCCTTCACCCGAGAGGTCCGACGGGTTCTCCTTCAGTCTTTCATAACGCTCCTGAAGGGCCCGGGTATCATAGCCCTGGAGCTTGACATCCAGTGCTGGCAGGTGGGCCCTCAGACTCTCCAGGGTCCCTTGCTGGAGCTCGCGGTTGATGGAGGTATGGATCCTGATCCCCGAGGTGGCGATATTCTCAATGCCTTCCTCCTCCAGTATGGTCCGAAAGTAGGGTGACTGGAGTTGATCGCGCACGTAGTCCAGGATGACGTTCAGCCGGTAGGTGACCCGGCCCTCCTTGAACGGGACCTCCTTTTCCCTGGCTTCTTCATATTCCTCCCGGGTGACGAAGTTGAGCTCGAGCATCTGCTCCAGGACATAGTCCTTACGGAGCTTGGCCTCCCGGAGAGCCTGCTCCCGTTCGGCCTCCGTCTTCTTGATGAAAGGGTTGTATCTGTTGGGGCCCTTGACACACCCGGCTATGAATGCGCTCTCCACCAGGTCCAGGTCTCCTGCGTCCTTGTCAAAGAAGTATCTCGAGGCGATTTGAAGGCCCCGGCCAAAGCCGCTCACAAAGAACTGATTGGCGTAGAACTCCAGGATCTGCTCCTTGGAGTACTTCCGTTCCAGGAGCAGGGCCTGGAAGAGCTCCTTGAGCTTTGCCGTGTATGACCGTCTCTGGCGCTTGAACACATTCTTGGCTGTCTGCTGGGTGATGGTGCTACCGCCCTGTACGATACGCCCGGCCTTGAGATTGGCCACAAAGGCCCGTACTATGGCGCTCACATCAAACCCGGGGTGATCGAAGAAGTTCTTGTCTTCCGCGGCTACGATGGCCTTGACAAAGGTCTTGGGGATCTCCCGGTAATCGATGTACTGCCTGTGGGTCTTTTCAAAAAAAACGCCGATGGGGGTCTTGCCGTCGTCATAGTAGACCGGGCTCTCCGAGAATATCACCCGGCGGATAGCCCCCTCTTGGATGCGGGAGGAGGCCTCGCTCGAGACCTCGTAATAGACCGCCCCCAGCAGGCCCATGAGGCCCATCACTGAAGCGATTGCCAAGTAGAGGAATAGTTTCCACACCCGGAAGCGTTTGGGGCGTTTCCCGATGTAGAGGCCAGTGGCGTCACGGAGTGATTTTGCCATATAAGAGCTTCTCTCTAATGATTTCCTTTAGGTCCATGCCCTGGAGAAAAAGGCCTTTTCGACCGTACATCATGTTGGCCTCGATGAGGTACCATCTTCCATGGCAGTTGATGAAGTCAAGTCCAACATCGTTGAATCTGCACTTCCTGGCGCATTCGCTGGCAAAGGCCACGGCTTCTCTCGGAATCCCCTCGAAATCCGGGACACCTCCCTGGGAGAGGTTGGTCTTGAAGCCGCCCGGGGCGGCCCTCCGCCAATAGGCCAGCACCGGCTCGTAGTTCACCAGCACCACCCTCAGGTCACGCCGGTGGGGAAGATACTCCTGGATGTAGGCAACCCGGGTCCGTTGCAGGTAGTCCCTGAGATCCGAAGGGCTCTCTACCCTGAAGACCCCCCGGCCGCGCGAGGAGGCCCTGGGAAGCTTGGCGATCAACGGGAAGGAGAAATCGTCCAGGATCCGGTGGTGATGGAGGGGGTAGTAGAACCGTGTCAAGGGGTGGCTGATTCCCAGCATCTGAAACAGGGTGGTCTGCAGGATCTTTTCATCGGCGTAGAGGTAGGTCTCAAGGCTGGGGAAAATAGGCCTCCCCAGGGTGGTCAGGAACTGCGCATAGTTCCTCGTGGGGTATAGGACCAGGGGCGCGCTCAGTATCTCCTCCTGCTCCTCCTCGGTGTAGTCCTGGAAGTTGGGCCTCACCCCCAATGTGCGCACCTCTGGTACACCGCGCAGGCGGCTTCCAAGGGCGATGAAACGAGACTGCACGCGGGGAGGATGCATTTTGGCCTAATCCGGTCTCCAGGGGCGCGGGGCGGTTGACTGAACCATCCAATTCTAATACATTGCCCGAGCTTTGCAAGGGATCAACGCATATGGCCTCGTTCATCATGTTCCTTACCTTGTTTCTGGCGATATACGCGCTCTTGCACGCCTACCTCTATTACAAGGTGCACCGCCACTGCCCGTTGGCATGGCGGGGCCGGTCGGCTGTGCTGGTGGTGCTGGCGTTCCTTTTCCTCTGCCCGGTCCTCGGGCGCCTGGCCCGCCCCGGGTGGGGCGAGGGGATATCCCCCCTGATCCTCCATGTCGGATACGAGTGGATGGCCTTTCTCTTCTTGTTCGTCTGCGCCCAGGGGGCCGTGGACCTCATCAGGGGGCTCCTGGCCCTGGCGCGGAGGCCCGAAGCGAGGCTCTGGGGCGGCCGGAGTCTTGCCTTATCCCTGGCCGCGGCGCTCGCAGCCGGAATTTACGGTCACTTCGAGGCAAAGGACTTGAGGGTGGAAACACTGGAGCTGGAAACCGCAAAGCTGCCCCCTCATCTTGATCGACTGCGGGTGGTGCAGATATCCGACCTCCACCTGGGCGAGATCAACGGCGCTAAACAGGCCGAGCGCATAGCCCGGCGTGTGTCAATGTTGGCCCCGGACGTGATTGTCGCCACGGGCGACTTCCTGGACAGGGGGATAAGGGAGCCGGAGAGGATGCAGGCGGCCTTCAAGGCGCTCAACCCTCCTCTGGGTAAGTATGCGGTCACGGGCAACCACGAGTTTTACGCCGGCTTGGAACAAAGCCTTGCCTTCATGGAAGGGGTGGGATTCGAGGTCCTTCGAAACCGGGCGGCCGCTCCGGCACCTTGGCTGGTCGTGGCCGGAATGGACGATCCGGCCGGGACGCGGCAAGGGCGGGATCCGCCGCCCCCGGCCGAGCGCATCCTCTCAGGCATACCGCCCGGCCGTTTGGTGATCCTGCTCACCCACAGGCCTCGAGTCGAGCAAGGCGCCCTGGGTGGTTTCGACATCCAGCTCTCCGGACACACCCACGGAGGGCAGATCTTCCCCTTCGGCCTGGTGGTGGCAAAGGCCTATCCTTATTTCAAGGGCCTCTACGAGCCGGGGAATGGCTCACTCCTCTATGTCAGCAGGGGCACCGGGACCTGGGGGCCGCCTGTCAGGGTCCTGAGCCCTCCGGAGATCACCCTAGTGGTCTTTAGCCGTCCATAGGCGCACGTCTTCGGCCCTGCGGTCAACCCGCCCCAGGATATCCCGGACGTCCAGGGTCTTTAGGATCCTGTCCTCCATGACCACGCTCCCGTTTATTATGGAGTGGCGCACGTCCGCGCCCGAGGCCGAATAGACCAGTTGCGAGACCGGGTTGTACATGGGGGTCATGTGGGGGGCGTCCGTTTCCACGATGACCACGTCCGCCTTCTTCCCGGGTTCCAATGAACCGATCATCCCATCCAACCCCAGGGCCCTCGCCCCCTCTATGGTGGCCATGCGGAGGACCGCCCCCGCACCGAGGGTGGTGGCCTCCATGGTGTGTACCTTGTGGAGCTTGGCGGCCGTGTCCATTTCGCAGAGGAGATCCAGGTTGTTGTTGGATGCGCAACCGTCAGTGCCCAGGGATACGCATATCCCGGCATCCAGGAGGCGGGGGACCGGGGCCACGCCTGATGCCAGCTTCATATTGCTCTCCGGGTTGTGGATCACCTTTACCCCGGATCGGGCCAGCATGGCGATCTCGTGCTCCCGCAGGTGCACGCAGTGGACCGCGATCAAGCGCGGTCCCAGCAGCCCCAGGTCCTCGAGGTGCTCGACGGGCCTCCTGCCGTAACGCTCTCGGACCTGGCCCAACTCGTTCTCGGTCTCGGCCACATGGATGACCAAAGGGACCTCATGGGCCTCGGCCGTATCCCGGGCCCGGGTGAGGAGCTCCGGGCTGCAGGTGAAAAGGGAGTGCGGCTCCACGGCCGCCGACACCAAAGGGTCTCCCCGCCACTCCTCAATCAGGGCCTCGGTGGTGCGGAATCCGTTCTCCAGGTCCCCGTATGAGGGGGACTCGAAGTCGTACAACACTTCCCCCACCAAGCAGCGCATACCGGCCTCCTTGGCCGCACGCGCGGTCTCGGCCTCGAAGAGGTACATGTCGCAAAACGTGGTGGTTCCAGATAGGATCATCTCGGCGCAGGCAAGCAGGCTCCCCGTCCTGACAAAGTCAGGGTCCATGCGCCTTTCCACAGGGAAGATGTAGTCAGCCAGCCACTCCATCAAGGGAAGGTCGTCGGCCAGGCCCCGGAAAAGCGTCATTGCCGCGTGGGTGTGGGCGTTCACCAGGCCGGGCAGGGCTATGCCCCCCCTGGCGTCCATCCTTTTTTTCGCCCGCCGCTCAATCCCGTCCGCCGGTCCCACATGGGTTATGGTGTCTCCGCTGATCGTCAACACACCGTTTTCTATCACCGTGTCCGCCGGGTCCACCGTGATGATGGTGGCGTTTTCGACCAGGATATCAGCCTGTTCCATTATGGCACCCTTCCTTGGGCCTCTCTTGCCCGCCGTGATCCGCAAGGCCCGCCTCAGGCTCCAGGGAGCCCAAGACCCCCCTCCACAAGCTCTTGAGCGCGGGGGCGGCGCGCTCTGCATTGACTATGACACCATCCAGGGAGGTGGGCTCCATGCAGTCCGGCAGGTTGACGTTGGTAACAGCCACTATGGCCCCGACGCGCATGCCGCTGTGGACCGCGGCTATCACCTCCAGAACGGTTGACATTCCCACCGCATCGGCCCCCATTGCCCTCAGAAAACGGGTCTCCGCAGGTGTTTCCAGGCTGGGACCGGTGAGGCCGGCATAGACGCCCTGCTTCAAATCGATTCCCCGGGCCAGGGCATGGTCGCGGGCCAACGCGCTCAAGTGAGGGTCATAGGCCCGGGTCATGTCCGGGAAGCGCGGCCCCAATTCCTCCGGGTTGGGTCCTCTCAGGGGATTCACGCCGGTCAAATTGATGTGATCCAGCACCAGCATCACGTCCCCGGGCCGGAACCAGGGATTCAATCCTCCCGCAGCACTGGATATGAAGAGGTATTTGACCCCGAGCCTGGCCATGACACGCACCGGGAAGGTCACCTCATAGGGGTCATATCCCTCGTATAGGTGAAACCTGCCCTCCATGACCACCACGCTCCTACGGGAGATCTCCCCGCAGGCCAGTGTCCCTTTGTGCCCGGCCACGGTGGACCGGGGAAAGCCGGGTATCTCGCTGTAAGAGACCCGGGATTCCACCTCCATCTCATCGGTGAGACCCCCCAGGCCCGTACCGGTTATCATCCCGGCCACCGGTCTCAGGGACATCCTGGAGGCCAGGAAGCCCGCCGCCCGATCCACGGTCTCCATCACAATCATGGCTCCACCCCGCCTGAAATTAGGGTTTCAAATCGCGGTTACCTTCCTCGAGCAGAGACTGTTACCATAAAGGAGTTTGTCTGGAAAGGGGTGCAGCGCCCCAAGACAAAATGGTTGACAGTGAGGGGGCGCGGAATAAGATGCGGGGCGGGCCTCAGGGATGATAATCGATTTGCACATACACAGCAGGGACTGCTCCGACGGTGCCATGAGCATAAGCGGGATCTTCGCCCGGGCCCGTCTCAGGGGCATCGATGTGATCTCCATTACGGATCACGACTCCATTGACTGCCAGGAGGAGGCTGAGAAACGGGCCCGGGAGTCCGGAATCCGATATATCCGAGGCCTGGAGCTCAATGTATCGTTCTCCCATCCCGGGTATAAGCAAGGAAAGCCCATCTCCCTGGATTTCCTGGCCTATGATTTCGATCCGCGATACCGGGCGCTGAAGGACAAGCTCATCGAGCTGCGGGAGCATCGCCGGAGGCGGGCGGACAAGATCCTAAAGAATCTCAACCGGGAGCTGGAAAGGGAGGGGAGCCCGGGGTTGACCTCCGATGACATGGAGGCCATAGAAGCCGGTGTGGACGGGGCTTACGGCCGGCCTCACATAGCCGAGTACCTGGTCTCCAAGGGATTGGTCGTTGACAGGCAGGAGGCCTTTGACAAGTACCTGGTCAGATGCAACGAGCCCAAGATGCCCCTCAGCCTGGCCGAGGCCTCGGCCCTGGCCCACGGGGCCGGCGGGAAGCTTGTCCTGGCTCACCCCAACGATCCCAACGGCACCTCGCTGGTCTCCTACACCCGCAGGGTGGAGGAGCAGCAGGGGATAATCCGCGGGTCCATGCTCGCCTACATCGACGGGGTGGAGTGCTGGCACTCGCGCCATGACCCGGCCACCACCCGCTCTTACCTCTCCTTTGCAGAGTCCGAGGGGCTGATGGCCACAGGCGGCTCAGACTGCCACCAGCGCCCGGTGATCATGGGGACCCTGGATATCCCCGCTTTTGTGGCCGCACAGTTCGGAATTACCCCGGAGGGAAATGAAGATGGCCGCTAGGATTGAAGACCTCCTGAGACCCGCCTCACTGCCCGATCCCACCAGGGAGGTGAGACTCATACAGACCCACATCTCCATGGTCCTGGTGGCGGACGATTTCGTCTATAAGATAAAGAAGCCGGTGGACTTCGGTTTCCTTGACTTTTCCACCCTGGAGCTCCGGCGGCGCTACTGCGGGGAGGAGGTCCGCCTCAATCAGCGGCTCGCGGAAGACGTATACCTGGGGGTTATCCCTGTCGTCAGGCAAGAGGGCGGGGACCGGTTGGGAGGAGAAGGCGAGATAGTGGACTATGCGGTGCGGATGCGGCGCATCCCGGAGCAAAGGCTCATGCGCGCGCTCTACGAGCGGGGGGAGCTGAGCGAGCACCACCTGGAGCAAACCGCGCGGGTGGTGGCCGATTTTCACCGCAGGGCCGAGCGCTCGTCGGCGATCGATGAGTTCGGCAGCCGGGAGAGCTTCAAGGTCAACACGGACGAGAACTTCGAGCAGACCCGGCCGTATGTGGGCCGTACCATTGACAGGGAAGACTACGAAAAAATAAGGGACTGGACCGAAGAGTTCTTCCGGGAAAGGTCGTGGCTCTTCGAGGAGCGCGTCTCCAAGGGCGGCATACGGGACTGCCACGGAGACCTCCACATGGAACACGTCTGCCTGCTGGATCAAGAAAGAGTGGCGGTGATCGACTGCATAGAGTTCAACGACCGTTTCAGATACACGGACACGCTGGCTGATATAGCCTTTCTGCTCATGGACCTGGAGTACCGGGGAGGGTGGGGGCTTGCGGATTACCTGTGGGAGCGCTATGCCCGCCGGGCCGGAGAAAAGGGGATGGAGCTCCTCCTGACCTTTTATAAGGTGTACAGGGCCTATGTGAGGGGAAAGGTCCTGAGCTTTCAACTGGAAGACCAAGGCATCTCCCGGGCGGCCAAGGAGGAAGCGGCTCGAACCGCCCGGAGCTACTTCGCCTTGGCCCGGTCCTATATCCGGGAATGAATCCCGCCGGAGGGAAGGACAGGGGAATGCGCGAGGCCTTTGTTCCTTACATGGAAAGCCTCCTGGGCCCTGAAACCGTGTTGATCTCCTGCGGGCTCCCGGCCTCGTGCAAGACCAGGAGCACGGAGATCATCGCACGGCTCAAGGGGTATCTGGTGCTAAGGACCGATATGCTGCGCCTGGAGATCCTCAAGGACCAGGACATCTTCGATGAGAAGGTGGCATCGGACATGAGCAAGCGTGAAGCGGTGTACGAGGAAATGTTCGCCATGGCCGGTCGGTTCGCGGCCCGGGGAGCGGGTGTGGTCTTGGACGCCACCTTCGGCACGCAGGCCCTCCGAAAAAGGGCCGCCCGGGTGGCGGCGGAGGCCGATATGACCCTGGTGATCCAGGAGACTCGTTGTCCACAGGAGGTCTCCATCAGGCGGATCCTGGGCCGATCCGGGGGAGACTACGACTCCAACGCCCGAACCGAGAAGGCCTACTTCAACAACAAAGACATGTTCGAGCCGGTGGACCTGGATGAACTGATCCGAGGCTTTCCCGGGCTCTCAGTGGAGCATATACTGGTGGATACCGCTTCGGATGACCCTGAGGAGTGGGTGGTGTTCGGCCGAATGAGCAGGTGAGTCATACCAAATGACGGCAAAAAAGAAGACATCAGTGGGCATTGTCTACAAATATCGCTTCGAGCCCGCCAGGCTGGAGGCCGCACGCCTCGAGGAGTGGCTTGAGAAGAGGGGGGTCTCGGCGTTCTCAGAGGAAATGGAGGCCCCTGGGTCTTGGACCGCCCGGACCGGCCAGGGCCGGAGCTCTGCCATACCAGGAGACGTGGACTGGATCGTGGTCCTGGGCGGGGACGGGACACTGCTGGGCGCGGCCAGGCGGGTGGGGCTGTTCGGCGCACCCATACTGGGCGTGAACCTGGGCGGCCTGGGCTTCATGACCGAGATCCCTCTTAACATGCTATACCCCACGGTGGAGAGGATGCTCGAGGGCGAGCTGGAGATCGAGAGCCGCCTGATGCTGGAGGCCAGGGTGGTAAGGGACGGGGAGGAGGCCTGCCGGTCACTGGTATTGAACGACGTGGTCATAAATAAGAGCGCCCTGGCGCGTATCCTGAATCTCAATGTCCACATAGACGATCAGTTCCTGACCACCTTCCGGGCGGACGGGCTTATCGTCTCCACGCCCACCGGATCCACCGCCTACAACCTCTCGGCAGGAGGCCCCATAGTCTATCCCACTCTCTCCAACATAATCCTGGCGCCCATATGTCCTTTCACCCTGACCAACAGGCCGATAATACTCGCGGGTTCAGCCGTGGTGCGGATCGAGATGGCGAACGAGGTCTCAGAGGAGGTGGCCCTGACCCTGGACGGCCAGGTGGGATTCGATTTCCTCTGGGGGGACAGGGTGATGATCCGGAAGTCCGAAGAGCGGATCAGATTGGTCAAGTCGCCCTACCAGGCCTACTTCGAGATCCTCCGGACCAAGCTGATGTGGGGCGGGGGAGCGGTGGACAATGGAGACCACTAAGCAGTACTACCGGGTGGACAGGCGTGACATCCACAGGTTCCGCACCACCCTCGAGTCCTATGACGGGATGGCCGTGGTGAGGACCCTGGACCCCGGCCGGGGTCTCATGGAGGTCAGCGTGGCACCGGGGTGCGAGCGACTGGTGCGGGAGGCGGTTCAAGGCCTGGGCCGGGACCGGGGGCCCCGCGCCCTGCAATGCGGGCCCGGCGGAAATATAGCCCGGGAGAACAATGAACATGCGGAGCGAAACCGGATGCGCTTCTTCATATCCACAATGGGCTGCCAGATGAACGAGTATGACTCGGACTATGCGGCCCGCCGCCTTGTTCAGGACGGGATGCTGCCTGCCGGGAGGCCCGAGGAGGCGGATATTCTGATTGTGAACACGTGCAGCGTCAGGGAAAAGGCCGAGCAAAAGGCCGTGAGCACCCTGGGCCGAATGGCCCGGCTCAAGGGCCGGGGCCGGGCGCGGGTCCTGGTGATCATGGGGTGCGTGGCCCAGCAGGAAGGAGAGGAGCTCCTCGGGCGGTTCCCTGAACTCGACCTGGTGGTGGGCGCACGCGAGGCCCATAGGACCGCCGATCTGGTGACCAGAGTGCTGGAGACAGGGGAGAGGATGACCGCAGTCGAGCTCGAACGGCCTCCCATGACCGCCCCTCCAGCAGCAGGGGCCGAGGAGTGCTTCAAGGGCAGGGTGAAGGGTTTCATCACCATCATGCAGGGTTGCAACAATTTCTGCAGTTATTGCATAGTACCGTATGTCCGGGGCAGGGAGGCCGGCAGGTCCCCCCGGGATATACTGGAAGAGACCGAGGGGCTTGTCGCCGCCGGGGTGCGGGAGATCACACTGCTGGGGCAGAACGTCAACTCCTACCGGTGGGAAGAGGAGGGCCGGATGGTGGACTTCGCCGGGCTCCTCAGGATCATGGCCGGGGAGCTGGAGGGGCGCCTCGCCCGGCTTAGGTTCACCACCTCCCACCCCAAGGACTTGACCCGGGATCTCATAGGGTGCTTCCAAGAACTCGACCTGCTTTGCCCGCATATTCACCTCCCGTTTCAGGCGGGCTCGAATAGGATACTCAGGCTGATGAACAGGGGATACACCAGGGGGTATTACATGGATTTGGTCGCCTCACTCAGGGAGGCCTGTCCCGGGATAGCGGTGACCAGCGACGTCATGGTGGGTTTTCCGGGTGAGACGCAGGAGGACTTCCAGGCCACCCTGGACCTGATCGAGAGGGTCAGATTCGACAACCTTTACTCCTTCAAGTACTCAGACCGAAAGCGGACCGCAGCCGCGGCCATGGACGGAAAGGTCCCGGAGACCGAGAAGTGGGAGCGCCTCTCGGAACTCCAGGCCCTCCAGAAAAGGATCACCATGGAAAAGAACCGGGCCTTGGTGGGATCCGAGACCGAGGTCCTGGTCGAGGGATGGAGCAAGAAGGGAGGAGAGCTCTCCGGCCGGACCCCTACAAACTATGTGGTCAACTTTCCGGGAGAAAGGGCCCTTGTGGGCCGGCTGGTCCGGGTGGTTGTCAAGGAGGCCAAGGCCCATTCCCTGCACGGGGAGGCAAAGGGGACATGAAGCCCGGCGCCCGGGCTCCGGGGGACGAGATGATCGGGGGGCGGGAGCAGCCTGATTACAGCAAAGAAACCATGCTGGTGGTGGATGACAACGCCCTGGTCCGGGATACCCTGGTCCGCTTGATATCCGCACTGGGCTTTTCCGTGGATGCGGCCTCCAGCGGGCCGGAGGCCCTGGAGATCCTCGACCGTTCGCGGTTTTCCTTCCTTTTGACCGACATGAAGATGCCTGAAATGGACGGTATGGATTTCATAAAAGAGGCCAGGAAGCGCTACCCGGAACTCAGCATAATCTCCATGACCGGCTATGCAGAGGGCTACAGGTATGTGGATGTGATCAATGCAGGCGCGAGCGATTTTATAAAGAAGCCCTTTGACATAGAAGAGCTGGAGGCCAAGGTGCGCCGCATTATTAGCGAGCGCTCCCTGAAGGAGGAGCTCAGCCGGCTTTCGATCACCGACTCCCTGACAGGGCTCTACAATCACAGGCACTTCTTCCTGAAGCTCAGGGAGGAGATACTGAGATCCAAGAGGCAGAAGCAGGACCTGGCAGTGGTCCTGATCGATTTGGACGACTTCAAGGCGTTCAATGATGAGTGCGGCCATCTGGCCGGGGACGAGGCCCTGAGGACCGTTGGCCGCATAATCCAGGCGAGCATCCGGGAAGGCGTGGACTCGGGTTACCGCTATGGGGGGGACGAGTTCGCGATCATACTGATAGATGCGGGCAAGGACGTGGCCAGGGAGATCGCGGGCCGCATCCGCAAGGGCTTGGAGGAGCACGGGAGGATCGGGGCGAGCTTCGGGATCGGCCGCTTCGAGGAAGGCATGACCGCGAACGACCTGGTGGCCCAGGCCGACCAGGCCCTGTATCGGATGAAGCAGGAGAAAAAGGATAGCCCAGCCTAACGTCTGATAATATATATTATGTAAACTAAAGCCCGGGTGCGATTCTCCAGCCGAATCAGGGGCTTTTTTCCAAATAGGCCTTGACAGGATCTCCCTGCCCGCGGTATGGGTGTCGTTCAATCTCTTTTGGAGGGCCGAACCTAATGGGTAGTGTAGTCAAGAAGAGGCGGAAAAAGATCCGGAAGCACAAGTACCGCAAGCTCAAGAAGAGGATGCGCCATAAGAACAAGTAAGCCGCCGGCCACGGTTCTCACCCGCCGGGGCCTGCTGAGCCCTGATCAAGAAAGGCAGCCCGGGGATGGTCCCCGGGCTGCCTTTCTGCGCTCCTTGAAGCCTCAAGGGCCCTGAAGGCCGGGCAGGCTATTTCTTGCCGTAGTCGTACCAGCCCGCGCCTGTCTTCCGGCCCAGCTTGCCTGCACGGATCATGGTCTTCAGGAGATTCGGGGAGGCCCACTTGCACTCCTTGTTGAGCTCCTTGTAGAAGTACTCATTCACAAAGTAGGCGATGTCTATACCGGTCAGGTCCATCAGCTCGAACGGGCCCATGGGATAGTTGAGTCCGTTCTTGACCGCCGTATCCACGTCCTCTATTGAGGCGATGCCCTCTTCCACTATCTTGATGGCCTCTATCATGTGAGGGATCATGATCCTGTTTACTATGAACCCGGGGCTGTCCTTCTTCACCTCCACGGTCACCTTTCCCATCTTCTGGGCAAGCTCGGTGGTCACGGCCACTGTCTGGTCACTGGTGGAAAAGCCCCGGATTATCTCCACCAGCTTCATCAAGGGTACAGGGTTGAAGAAGTGCATCCCGCACACCCGATCCGGGCGATTGGTGGCAGCGGCGATCTCGGTCAGGGACATGGAAGAGGTATTGGAGGCCAGAATCACTTCGGGCCTGCACAGGCCGTCCAGCTCCTTGAAGACCCCCTTCTTGAGCTCCAGGTCCTCGATTACCGCCTCCACCACGAAGTCCACGTCCTTTAGATCGCCCAGGTCCGTGGTCCCCCGAATGCGGCCTAGGATGGCGTCACGCTCCGAGGCCTCCATCTTTCCCTTTTCCACGCTCTTGGAGAGGAACTTCTCAATGTTCTTCATGCCCCTTTCCACGAACTCGTCCTTGATATCCCTCAGGACAACCTCACAGCCCACCTGGGCCGCCGCCTGAGCTATCCCGTTTCCCATAGTGCCGGCTCCGACCACGCCGATCTTCTTAATCTCCATACCTGCAATCTCCTCCTTTTCTCATAGTGTGCGCCCGCCCCTTTGAGCGGGCGGGACAGGAATTTCCGCCGCAAGCGGTCCCCCCTCTCCGGGGGACCGGTCTTCGAATCAGACAGCATCCACCCGCTGGACCTCGGGGACATCCTGCTTGAGTATCTTCTCGATCCCCATCTTGAGAGTCATCTGCGACATTGGGCATCCCGCACAAGCACCCTGCAGCCGCACCTTGACTAGCCCTCCCTCTTCATCCACATCCACCAGCTCCACGTCTCCGCCGTCGGCCTGTAGAGAGGGCCTCACCTTGTTCAATGCGTCCTGGACCTTTTCCTTGAATGCCATGATCCCCTCCAATATGGAGAATTTCCGCAGGGCTTGGAGTCCCTGTGAATGAGCCCTACCTTATCACGCACGGCTGCAAAATCAACCGATATCCTTGAAAAGGCGGCAAACCCTTGAGTCCAGGTAGGAAGCGAGCCCGGCCGAGTCCTTGGGCGACCAGCCCAGGGACTGCTCCCAGACCTCTTCCCTCTCCATACACAGATAAAGCCCCGGATCAGGGTGCCATTCTTCAATTAATCCTTTTAGAAGTTTATACAACTCTATCCTAATAGGCTTGAAATAGCGCATCTTACCGTCAAGCGCGGGGATGAACTCGCCCCTCAGCACCAGGCTGGGTCCATGACGCCTGCGGATGACCCCCTTGAGAGCGGGCATGTATCGCATCGCCCCGAGGCTGATCCAGGCCACCCCCCTGGGCTCGATGTATCGGGCCAGCATGTCGGCGGCCCGCCGGTATCCCTCCTCCCATCCGGGGTAGTGGATAAGGGGATCGAAGTGAAAGCCCACCACGAAGCCCTCTTGCTGGCACTTGGCGGCGGCCTGCAGCCTCCGTTCCATGGAGGGCGCGCCGTGCTCCTCCCGGGCGGCTATCGCGGGGCTGTTCAGTGACCAGGAAACGATGATCCTGTCCCGGTGAGGGGAGCGGATCAGGCCTTCCAACCGGTCGGTCTTGGTCTTGAGCTCCAGGACCGCATTGCGGCGCTCGGAGAAGAACCGCGGGAGCAGTTCGTGCCAGCCCGCAAGGGGGTCCATGGCCAGGCTGTCGGTAAACTCGCCCGTCCCTATCCGCCAAACAGAGGCAGGGGATCGGTCTATCCTGCGGCCGAGCTCGGGCAAGGCCTCGGGAAGGTTGACAAAGACCCTCACCCCGGCTTGATTCACATAGGCCTGGAGTATGCAGTAACTGCAGTCCATGGGGCAGTTGAGCCCCACTTGGAGGATGCGGTACCCGCAGCATATGTACCCCGGGCCGGTGGTCCCCGGGCAGGGCTTGAGGAACTCCCCCTGAAACCGGACGAGCCTAAGGGTGTCCTTGTCCGGCCCGTGCGAGAGCCCGTTCCGGTCGTTGTCCGTGGGGACGGTTTGTGCCGGGACCCGGGCGCGTTCCACAATCCTGCTTGTCAGTGGGTAGCCCGCTGCATCCCGCTCCACCAAGAGTCTTCGGATCAAGATCCGCCCCCTGCCGCGTCCTCTCCCCATGGCGGCCGGAAGCCGGAAAGCCCCTCAGAGCCCAGGAGCGCCTCCAGGGTCTCCCTGAGGTCCCGCCCGGTCTTGAAGGCGATCTCCAGGCGGAACTCCTCTCCCTCGAACCATGGAGGCGCTGAGAGCCGGACCCCATCGGGGAGCCCAGCCTTTTCCAGGAGGGCGCGGAAGCGCCGCTCAGCGGATTCCACCAACGGAAACCGCCTGCCCCGCAGGTGTCTTATGAGACGGGCGGTCTCCTGCGGGGGGTTCCCTGCTCCTTGGCAGAGCCCCCTGATTGGTGCGGAGTCAAGGAGCCCCCGGATTGGAATGCCTTCTATTTCTGATAAATCGTGTATTAAATCAATAAATTGTAATTGATTGCTAACGCTCATCCTTAGGTTTTGGATGCAGGCCGCCGCCCCTTCCCTCCCCTCTTCCGGGAGTTCCATAAGGGCCCGGAAGGCCTTGATGGAAAGGACCCCTCCGGCCACGGACTTGCGGATCCCTTCAGGCGCTGCGGCCAGGGCCCGGTAAGTATCCAGAGTCTCTTCTCTGGGGGCCAGGCCCAAGAGGGGGAGGTAGCGCGAGAGCAGATCGGCCTCAGGGAAATGGACTTCCAGACCCTTTAGGGCCAAGGCCTTTTCCACGTGATTGAAATCCCTTGTGGCGAGGTTGTCGTGAAGGGCCAGGATAAAGGCCTTCTCAGGGCCGAGGCCGATGCCGCTCAAGTCCCTGCAGGCGCATGCCTCCCGGCCCAAATCCTTGAGCACCCGCAGCCTGCGGCGGCCGCAGACCACTTCCCACCCTCCGTCCTCCCCGGGTGTTACCAGCGGCGGATTGATCAGCCCGGCGGTTTGGATGGATCGCCGGAGGGCCTCGGGTACCGGGCCGAAGCTCATGCAGCAAGGCCCTTCAAGTAGGCGCAACCCCTCGAGTTTGACCCGGACCAGGGGCAATTCTCCTTCAGGCTCAATCATGTTCGGTTCGTCTCAAGAGGTCGGGAACCACCATCCATGCTATCGACCAGGCCCCTGATTCGCCTCGCGCCAGGCACACCACACTCCCTTGCCTGAATTCCGCCACCCCGGTTTCTTGGTCTCCGGTCACCAGCAAGGAGGCCAGCCGGTCCAAATGCGGTAGATGCCCCACCAGCATCCTGTCCTGGCCGTGTTCCCCTACTGAAGAGGCTGCAGCGACCGGGTCATCCATAGGGGCCAGACCTTCCCTTTCCTCCACCGGCCCGCCGGGATTGAGGGCGGCCGCCAGGATCTCGGCTGTCTGCCGGGCCCTGGTCTTGCCGCTGTGCTCCACGCGGGGCACCCTCACCCCGGCGCCCCCAAGGAAGGCCGCGACCTGCTCGACCTCTCTGCGTCCGGTCTCCGAGAGGGGCCTTTCCGGGTCTTGTTCCTTGGGTACGGGTCTCCCGTGTTGCACGAGATAAAGAAGCATTGGGAATCCCTCCTTTGACTGCTCTCTCGGCTGCATATCATTTTCTAGCATGTTATAGTATAAGGCCTCTGTCAATCAAGACATCCGGATTTCCTCCACCACGCGGAAGCGGGAGAGGCCATGAAGGTGAGATCCATACTCGCGGTGCTCTGCCTCATCGCCCTTGTTTCCACCTCTCTGGGCGGCTTTCTCTACTACTCCTCGCTCCAGGAGTCGGCCCTGAGAGAGGTGGAGAGACAATCGGTTTCCAGGGCCCAGACAGTAAGGAGCCATTTTTCCACCTATCTCCAGGAGAACCTCAAGCCCTTGAGGGCCATGGCCGGCCTGGAGGAGTTGACAGCGGCACTGGAATCCCCACGGGACCAGGCCTCGCTCCAGAGGGCCAACCGGGCCCTGGACCTCTTTCAGTGGGCCCTCAGGGCCGAGGTCTGCTACCTGATGGACAACCAAGGACTTACCATAGCCTCGAGCAACCGAGGCGAACCGGACAGCTTCGTGGGCGAGAACTATGCCTTCAGGCCCTACTTCAGGCGGGCCGTCCAGGGAGAGACCTCGGTCTACATGGCCTTGGGGGTGACCTCGGGAAAACGGGGGCTCTACTACGGGCACCCGGTCTACAGCGAGAATTCCTTGCAGAGCCCCAAAGGCGTGGCCGTCGTAAAGGCGACCGTTGAGCCGCTGGAAGAGGAGTTTTCCCGTGAAGACGCCGGCATAGTGGTCTTGACCGACCCAAACGGTGTGATATTTGCCGCCAGCCGCGCGGACTGGGTGTTTCATCTCCTATGGCGGATCCCGCAGGGGCTCCGCAGGAAGATATCCGCCACCAGGCAGTTCGGGGAAGGCCCGCTGGACTGGGTGGGCCTGGAGCTCAGGGATGACGGCCGGGCCGTGGGTCCGGAGGGCCGCCGCTACCTGCTCCACAGAATGGAGGTCCCCCGCGTGCCGGGATGGGAGATAATATACCTGGGGGACCTGGATCTTTACTTGGAAAGGGTCTCACACCCCTTGATCAAGATCAGCGGATACCTGGTCGTCACCTTGTGCATGGTGGTGGGAATGACGGTATTCGTCCTTTTTCGCAAGGCCAGCCATGAGATCGCCCAGCGCAGGGTCGCGGAAGACGCGCTTCGCCGGAGCGAAGAGACCGCCAGGGCCTTGTTGAACGCCCCCACCGACAGCGCCCTTCTCCTTGATCGGGAGGGGCGCATACTGGCCGCCAATGAGAGCGCCGCACGAGGGTTCGGGGAACCCCCCGAGGACCTGGTGGGCGCTTGCATCTTCGAGAGGTTTCATCCTGAGACCGCGGTCAGGGAGCGGGCCCACCTCGAAGAGGTGCTCCGCACGGCCCGTTCCCTCAGGTATGAGGAGCGCCGCGGGGGGCGGACCTTTGACACCAACCTCTACCCTGTCTATGACGGCCGGGGGAGGGTTTTCAGGGTGGCCATCTTCAGCCTGGACATCACCGAGCGCAAGCGCATCGAGGAGGAACTAAGAAGGGCAAAGGAGGAGTTGGGCCGCTACTCCAGGGACCTGGAGCGGCAAGTGAGGCAGCGGACCGCCGAGATAACCAGTATACTGGAGAACACCCCGGCCGTGGTTTACGTAAAAGACCGGGACCTGAGGTACGTCATGGTGGGGAGCCGGTTCGAGCGCCTGTTCGCACTCAAGGGTGAGGAGATAAGGGGCCGGACCGACCATGACATCTTCCCCCCCTCTCTGGCCGACACCTTCAGGGAGAACGACCTGAGGGTGCTAAGGGAAAAGGACTCCATACAGGTGGAAGAGGAGGTCCCGCAGGATGACGGAGTCCATACCTATCTCTCCGTGAAGTTTCCTCTAAAGGACGAGAAAGGATCGATCAGGGCCATGTGCGGCATATCCACGGATATCACCGCCCTCAAGAAGGCCCGAGACCAGTTGCGGGGGCTCTCCGGCCGGATCATGGAGGGCCAGGAACAAGAGCGAGCCGCCATAGCCCGCGAGCTCCACGACGAGCTGGGGCAGCTCCTTACCGCCCTCCGTATGGACGCGGCCTGGCTGAAAACAAACATGCCTCCTGAAAGAGGCCCGGCCGTCGAGAGGGCGGCCGCCATGTGCGAGCTCATAGACAGGACCATAGACGAGGTCAGAGGGATCGCCCTCAGGCTCCGCCCCGGGGTCCTGGACGACTTGGGTCTGTTGGACGCATTGGAGTGGTATACCGGGGAGTTCGAAAAGCGCTCGGGTGTAGCCTGCGTGTTCCGAAACAACGGGGTCCCGCCGGTGCGGGGCATCCTGGCCACCGCAGCCTACCGCATCGCCCAAGAGGCCCTGACCAATGTGGCGCGCCACGCGGGTGCAACAAGGGTGGTCGTGGAGCTCCGAAAGGAGGGGCCCATCTTGGTGCTTTCGGTTACTGACAACGGAGAGGGGTTCGACACGGACAGGCTCCCGGGGATGGACTGCCTGGGGATCGCGGGCATGCGGGAGAGGGCCGTCCTGGTGGGCGGCGCCCTGGAGATCCATTCTACGTGCGGTCAAGGCACCAGGGTGGCTTTCCGGGCACGGCCGGACGGGCGGGAGCGAGGAGGTCAGTGAAATGGGAGAGATTCGAGTACTACTGGCGGACGACCACCACATAGTCCGGGACGGCCTGAAACGTATCATGGAGGAGAGCGGGGATATCCGGGTGGTGGCCGAGGCAGGAGACGGCAAGGAAGCTTTGGAGCGGGTGGAGGAGGTCTCGCCGGATGTGGCGGTGATAGATATCTCCATGCCGGGCATGGACGGGCTGGAGGTCATATCCCGCCTCCACTCCTCCCGGCCCGAACTCCCCATCTTGGTGCTCACCATGCACGAGGAGGAGCAGTACGTGGTCAGGGCCATAGTGGCCGGTGCCCTGGGATACGTAACCAAACGATCGGCGTCCGAGGAATTGGTACGAGCCATAAGGAAGGTTTATTCAGGTGCCAGGTACCTCACTGACTCCGCCGCGGAATCCCTGGCCGTTCGCATGGCAAAGGGGAGGAACGGGTTGAGCCCGCTGGACTCCCTGTCCAACAGGGAAATCCAGGTCCTGCGGCGTCTGGCCATGGGGCAGACCAATCGTGAGATAGCAGAGGCCTACTTCTTGAGCACAAAGACCGTGGATACTTACCGCTCGAGGCTCCTCAAGAAGCTGAATCTCAGGAACAATGCCGACCTTTCCCGGTTCGCAATCCAAAACGGCCTTATAGCGCCCTGAATGTGGGGATTTTTTTTACAAGAAAATCCGAATCCTTCCCAGTTGCCTTTTTAGGACTTCCGGGTATAAGATATCCGACAATCGGCATGCCAGCCCCGGAGGCCGGGCTCATCGCGGTCCGAGAAAGACACGGTATATTTTCGCTGCCGTTCCGGGACGGGGCCGGAGCTTTACGGTCCAACCTTCCTCATCTCCCGAAAGGAGGTCAGCCATGCAGAAAAAGGGCTTCATGACGATCCTCATGAGCGTCATGGCGGTGTTAGGGCTTGTCGCCTCAGGCGGCGCCCTGGCCGCTTCCAAGGTGGTGATCGGACATCCCGCGTGTCTCTCCGGCAAGTATGCAAAGCCCGGGGAGCAGGCCGTGGGAGGAATCAAGGCCTGTTTGGACTGGGTCAACAACGTATACGGCGGTGTGATGCTGGATGGGAAGCGGGTGCCCATCGAGTACAAGTACTATGACTGCGAGTCAAAGAAAGAAGCGGTGACCAGCCTTATCGGCAGGCTGATCACGGTGGACAAGGTGAACGTGGTCTTCTCCCCGTACAGCTCAGGACTCACCCTGAGAGGGGCGCCGGTTACCGAGAGCCACCAGATGCTCTACATGGACCACGGGGGAGCGAACAACAAGATCTTCGAGCAGGGTTTCCGCTTCGCAGTCCAGACCATCGGGCCGGCGAGCAGCTATCACCAGGGGACCCTCGACATGATCAAGACCATCGACCCGGCTGCCAAGAGGGTGGCCCTGGCATACGAGGATTCGGAGTTCGCCAAGATGGTCATGGAAGGGGCGGAAAAGCATGCAGAGGAGTTGGGCTATGAGATCGTGTTCAAGCGAACCTACCCCAAGGGCGTGACCGATCTGACCCCCCTGCTCTCCGCCCTGAAGGCCGCCAAGCCCGACTTCATCCTGGGAGGCGGGCACTTTGAGGACGGCCAGCTCTTCAACAGGCAGATGGCCGATCTGGATCTGGACGTCAACGCCCTCTCCTTGATCGCTGCAGCCACCCTTCCCGCGTTCTACGAGGCCTTGACCAGTATGGCCGAAGGCGTTATGGGGCCCAGCCACTGGGAGTACGGGGTGAAATATTCCGAGGAGGCGGCCAAATCGGCCGGCCTGCCCTGGATCGGCCCGAGTCAGGACGAATTCGTGGAGCTCTTCAAGAAGGCTGTCGGCAAGGATATGATACCCGACTACCATGCGGCCGAGGCCGGGGCCCAGGTCCTGGCCTATGTCCTGGCGGTCGAGAAGGCCGGCTCCCTGGCCTCGGACAAGGTCCGGGCCGCCCTGGGCGAGCTCGAATTCATGAGCTTTTATGGCGGATGGGACGTGGACGAAAGCGGCTTGCAGGTAGGCCACACCATGGTGGATGTCCAGTGGCAGGACGGAAAGCGGGTCATCGTATGGCCGGAGGAGGCCCAGACCGGCAAGCCCTGCTATCCGATGCCCACCTTTGCCGAGAAGGCCAAGGGCGTTGTGGCCGTGCCCGAGTAAGACGGCCGAACCCCTTTAGTCGCGACGCCCCCGCACACCGGATAAGCCCCGGGTGCGGGGGAACCAACCATCTCAGCGAGGAAGGGTCGGCATGGTTTACGAACAATTGGCCGGAAACCTGCTCCAAGGCCTCGTCCTGGGGTCCGTTTACGGCATGGCCACCATGGGGCTCAGCCTGATCTTCGGGGTGCTCAAGGTGGTGAACGTGGGCCACGGGGCGTTCATCATGGTGGGTGCATTCATCACCCTGTGGTTTTTCAACACCCTGGGCGTAAACCCCATCCTGGCCGTGCCGGTGGCATTCGGCGTGGGCCTGGCCCTGGGACTCGTCTTTTATCACGCCGCCATAAAGCGCCTTATCCACGCCCCCGAGCTGGCCACCCTCCTGGCCACCTTCTCGATAGGAATACTGCTCGAGGAAGTGATAAAGCTGATCTTCGGATCCGAGTTCCGCGGGTACAACTGGGAGGTGGGGAAGCTCGGCCTGGGGGTGACCGTGCTCCCCTATTCCAAGCTCTACGCATGCTTGGGCAGTGTCCTGATAGCGGTCCTCCTTTACTTGTGGTTCAACAGGACAAGGGCCGGGTCGGCCATGAGAAGCGTGGTGGAGGACAGTGAAGGGGCCAGGGTCTGCGGGGTCAATGTGGGCGCGGCTTATGCCTGGAGCTTCGCCCTGGGCATCGGCTTGACCGTGGCGAGCGGCGTATTGCTCACCATGTTCATACCAGTGGGAATCAACCCCTATATGGGGGCCGGCTACACCCTCAAGGCCTTTGTGATCGCCGTGCTGGGGGGCCTGGCCTCACCCTACGGCGCCTTTTTCGGCGGCCTGGTCTTCGGGCTGATAGAGAACGGGTCCTACACCGTCTTTGCGCTGATCCCAGGGGTGGAGCCCTTTGCGCTCACGCGCTTCCTTTCGTTCGTAATCCTGCTTGCGATACTCCTGGTCCGGCCTACAGGAATTCTGAGGGGAAAATGAAGAGAGACACAGGCAAGTTCCTCCCCCTGGTCCCGGTCTTTGTCCTGTACGCGGTCATCTTCGTCGTTGGCAGGACGGTCCCCGGCATGTGGCAGTTGATGGCCATGCTGCTCTTCTATTGCGCACTGGGACAGGCGTTCAACATCTTCCTGGGCATGACCGGGTACGTGGACTTCGGATATGTGGCGTTCATGGGCGTGGGCACTTACGGTATGGCGCTTTCCATCACCCACTTGGTCCAATACCAGGGGCTGGGATACACGGTCCTGGTCATAGGCTTCCTGATGGCGGTGCTCTTCTCCACGGCCCTTTCCCTGGCGGTGGGCGCCGTGGCCCTGCGCCTAAGGGGGGCCTACTTCGCCATCGCCACCATAGGTGTGAACGAGGGGTTCCGCTTCCTCATAGAGGGGGCCAAGATCTGGAACGGCTCGGAGGGGTTGATATTCATGGCCGAGCTCAATCAGATCCTGGGCAGGGAGGCGGCTAGCTTAGTGGCCACCTTCTGGGCGGATGTAATGGTACTGGTAATAGCCGCGGCGGCTGCGGTGATCACCCTGGTCTACATGAGGAGCAAGATCGGCTATGCGCTCACCGCTCTTAGAGAGGACGAGGACGCGGCCAAGGTCATGGGCATAAACGTGACCAAGTTCAAGATAATCGCGTTCATCACCAGCGCCAGCTTCGCAGGCCTGGTGGGAGCCGCCTCCTGGGCGCTCAAGACGCCGTACGTATTTCCCCCCGAGGTCTTCGAGATCCACTACACCATAGAGGCGATCATAATAGTCCTCCTGGGGGGCGCAGGCACCCTCCTGGGACCGGTGGCGGGCGGGCTGATCTACGGTCTCAGCAAGTATTACCTCTCAATCTTTTTACCAGGGTTTCAGCTGTTGATATTCGCCCCTATCATCATCTTGATCATAGTGGTCTTTCCCGAAGGAGTGGTGGGGATGTTAAAGAAGAAGCTGAGGGGTTCATCCCCGGGCAGGTTCATAGAATAGACCAGGCGGAGGCATATGGCTCTTCTCAAGTTGGAGGATGTGACCAAGCGGTTCGGCGGCCTGATCGCTGTAAACGCCGTGAGCCTCCAAGTCGAGGCCGGGGAGTTCGTGGGGATCGTGGGCCCGAACGGCAGCGGCAAGACCACGCTTTTCAACGTGATAAACGGCGTCTTCTACCCTGAGGAGGGCCGCGTATTATTCGAGGACAAGGATATTACGCGCCTTCCTCCTTACAAGAGGGCGCCGCTCGGCCTTGCCAGGACCTTCCAGATACCCAGGCCGTTCGCCTCGGCATCGGTGTTGGAGAACGTGGCCGTGGGGGCCATGTTCGGCACAATGGGAAAACAGGTCAACGTAGCGGAATCCCTGGAAATAGCCGACCAGACAATCGAGCGTGCCGGGCTGCGGGAGCACAGGGACAAGCAGGCCGGTGCCCTGACCCCGGTGGAGAAGAAACTCATGGAGATAGCCCGGGCCCTGGCCATGAAACCCAGGCTGCTCCTGATGGACGAGGCCATGGCGGGCATGCATCCCAGCGACATCGACGACATGGTGGCATTCGTCAAGAGCATCGCCAAGGAGGAAGGGATCGCGGTGGTGGCCATGGTGGAGCACATAATGCGTGCGGTGGTGGGGATGGCCGAGAAGGTCATCGTCCTCGACCAGGGCTCCAAGATCGTTGACGCCCCCACCAAGGAGGCCCTGGAGGATCCGAAGGTGATCGAAGTATATTTGGGACACCCTCCCGAGGAGTAAGGACATGCTCAAAGTCAAAGACCTGGAATCCGGCTACGGCCCCATGCAGGTACTATGGAAGCCGGGCATGGAGGTCAAAAAGGGCGGCATAACCTCGCTTCTCGGGCCCAACGGTGCGGGCAAGAGCACTCTTCTGGCTACGGTCTTCGGTTCTGTGCAGCCTTGGGGCGGGACGGTCCTTTACAAGGACCAGGATGTGACCAGCATGCCCACCCACATGAAGGTGGACATGGGCGTGGCCCTGGTGCCCGAGGGGAGGCACCTATTCCCCAACATGACGGTTTACGAGAACCTGGCCATGGGGGCCTATATAAAGAGGGCCCTCGCACGCAAGGAGGAAAGCCTGAAACTGGTCTACACCCTGTTTCCCAGGCTGGAGGAGCGAGAGTGGCAGCGAGCCGGATCCTTGAGCGGCGGGGAGCAGCAGATGGTCACCATCGGCCGGGCACTCATGACCCGGCCCGAGCTGATAATGCTCGACGAGCCCAGTCAGGGGCTGGCCCCCCTGCTGGTGAGGGAAGTCTTCGATACCATCCAGAAGATGAAGGACGATATCGGCCTGACCGTGCTCCTCATTGAACAGAACGCGGAGGCCTCGCTCAATGCGGCGGACTACGTATACGTGATGCACGAGGGCACGATCAAGGCCGAAGGCACCCCAGCAGAGATCAAAGGGTCAGCCGAGATCCGGGAGGCCTACCTGGGCGTCTGATCGCCCTTCCAAACCCACCGAGATGCCTTTCCGCCAATGCCGCAAGAGAGCCCTTCCAGCCGTCCGCGGAAGCCCTGCCGGGCCCTGAAGTCCGCGGTTTTTTCCAATATTCCATTGACACCTGCGCCCCAGGAGATATAAATGCAACACAGAATATAGGGAGGTAGATCATGACAGACCCGTTTCTGGAACAGGGACCAAAGAACCCTATCAAGATTCAGGACAACACCTTTCGTGACGGGCACCAGTCCCTTTTGGCCACGCGTATGCGAACCGAAGACATGCTCCCAATAGCCGAGAGGATGGACACGGTCGGCTACTGGGCCATGGAGGTCTGGGGAGGGGCGACCTTCGACACCATGCACCGCTTCCTGGCGGAGGACCCGTTTGAGAGGATTCGGACCCTCAAGCAATACATCAAGAATACCCCGTTCTCCATGCTGCTCAGGGGCCAGAACCTGGTGGGCTACCGCAACTATGCCGACGATGTGGCAAGGCTCTTCGTGGACAAGGCATGCGAGGCCGGGATGGATGTCTTCCGGGTCTTCGACGCCCTGAATGACTTCAGGAATTTCCAGACCGTGGTGGAGAGGATCAGGGCCAATGGGAAGCATTTCCAGGGGACCATCTGCTATTCCCTCACCGAGCGCAGGATGGGCGGGGACGTCTTCAACCTGGACTACTATCGCTCCAAGGCGAGGGAGATCCAGGACATGGGGGCGGACTCGCTGTGCCTGAAGGACATGGCCGGGATCATGAGCCCGTTCGACATCGCCAAGCTGGTGACCGAGCTCAAGAAGGAGA
>CAZYJR010000004.1:0-176193 GCA_964647905.1 uncultured Desulfobacterales bacterium | reverse complement strand
CTCGGCAAGGGCGGCCTTTGTACTATTATACGGAAACGGTGCGCGAAAATCGGTGCTTAACAGTGCCGAAGAGAATTCAATAGATGATATTAAATGATCTTCTGAACTATGACATGAATTCATAATGGACAATAAAATCCCAGGAAATCAGGTCATGAACCATCAAAAATCTCATAGAGAGATGTTGGCCGAGCTGGGGGCGATATACGCCCATGTGCCCATAGCCATGATGCTGGTGGACCGGGAGCGCCGAGTGAGGAAGGTCAACGGCTTCGCCACGCATTTCGCCGCACGCTCGGCAGAGGAGATGCTGGGCCTCAGGGGGGGTGAGGCGCTGCGCTGCCTTCACCACCTGGACGATCCCGAGGGGTGCGGATTCGGACCCGCATGCGCCGAGTGCAGCGTGCGGAGGGCGGTGCTGGAGACCTTCGAGGACAAGAAGAGCAGAGTGAACGTGGAGGCGTGGCTCCCCTTTCCGCGGGAGGGGAAAACGGAGCACCGCTGCCTGCTGATTTCCACCGCGTTCCTTCATCTGGACGATGAGGAAAGGGTCCTCCTTTGCGCCCAGGACATTACAGAGCGCAAGCGGGTGGAGATGGAGCGGGAGAGACTGATTGCTGCGATCGAGCAGGCGGCCGAGGTAATCGTCATTACCGATCTTCAAGGGAACATCCTGTACGTGAATCCCGCGTTCGAGGAGGTGACCGGGTATCAGGCGGACGAGGTAAAGGGACAAAACCCGAGGATCCTCAAGAGCGGCGTCCAGGATGACTCGTTCTATCGGGGGCTCTGGCAGACCATCACCCGAGGAGAAACATGGCAAGGCAGAATGGTCAACCGAAGGAAGGACGGATCGCTCTATACGGAGGAGACCACCATATCCCCGGTGGTGGACTCAGTGGGCCGGATAACCAACTTCGTGGCGGTCAAGCGGGACATCACCGCTGAAATGGAGATGGAAAGACGGCTGGCCCAGGCCCAGAAGATGGAGGCCATCGGGACCCTGGCAGGAGGCATAGCCCACGACTTCAACAACATACTCTCCGCCATAATAGGATACACTGAAATGGCGGAGGTCGACTTGCCCGAAGGATCGAGAAGCCGGCAGGACCTAAGGGAGGTGCTCAAGGCCTGCAACCGGGCCAAGGACCTCGTGAGCCAGATCCTCGCCTTCAGCCGGCAGAGCGAGCCCGAGACCAAGCCCCTGCGCGCGGACCTGATAGCCAGCGAGGCGCTCAAGATGCTCCGCTCCTCGCTTCCTTCTTCGATCAAGCTTCGCAGATCAATCAAACGGGATATCCCGCTGGTCTTAGCGGACCCCACCCATTTCCACCAGATCATGATGAACCTGTGCACCAACGCGGCGCAGGCCATCGAGGACGAGCACGGGACCATGGAGGTGGCATTGGACGCAGTGGAGGTCGATCGGGAGAGCGCCGCCCGCATCGGAGGGCTCCCGCCGGGGTCCTATGTGATCCTGACCGTGCGCGACACGGGCGCAGGAATCAGGCCGGAGGTAAGGGAGCGGATATTCGACCCGTACTTCACCACCAAGCAGATGGGGGAAGGGACGGGGCTCGGCCTTGCCTTGGTATACGGCATAGTCAAGGACTACGGCGGCGGTATCACGGTGGAGAGCGAGGCCGGCAAGGGCTCCACATTCACCGTCTACTTCCCGGCCGCGGGAACCGCCGAGGAGGAAAAGGCTCCGCCCCGCCAAGTCCGACTTCCATGGGGACGGGAGCGCATCCTCCTGGTCGATGATGAGGAAGCGATAGCCAAGCTGGGAGAGCAGTACCTGTCCCGCCTCGGCTACGAAGTCACCACAAGACAGAGCCCGGTGGAGGCCTTGGAGATGTTCAGAGAGGACCCGCAGAGGTTCGACTTGGTGGTGACCGACATGACCATGCCGGATATGACCGGCGACAAGCTTGCTGCCGAGATGCTCGCCGTCAGGCCCGACATACCGATCATCCTGTGCACCGGCTACAGCAGGCGGATGTCAGCTGAGAGGGCGCGGGAGATAGGGGTCAAGGCCTTCGTGATGAAGCCCCTCACCCAGCATGAGCTCGCCTTCACTGTGCGCAAAGCCCTCGATGTCGGGGTCGTGTCTTAATTATTAATTATTGCCCGCAATAATTAATAATTAAGACACGACCCCGGTGGGTTCAGCCGCCTTCGAGAGGGGGGAAGACGACCAGGGAGTCTCCGGGGCGGAGGGGGGTGTCGGGCCCGGCGGGGCGGCCGTTTATCAGGACCACCCTGGGCTGCTCCGCGGGGAGGCCCAAGTCGGCCAGGGCGCGGGCCGCTGTTGAGCCAGGGGGAAGCTCGACTTGGAAGGCACCCTCCCCGGTGGGAGAGTACCTTCTGAGGTGGAAGTAGAGTTTGACCTCTATATTCATTGCCTGTCAGCCGGGCCTGGCCCACTCCAGGCCCAGCTCCAGGAGCTTTTCCCTGGTGGGGACTCCCTGTTGGTCCCAGCCGCGCACACGGTAGTACTGATCCAGCATCTCTTCCAGGTGGCAGACCATCCCCTTGCCCGGTCCGTCGGGCAGGGGCTCGGACGTCATGCGAGGCGGGAGGCCGTCCTGGGCCCGGGTCATGCCGGCCCTGTTCAGGAAGACCCTCTCGGCATTGGCTACCCGCTCCCCTGAGGCTGTGAGATCCTGGAGTGTGTAGCCCGCTCCGGTGGCCGCGTTAAGGAGCTCCATCAGCTTCAGGGGTCTTATGTCCTTGGTGGGAGTGACCAGGTTGCGGACCGAGTAGAACACGCAGACGCCGGCCGAGTCGATCACGCAGAAGGAGTCCTGCCAGTCCTTGATTATGGGAGGCTTGTCCTCGTAGCTCAAGGGATCTATGAGGAAAGGGACGCCCAGGAGCTCGATATAGGCCGGGTCCCCGCGCATGTGTGAGGCGCCTATGGGGGAGGTGGCATAGGCCAGGCCCATCCCCTGCTCGGCCCTGGGCTCGTATCCGGCGAACTCCTGGCCCTTTGCCGTCATGGCCAGCTCCGGGCGGCCGTAGCGCTCCGCCATACGAAGGCTCCCCCGGGCCAGGACGTCTCCGAATCCCTCTCTGTAGCCGGTCATCCGGGTGAGCTCCACAATCGCGCCCGCGTCTCCGAAGCCCAAGGGGCGGCCTATGTCCGATTCGGGTATCAGGCCGCGCGCGGCGAGCTCCATGGCGCAGGCTATGGTGGCCCCCATGGTGATGGTGTCCAGGCCGAGCTCGTTGCAGAGGTAGTTGGCCTTGGTTATGGCAGCCAGGTCGTCCACGCCGCAGTTGCTGCCGAAGGCGTAGATGGTCTCGTACTCGGGTCCCTCGCCCGATCCCTCGTAACCGGGCTCCTCGACCTTGGTGCCCCGGCCGCAGGCTATGGGGCAGCTGAAGCAGGCCTTGGCCTTCACCAGGAACCTGCGGGTCAGGGCCTCGCCGTTGATCTCGTCGGCCGCCTCAAAGGTCCCGGCCTGAAAGTTGCGGGTGGGAAGCGCCCCGTAGTTGTTGGTGGCGACCGCGGTGATCGCGGTCCCGTAGGTCCTGAGGGGCGGCGGGGCGTCCTTGTATGTTTCCTTGAACTTGTCGCTCAGTTCGTCGCAGATCCTCTTGAACTCCTCGGGGTCGTGGAGCGGGACCTTGCCCGAGCCCCTGACCGCCACGGCCTTGAGGTTCTTGGAGCCCATGACCGCGCCCACACCGGAGCGGCCCGCCGCGCGGTGGCGGTCGTTCATCACCGAGGCGAAGAGCACCCCGCGCTCACCGGCCGGGCCGATGCTGTTTATGCGGGCCTTTTCGTGGGTCTCCGACTTCAGGATGTCGTCGGTCTCGTGAGTGGTCTTTCCCCAGAGGTGCGAGGCGGGGCGCAGCTCGGCCCGGCCGTCCTCGACCCAGAGATAGACCGGCTCAGGGGAGCGGCCCGAGAACAGGAGGGCGTCGTAGCCCGCCCGCTTGAGGGCCGCGGGGAAGAACCCGCCCGAGTTGGAGCAGGTGATCGCCCCTGTGAGCGGGGATTTGGTGATGATCATGTATCGCGCGCCGGTGGGCGCGCCGGTCCCTGTCAGCGGGCCCGTGGCCATGACCAGGAGGTTCTCCGGGGAGAGGGGATCACAGCCCGCATCCAGCTCCTTCAGCAGGTAGTATGCGCCCAAGCCCCGGCCGCCTATGAAGTCCTTGGCCACGGATGCATCCAGCGCCTCCTCGGTTGCCTTGCCGCGGTCCAAGTCCACACGCAAGACCTTGCCCGTCCAACCGAACATATCTTCCTCCCTCTTAGCGTTGCTTGAGGTTCGCCGTCATCCGGGCCGCATCAAAGGCCCAGATAGACCTCCCTGATGCCCGTATCCTGGAGGAGGTCCTTTGATAACCCCCATTTTACCACGCTGCCGGTCTCCAGTATATAGGCCTTGTGACTGTGCTTGAGCGCCTGCTCCACGTTCTGCTCAACCAGGAGCAGGGTGAGCTCGGAGCCCAGTTGATCCAGAGTGCGGTATAGCCCCTGCACAACCACCGGGGCGAGGCCCAGGGAGAGCTCGTCGATCAGGAGGAGCCTGGGCCGGCTCATCAGGGCCCGGCCTATGGAGAGCATCTGCTGCTCCCCGCCGGAGAGGGTCCCGGCCCTCTGGCCTATGCGCTTGGCCAGGACCGGGAAGAGCCCGGTGACCTCCTCCAGTGTGCGGTCCATACGATCGCGGGCCCCGGGGATGTAGGCGCCCATGCGCAGGTTCTCAAAGACAGTCATGTCCGAAAAGACCCTTCTGCCCTCGGGTACGCAGGCCACCCCGAGCTTGGCGATCTCGTGGCACGGCATGCCCTGGATCTCGGCGCCTTCCAGGAGCACCCTCCCTTTAACGGGTGCCGCCAGGCCGAGGATGGTCCGGATGAGAGTGGTCTTGCCCGCTCCGTTGGCGCCCAGCACCGCCGTCCTCTCCCCGGATCCCACGTCCAGGGAGACGTCCCTCAGCACCACGTTTTCCTGTATGAGTACGCGGACCTCTTCCAGCCTAAGCATTCTGTTCTCCGAGATAGGCCTCTACGACCAGCGGATCCCGCGAGACCTCCTGCGGAGACCCCTCGGAGATCAGCCGGCCCTGGTCCAGCACCAGGACCCGTTCGCTCAGCCGCATGATCGCCCCCATTATGTGCTCGATCCAGAAAACGGTGATCTCCAGCCGGTCGCGGATGGTCCTGATCAGCTCCACCCCCTCGGGGATCTCCGAGGTGTTGAGCCCGCCCAGGACCTCGTCCAGCAGGATCAGCCTGGGGCCGGTGGCCAGGGCCCTGGCGAGCTCCAACCGCTTCTTGTCGATGAGGTTGAGCCTGCCCGCCGGCGTCTCCTCATTGCCCGAGAGTCCGGTGAGCTCAATGAGCTCCCGGGCGCGGGGTTCCGGGTCCCCCGGGGGCAGCTTGTCCCGGTTTCCGATCTGGGCCACCAGCACGTTTTCCAGGACGGTCATGTCCCCGAAGATCCGGGTGATCTGAAAGGTGCGGGCGATCCCCCTGCGGCAGACCTGATGGGCCGGGAGCCCTGTTATGGGCACGTCCATGAAGAGGACCTCTCCGGCGTCCGCGGGCAGGGTGCCCGCTATCATGTGAAACAGCGTGGTCTTGCCCGCGCCGTTCGGGCCGATCAGACCGAGTATCTCGCCTTCCTCCACGCTGAAGCTCACATCGCTCAGGGCCTGCACCCCGCCGAATCGTTTGCTCAATCCGTGCACCTCGAGACGGCTCATGATGCGCCCTCCTTCACCACCCGGGGCCCTTTCCCCGGGCTCAGGCGTTCATTCAGGCTGCCGACCACGCCCAAGGGGGCGAAGCGCACCACCGCCAAGGCGATCAATCCGTAGATCAGGACGTGGAACTCGCCCCACACCCGGATCTGCTCGGCCAGTGTCTCCAGGAAGACCGCCCCAAGGATCGGCCCCACAAAGGTCCCCAGGCCTCCTATGACCGCCATGGCCAGGACCAGGAACATCATGTCCAGAGATGGGATGTGCGGCGTAATCAAGAGGAGATAATGGCCGCACAGGGATCCGGCCATCCCGGCCATGGCCGCGGTCACCACGAACGCGGTGATCCGTATCCTGAAGACCGATAGGCCCACAGAGGCCGCCGCGGTCTCGTCGTTTTGGACCGCCCTGAAGGACATGCCGAGATCCGAGTGGAGGATCTTCCGGATGACCAGGAGCACCAGGAGGGCGGCGGCCATCATCACGTAGAAGCTGGTCACCTTGCTGTATGTCCCGAAGAGCACCGGGACCTTAAGGCCCATTGTCCCCCTGGTGATCTCATACTCGTTGTTGATTATGATGCGGATGATCTCTGAGAAGGCCAGTGTGGTCAGGGTCAGGTAGATCCCGCCCATGCGTATGCAAAGGAGCCCCAGGCCCAGGCCGAGGAGACCGGCCAGGATCACTCCCAGGGGCAGCCCGAGGAGCGGGGGCACTCCGTACTTGGCCGCCAGGATCCCCGAGGTGTACGCCCCCACTCCGGCGAATGCCGCGTGTGCCAGCGAGATCTGCCCGGTGAATCCGGCCAGGAGGTTCCAGCTCGAGGCCATAATTACGTAGAAGAGGATCATGATGGAGACATGGAGCCAGTACTGGTCCAGTATCAACGGCAGCAGCCCGTAGGCCGCCACCGCGGCCAGCGCCCACAGCCATCTCTTTTGATCCCATCCCAGCCATTGCCGGGTTCCCTGTTCCATGTGCATGAGAGCTCTCTTATGATTTCATAATCGTTTTTGGCCGAAGAGCCCCACCGGTCTCAGCAAGAGGACCGCTATGAGGATGATGAAGCCGAAGACGTGCTTGTAGTCGCTCGCTATGTAGGCCGCGCCCAGGTTTTCCACTATGCCCAGGATGAGACCTCCGGCCACGCACCCCACGAACGAGCCCATGCCCCCGAGGACCACCACCACGAAGGCGGTCAGGCTCACCCCCACGCTGACCGTGGGGGTGACCGGAAAGATCGGGGTCAGGATCACCCCGGCCATTGCGGCGAGCGCGCACCCCACGCCGAAGCTCACCTGGTTGACCCTGGTGGGATTGATCCCCATCATGGAGGCCACCTCCCTGTCCATGCTCACCGCGCGCATCACCCGGCCGAACCATGTCTTGTGGAGGAGCAGGAAAAAGCCCGCGATTATCCCCACCGCGGCCAGCATGCTCACCAGGCGCTGGTTGCTGTAGAAGAACATCCCGAATACGTGGGTCGCGCCCTTCACCCAGTTGGGCGGCTTCATGGGATAGGGTCCGAAGACCAGGAGGTATGCGTTCTGGAGCACGATGGACAGGATGAAGGTGATGATCAGGGACTTCATCTCGTTTCCGTAGGTATGGCGGATGAAGGCCCATTCCACCACCAGGGCGAAGAGGAACACCCCGGCAACCGCCAGGGGTATGGCCACCAGCGGAGGGACCCCCAGGGCCACCGAGAAAAGAGCGCTGAAGTATCCCCCCAGGACATAGAGCTCCCCGTGGGCGAAGTTGATCACGTTCATGATGCCCACGACCAGGGAGACCCCCAGGGCGGACAGGGCGTAGATGATCCCCATGACCAGCCCGTTGGTCAGATACATGGTGAGATCGCTCATTCCGGGGACCCTCCTTGACTGTCTCGAGGTTGTATCGCGCGGGCCGCCCCAGAGAGGCGGCCCGCGGATGATCAGCGCTTCAGTTCGCCTGTCGCCACCCTCTTGGGATAGACCACCACCTGCTCGCGGTCCTGCCACTGGATGATCAGCATTGGAGGCTGCCACTGGTGATATGCGTATGAGCCCGGTTCGGTGCCGAACTCCACCTCTCCGCTTCCCACGGTGAGCTTGGTCTTCTCGAGGGCCTCTACCAGCTTGTCCGCGTCCGTGCTCCCGGCCCGGTTGATGGCGTCCGCAGCGATCAAGAGCACGTCAAAGATGGAGCGGGACTTGTAGTCGCTGGGGTCTTTGCCGAACTTCTCCCGGTAGGCCTCCTGGTACTCTTCGGATACCTCGGTGAACCGGACGTCCTGGTGCATGCGGGATACGAACAACTCATGGTTCCCCGCATCCCCCACGGTCTGCCAGAACTCCGGCCACAGGCTCGGGGGACCCGCCCCTTCCAAGAGGAGCGCCTTTCCCGGGACCAGTCCCACCTCGTTGGCCTGGGCTATCAGGTAGTGGACTCCGAAGCCGTAAACAAAGGCCAGGAGCAGGTCGGGCTGGAAGTTCACAATCTTGTTGAGCTCCGTGTAATGGTCCTGCGCCTTTCTCTCGGTCACCACGGTCATGTAGGGGATCCCGGCCTTGTCCAGACCGGCCTCGGCCAGCTCCTTGATGCCCAGCCCCCAGTCCGTGTTCTCCGCCACGATCGCCACCTTCTTGAAGCCGTAGTCCTTGATGAACTCGACTATGTTCTCGTTCACCACTCCGCTGTTGGCGGGGCCCGCGCGGAAGACGTACTTGTAGCCCTTGCCCGTTATGTCGTCGTGCCACGCCTCGGCGATGATCAGAGGCACCCGGTAGCGGTTGGCCACGTCGATCTCCGCCAGGGCGGCCGACGAGTGGCTCTCCCCCGCGGCCATCACCACCTTGTCCTTGGTGATCAGCTTCTCCAGCCCTGAGGCCGCCTTGGCCGGATCACCGGCAGTGTCCTCGAAAACAACCTCCATCTCCTTGCCCAGTACTCCACCTGCTCCGTTGATCCGGTCGAGAGCGAGCTCGATGCCCTCCTCAAAGGCCTTCCCTGTAGCGGCGGCCGCACCGGTACGCGGCCCCACCACTCCGACCTTGATGGTATCCTCCGCATAGACCGCGGTTCCCATCACCATGCTAATCACTGCGGCCGGAACCATACCCTTCCATAACCCGAGGATCTTCTTCATGGAATCTCCCTCCTTTTGTTTCGGGTTCAGCCCAAGACCTCTCTCAAGGCCTGATCCAATTGGTCCACCAGAAGCCCGACTTCGGCTTCGGTAATGATAAAAGGCGGGCCAATGACCAATGCGTCCCCGTCCCGACCGGCCAGCCCGGTGGACGTGTAGACGATGACTCCATTGTCGAAAAGATGCTGCCACAGGCGCTCTGTCACCTGCTCCTCCCTGGGATACGGGGTCATGGTATCCCGCTCGGCGACCAGCTCGATCCCCCAGAGCATGCCCAGGCCCCGGATGTCGCCCACACGGGGGTGGTCCCCGAGCCTTGACTTCACCATATCCCCCAGCCGGGCCCCGACCTCGGCCGAGCGCTCCACCAGCCCTTCCCGCTCCAGGATATCCACCACGGCCAGCCCGGCCGCCGCTCCCACCGGGTGGTGGCTGAAGGTGCCCCCATGCACGAACCCTCCGGAAGCGGCGACCCTCTGAAAGTGCTCCTCCCGGACGCATACCGCGGACAAGGGCAGGCTCCCTCCGCTCAAACCCTTTCCCAGGACCATTATGTCCGGCAGCACATCGTAGTGAGAGACCCCGAACCACCGGCCGGTCCGGCCCATACCCACCATGACCTCGTCGTGGATGACCAGCACGCCATGGCGGTTGCAGATCCGGTGGACAAGCTCCCAGTAGCCCGGCGGGGGTGCGGCGGCGGCCAGAGTCGCCCCGCTTATGGTCTCGGCCAGGAATGCGGAGACCGTCTCAGGGCCCAGATTGACGATCACCTCTTCCAGGGCCAGGGCGCAGCGGAGACCGCACTGGGGGTGGGTGAGCCCATAGGAGCAGCGCAGGCAGTAGGGGGGAGGTATGTGGGCAGCATCGGCCAGCATCGGGGCGAACGCGGTCCTGAAGGCGGTCCTGCCCGTTCCTCCGAGTGCTCCCAGGGATAGGCCGTGATAGGAGCGCCATCTGGATATAAGGCGAAATTTCTCGGGGCGGCCCTCGGCCAGATGGATCTGCCTTGCCAGCTTGACCGCGGCCTCCACGCCTTCGGAGCCGCTGGTAAGAAAGTAGAAGCGATCCAGGCCCTCCGGGGTATGGGCCGCCAGGCGGGCTGCCAGCTCCTCTACCGGCTGCGTGGTGAACATCTTGGGATGGGCGTAGTAGCAGGCCCTAACCTGGTCCTTTACCGCGCGGGCGATCTCCTCGCGGCCGTGGCCCACATTGACTACGATCGCCCCGCCGCTCGCATCCAGACGCCGCCTGCCCTGCTCATCCTCGATCCAGGCGCCCTCGGCCCTGACGGCCCTTGGGAGCTCCCCCTGGAGTTTCCGGGGGAATACATGTCCCTGGGTGATGTCGGAGTTCAAGTCCCCGCCCCTCGAATCAGGTTCAGTATCTCCCGGGCCTCGGCCGGGGTGGCCAAGTCCCTTCCCAGCTCCCGGCTCAGTTCAGCCATGCGGCCCACCAGCATCTCGTTGGTGGCGAGCTCCCCCTTGCGGAAGTATATGTTGTCCTCCATGCCCACCCTCACGTGTCCTCCCATGAGAAGGGCGTGGACGCCCATGCCGAGCTGCGCAGGCCCGATCCCTGAGACCGTCCAGGAGCTCCCGGGCGGCAGGAGCGAGCGCAGGTAGACCAGGTTATCGATGCCCGCCGGGAGCGCCCCCTTCAAGCCCAGGACGAAGTTGAAGTGAAGCGGCGCACGGGCCAGTCCCTTCTTCTCCAGGGCGAGAGCATTGGAGACCATGCTCGCATCGAAAATCTCCATCTCCGGCTTGATCCCCAACTCTTTCATCTCCCCGGCCAGCCCCTCCACCAGGTCCGGAGGATTGATATAGGCCGAGTTGGGGAAGTTGACCGAGCCCGTGGTAAGAGACGCCATCTCGGTCCGAACCCTCAAGCGTCTCCGGCGGCTGTCCAGGTCGGATCCGGCCCGCCCGCCGGTGGATATCTGGAGGATCATGTCGGTCCGGCCCTTGAGCCTTTCCACCACCTCGGCGAAGAGCTCCGGGTCGTCCGAGGGGCTCTCATCAGGATTGCGCACGTGGATATGCAGTATGCACGCGCCCTTGTCCTCGCACCTCAGCGCGTCTTCCACTATCTCTTCCGGAGTCACCGGCACGTGGGGCGTCTTTTCCTTCCTGGGTATGGAGCCCGTTGGGGCCACAGTGATTATGAGCTTTTCCATGCCTAGCCTTCCTCTAATCCGGGCTCATCGCCAGCACCGCCTCGCTTATATCCTGCGCGGCCCCGACCACCTTCGGGGCCAGTTGGTCTTCCAGCTCGCCGCGGCTGTAACGCTTGGTGGGTACGGCGATATTGACCGCGGCCATGGACCGGCCTTCGCGGTCGAGGATGGGGGCTGCCACAGAGCGGAGCCCCACTGAGAGCTCCTCGTTGTTGATCGCATAGCCCTTCCTCCTCACCGTCTCCAGCTCGGTCAGGTACTCTTCCAAGCTTGTAATGGTCTGATGGGTCATGGGCCTGAACTCCAACGACTCCAGGATCTCCCGGGCGCGCTCTTCCGGCTGGAACGCTATCAGGGCCTTTCCCATGGAGGTGCAGTGAAGCGGGAGCTTGGAGCCGATCTGGAGATCGTAGGGCAGTATGTTCCCGGTGTTCAGGCGGCGGATATAGAGGATCTCCCGGCCTTCCAGCACGGAGAGGTTGACCGTCTCCCTGACCTCTTCGAAGAGCGCCTCCATGTAGTGCTGGGCCGCGCCCAGCCAGCCCAGGCGGGAGACCGCCGCATAACCCAGGAGGAGGACCTTGGGAGTCAAGTGATAACGCCGCTTGGCGTCCCGGCGGACAAAGCCTAGGGAGGAGAGGGTCTGGCACACCCTGGTGGTGGTGGCGTTGTTGAGCCCGGTGGTCCTCGCTATCTCGGTCAAGACCAGGGGCCGGCCCGCCTCGGCCATGACCTCCAGCACCTTCAGCCCCGTGGCAAGGGACTTCATGAAGTAAGGGCTCTTGCCTTCCCTGGGAGCATTCATGCGATA
Source organism: uncultured Desulfobacterales bacterium (assembly GCA_964647905.1). Lineage (GTDB taxonomy): Bacteria > Desulfobacterota > DSM-4660 > Desulfatiglandales > HGW-15 > CAZYJR01. The sequence continues at coordinate 164,350 of CAZYJR010000004.1, read as the reverse complement.
CCGCCGATCGCGAAAATTCAAGGTATCGCTTTACGCATAGCGAAAAGGATTTTCCTAGTGCGTAAACTCTAACCCGCCAGGCGCGCCCCTGTCAACCCCCAAGTTCGAGGCCGGGGTCGTGTCTTAATTATTAATTATTGCGAGCAATAATTAATAATTAAGACACGACCCCGGTTATGCCCTTGACAACACACCAAGAAGGCCACATAATACAATGTCAGAAAGTTTCTGCGACCGTCGGCCCTTCACAGGAGGCAATCATGGCGAGGCAATCACACCACGTGGTCCCCGCTCCTAACGGAGGATGGAATGTGAAGAAGGGGGGCTCAATAAAGGCCTCAAAACATTTTGCCAAAAAAAAGGATGCCGTTTCCTGGGCTCAAAAAGTCAGCAAGAAACAAGGCTCTGAGTTTGTGGTTCATAAACGAGACGGGACTATCGAACACAAAACATATAGTGTGAGCGATATGTAGGCAGCATATTATTACTGATCAGGCTTTACTTGGTAATCGCGTGGCGTTCGATTCCAATGTGTTTGTAAACTGCCCGTTTGACGAAGAGTATTATCCTCTTCTACGCCCCCTACTTTTCACAGTCGTGTATCTAGGTTTCACCCCAAGAATCGCCTCTGAACGCTCCGATTCAGGAGAGAATCGGATAGACAAAATCGTGGAGCTGATACGCAATTCAAAGTACAGCATTCATGACCTTTCTCGTTTAAGAGCTAAAAAGGTTGGAGAATTCTATCGGATGAACATGCCATTCGAGCTAGGGATAGATTATGGAGCCCGCCTTTTCAGCTTTTCACCTCTGAGCAGTAAGCAGTGCCTTATATTGGAAAAAAAGCGCTACGAATTCATGAAGGCACTATCAGATCTCTCAGGAGTAGACATTAAAAGCCACTCTAACGAACCTGATGAAGTTGTCAAATCGGTCCGCAACTGGTTTGTAGAAACCGTCGGAGTTAGAGGCATGGAAAGCCCGACGGGCATTTGGTACAAGTTTACCGATTTCGCATCGGATTTTTATGATGCCAGGCGGGCGGAAGGCTTTACCGATGAAGATCTCAACATGATGCCGGTTCCCGAGTACATTGACTTTATTCGTGAATGGGTGACGAAACATAAGACCCGGTGATGCCGAAGGTGCCGGTGAGGGCGGTGACGGTGAAGCGGTCAAAGGGCTGTTCGGATGTGATGGTGACAGAGGAGCCGTCCAGGTCTCCGTAGGAGACGGTATGAGGCGGGCCCGCATTCGCATCACCCGCGGCGAGCTGAACTTCAGCCTGGTCGCCTTGATCGAACCGCCGGAAACCGATGGTGAGCTCGGTATAAGCCGGTTCTCCAGGAAAGATGAGCTCTAGGCTGTGGCCCGTGTTTATCAGGCCCTTGTGCTGGGGTCCTGCAGGCGTAGTACCCAGGGAACCCGCCTCTTCATGGTATGTCATTTGCCCCGTGGCGGGAGTTATAGTTATCAGGGGATTCCCCTCCTCATCGTAGAGGACCAGCTGCTTGTCGCTGCTGTGATAGGTATAGCCTTCTTCGGGCGAGTCTTCATGCTCCACGATCCCGCCCTGCCCGCGAGTGCGTATACCGAACTCACTGAAATCGATCTCCGATTCTTCCACCGCCCCTGAGACGAAGACCCTCTCGGCCGCCCGGAAGGAGGCCTCGTCCGGCGTACCAACCTCGGCCTTCCCGGTGGAATCGATATCGTACCAGCCGGGTTGATCCTCCACCGGGGTCACCGTAAGGATGAACTCCCCGTCCTCCAAGGTGAAGGTCTTATCCTCCAAGCCGTCACGGAAATCATCGCGCAGGTCCTGATCCTCGGCCTTGAGGGCGCTCTCGGCATAGTCCAGGCCCGACTGTGCCAGGTGCCTGGCCCGCTCGGAGGTGTTGTAGGTGAGCTCGGTCAGGGTTGAAGTGGTGGTGAGGGACACTATGCCCGCACCCAGGGCCGCCGCCAGAAGGATCATGAAGACCAGGTACAGGAGCACGGCACCCTGCTGGTCACACCCGGCCGCGGATCTCCCACCCATGAAGGCCCGTTTGAATTCAACGAAGGGCGATTGACGTCCTGAAGGTCTGTTCCGCCTCATTGGCTCCCGTTACTTGAAGCTCTATCGCCAGCAGCCCGCTGCTTTCCAGTGACGCGGTGAACCCGGCGACCCCGTCGATCAGGATGCGCCCCTGGGCCAGGGGACCGTTCAAGGCCAGCCTGACGACCGATTGATTGCCCTGCCTGCCGACATTGTTATTGGAGGATGCGGTCCCGTCCGGGTATTCGGCGTCGTAGTTGATCCGCCTTCCATTGCCGTGGACCGATACGTCCGTTGCGTAGGCCAGCTCGACCGCAATGCGGGTCAGGGCTACCTGGGCCTTCTGAGCCAGGTGGGCGTTGTCCTCGGCCCACTTGTATCCCCGGACCGCATTGACCGCGGCCATGGAGCCCAATACCCCCAAGAGGCCCAGGATCACCAGCACCGTGATCGTCTCTATGAGTGTGAAACCTCCCTGCCGGCCCTTCACTGCCATGGCTCCCCCTACTTCCGGTATGGGAAGTAGTAAGTCAATGTCTCGCCGGGATTGTCAACGCCCCGGAGCCTGACCTTGAGCACGCAGTCCAGGGAATCCGCCGGGGAGCACGAAGCCTCAACAAAGCCTTCGTCATCCTCTGAAAACATCACCCGCTGGTTCACGGCCACCGCGGCCGTATCCGCGTCCACCAGATCGGCTATACCATCCCTGAAATCGTTCATGGAAGACACATCGCCCGGGGGATCGTTCCTATAAGCGGCCACCACCTTGGCCATCTCGGCGCTCAGATCGGCCGCGCTCCGGAGGTTTTCCAACGGTTCGTGGCTCTTTGTGAGCGCCGGGCCGATGAAAGGGGCAAGGACCGCTGCGATCATGCCCGCGACCATAATGGTTACGATCACCTCGACCAGGGTGAACCCTCCCTGGAGGGAGGGGCGATTGAAGCGCTTCACTAGAGATAGATCCATATTCCCACAAAGAGGTCAATTTTGACAAAGAAGTGTCGGAGTATGTGATTCCATTCGATTATTTAGATTCAAAGCTTACCGAACTTTTTCTAAATATTTCAGGTCCTCTAGGTCTTTAGGCCTCTTAAGCGATGCCTTGTTCTGGATTAACTGCTTGATACCTATATAGTAGATTGATATAGATTTATCATGAAGTGTAAAGGTCTCGGTCACTTTTTCTTGCCAGGCAATATCAAACTGTACGTTTTCTATCCGATTTATAAGATCAATTCTGTTCGGAGGCACACCAAACTGTATAATAACCCCAGGCTCCAGAAGTTCCATCCGGCTTTGAATGCCGGGTATTTCGCCGTCCCAGAATTCCTTTAATGCCTCGAATAGTCTTTTAGCGTTGTTTGAAGATAGTTTATAGAAGATATCGATATCACCGGTTAGACGTGGGTGGCCATAATAGATAACCGCCTCTCCACCAACAATAAGATATTTGACCTCATAATTGGACAAAAGAAATAAAAATTCCTGTATATCATGAGAGAAGTATGAAGATTTCATTTTCGCTTTATTGATTCTCTGACGTCTATGGTTTTTTTTCCATACACTCGAATACGAAGTCGCTTTGCTGTCTCCTGTCTTTCTTCAACGGTCATATTCAGATTTTGCTGAATGTCCCATTCCTCTGCTTCTTTATGATTTTTAGCTTTGTTATATACTCGTTTCATTTTATATTTATTAATCGTTATCGGTTATTGGTTATCAATTATGCGTTATCAGTATATCAATATTTATTATGGAGAGTTAGGTTCTTCGATAAATTCATCATCATATGAATAAACTGCCGCTGGCTCTTTGATCCACAGGCCTCTCGATGCTCTTTTGAGATAATTCATACGGGACAGGAACTTGTTTTTCGGGTAGCAGGATAGCGGAAGGCGTCTTTAGGTGTCAATAAGAAACGCCTAACGATCACCTCGATCAGGGTGAACCCTCGGGGGTTGCGTAGTTTTCGATCTCTCTTTTCGTTCATGGGATGAAACCGGTCCCAGCGGCGATGGTTATCGATTGTGAGCCCGCGTAAATGGTCAGGTCGCTTGCCAAGGGCTCGCCCTCGCCGTCCAGCGGCACTCCCCTGGCACTGCTGAAGGTTATGGTGGTCGAGGGGCTGAGCTCCACCTCCACGTCCTTCCCGGGCCCGCTCTCGCCCGGCAGGGGAGCCGGAGGGGCGGCCCCGGCCCTTTGGAGGGTGTATGAAGACCGGCCGATCACTATGGACCAGGGCACCGTGTCGCCCATGGCGCGGAGCTGGGCGTATCTGAGGTGGGCCTTGAGGGTGTTGCTTGCGGCGATCTCCTCGGCGGCCGGGTCGGTGAACCTGGATACCGCAACCAGCCCCGCCACACCCAAGATGACCAGGACCGCTACCACCTCCAGCAGGGTGAAGCCGCGGAAATTCGATCGACTTGTTGAAAAAGGGGGCTTTTGTGGTATTAACAACCCATCATCCCCTTTCCGGCAATGCGGAGGGAAGCACAAAAAGCCTTATGGCCTCGGATCGAGACTTCCGGATCTTCACGCTCAGACCGCCCGCAGGATTCGCCGACTTTTGCATCCCGGCGGTGCTCCTCTTTCTGCTCCTGCTGGTTGCGTACGCCAACAGCTTCCAGGGCACGTGGGTCTTCGACGACGCCCTCAATATCATTGACAACAAGAACGTCCATCTGGAAGACCTGAGCCCCGCTTCTCTCAAGGCTTCATTATACGGGCTCAAAGGGGGTCTGGCCAGGCCCCTGGCATATCTCTCCTTCGGCATCAACCACTACTTCGGCGGGACCGATGTCTTCGGGTACCACCTGGTCAATTTCTCCATCCATTTCCTGACTTCGCTCTTCCTGTTCCTGTTTATACTGAAGACCTTGAAGCTTCCTCTGCTGAGAGAATACCACGGCCCTCATGCATACTCCACCGCCCTCTTGGCCGCGGTCTTCTGGGCGCTCAACCCCATCCAGGTGACCGCGGTCACCTATATCGTCCAGCGCATGGCGAGCATGGCGGGTCTTTTCTACATCACGTCCATGTACTTCTATCTCCTGGGTAGGACCGCCGGGGCGCGCCGGCGTCAAGTGCTTTTCTTCTCCCTGGCGTCAATGAGCGCGGTCCTCGCATTCGGCTCCAAGGAAAATGCGGCCATGCTGCCGGTCTCCGTCTTCCTCTATGAGCTTTTTCTGATTCAGGGGGTGAGCCGGGCGGCGATAAAGAGGGGCTTGGCCCTGGCCGCCATGCCACTGGGCGTCGTAGTGGTGCTGGGGCTATTGCACACCGACCCCGAATCCATCCTGAGCGGGTATGAAAGAAGACCCTTCACCCTGGGAGAGCGGCTGTTGACCGAGCCCAGGATCATACTCTTCTACATATCCCTGCTCCTCTACCCTATCGGAAACCGCCTGGCGCTCCTCCATCAAGTGGAGGTCTCCACCGGCCTCCTGAGCCCTGCTGCCACGCTGATCTCCATAGCGGCAGTCGCCGGGGCCGCAGCCTTCGCCCTGGTACGGTCACGAAAAAACCCGCTCCTCTCGTTTTGCATCCTCTTCTTTTTCCTCAACCACTTAATCGAGAGCTCCTTTATTCCGCTCGAGCTCATCTATGAGCACCGGAACTACATACCCTCATTTTTCTTCTTCGTGCCCATAGCGGTTCTCATTGTGCGGTCCCTCCGATATTTCTCGCACAGGAGAGTGATCCGGGCCGGCATAGTGCTCTTGGTGATAGTGGTATGGGTGGATCAGGGCCGCACCGTATATGACCGCAACGAGCTCTTCGCCGACCCCCCGGCCCTCTGGCGGGACAACGCGGGCAAGGCCCCGGGCCTAAGCCGGGTCCACATCAACCTGGGAAACGCCCTCTTCGACGAAGGCTCTTATGAGAAGGCTTATCAAGCATTCCTCAGGGCCCGAGAGCTTGATTACTACCAAAATGCGACTAATGAAGGGGTGCTTTACTACAACCTGAGCCGCTACTATTTCCACGCGGCCGGGGACCTGGAAAAGGCCTTCCATAATGCCGAGACGGCCCGGGCCATTTATCCGGGCCTGTGGAATACATGGTACTACTCGGCCATCAGCGCGCTGGCACTAGGCCGTGCCGACTACGCCGAGGCCTTGGCCTTTGAGGCGTCCAAGGCCTGGCCGGAGAACGAACTCTTCCCCTATATCCGCGGATTGAGCCGGCTGCGACAGGGCGACCACGACGGGTGCGGGAGGATCGCCCGGGAGGCGCTGGCTAACAACATGGATCCTCCGAAGTTCTACAAGCTCCTGGGGGCCGCCAGGCTCAAGGAGGGCTTTCCGGCGGCGGCATCCAAGTACCTCGGCTTTGCCTTGGACGCAGAGCCCGGGGACCGGGAGGCCCTCTTCGCGCTGGTGGAGGCTTATCACAGGTCCGGGGATCATCAAGCGCGGGACGAAACGGTGGAGAGGCTCACATGCCTCAAGAAGGGCGGCTCATGGGAGGATTTCCTGAGGGCGGCGGCCCGGGACAACCCGTTGAACGCTTATTTCATAGACCCTGCCGCACTCCTTCCCGTCATACGGGAGAGTTTGCAGGGGATGGCACCGTAGCGGGGAACGTGAGCCCCTTCCCCTCGGTCAGGTACTGGGAAGGGAGGGCGATTGATTCCGGTCTTACTCGATTTCAATCAAGCACGACGTAACATGTTGTGGATGGAGGTGTGGTACCGTCTGTCAACAGCAATGTAAAAGGAGAATATACCGCGGCACCGCTGGTATTCGCGGATATACTGAACCTGTCATCGTCGAAGTCAGGGGCAAGGCTTACCGCATCACCACAGGCGCTGACGCCAATCGAATAAGAGTTTGTGGTTCCGCCGCCGTCCTTCAGCTTCCATGCAGCGAAGTTGATGGCGCTGCCCGAGGAGAGGCTGTTGGCCTGGGCGTTGACCGCGGCTTTTTCCGCCTCGTCCGAGAGGTCCACGAACCTGGGCACCGCGACCGCCGCCAGTATGCCCAGTATTATCAAGACGGCTATTATCTCGATCAGCGTGAAACCGCCCTGCCCTTTGATTCTGTCTTTTGCTTCCATGTCCTCTCCTCCTGAGCTGTTCCGATACCTGTTTACATTTAGGGAACCGGCCGATGTGTTGTCAACCCTATTTATCGGCAAATTCTCATACCACCTTTACTAAATCCCACATGGGAAGGAAGATCGCCAGGGCGAAAAACCCCACTACGGCGGCCAGGGCCACCACAAGAATCGGCCCCACGGTCTCGGCCATGCGGCCCACCGAGTACTCCACCTCGTCGTCGTAGTGCCTGGAGACCTCGCCCAGCACCTCGTCCAGGTTCCCGGATTCCTCTCCTATCGCCACCATGTTCACCACCATGGGGGTGAAGAACCTCGCGTTTCCCAGGGGTTCGGAAATGCTCCTTCCCTGTCTCAACTGCTCCTGGACCCGGCCGAACTCCCGGGATACGGCCTTGTTCCCTATGGTGCCCGAGAGGATCTCCAGGGCGTCCAGGACCGAGATCCCGCTCGCCTGGAGGATGGAGAACATGGAGGCGAACCTGGACATGGCCGCCTTTTGGAACACGGGCCCCAGTATGGGCATCTTGAGCAGCAGGTAGTCCTTGGCGTACCGCCCCCTGTCGGTCTTCAAGGCGAAATATGCGGCCAAGATGAGGGCCAACAGCACCGCCAGGGTCAAGGGCCAGTAGACGATGATCCATTGATGGAGGAGGAGGCAGATCCTGGTAGGCAGGGGGAGCTCTATTTTCGCGTTCTCGAAGATGGTGGCGAACCTGGGGATGACGAAGGTGAGGAGGAACATGAAGGCCGCCACCAGGGCCACGACCACCAGGGCGGGGTACTGGAGGGCGCTCTTTATGTCGGACTTGACCTTGTGCTCGTGCTGGAGGAGGTAGATCAGGCGGTCCATGACCTCCACCAGGCGGCCGCTGGTCTCACCGGCCCGGATCATGCTGGAGTAGAGCGGGGAGAAGACGCCCGGGTCGCCCTGGAAGGCCTCGGTCAGGGATCTTCCCGCCTGGACGTCCCCGGCCATCCGGGCCGCGGCCCTCCTGAGCCTCGGGTTTTCGGTCTGCTGCTCCAGGATCTCCAGGAGGTTGGTCATCGGGATCCCGGCGTTGAAAAGCGTCCTGAACTGCTTGCTGAAGATCACCAGGTCCGGGGTCTTGACCCGGGCGAACCACAGCCTGATCCTCTCGCCGAGGTCCCCGCGCGCCCCCCTGGAGCCGGCCTTTACGCTCCTGGGAATCAGGTCCCGGGCGGCAAGCTTGTCCTCGGCCTCCTCGGGCGAATCCGCGTCGATCACCCCGGAGACCTCGGCCCCGGCCTGGCTTATGGCCTTGTACGAGTACCGCATCGACCGGACCAATCCCCCTTTTTATTGATCCTAGACCATGACCACGGACAGGGCCTCGTCCACCGTGGTCTCGCCCCGGCAGACCTTGAGGGCGGCGTCTTGGCGAAGGAGCCTCAGCTTGCCCGACTTGGCCAGGGTCCAGGTCATCTCGGCTGCCGAGACCTTCCTCACGATCATATCCTGGACCTCCTGGTCCACTCTCAGTACCTCGAAGACCGCGGTCCGGCCGCGGTAGCCGGTGTTCATGCAGAGGTGGCAGCCCCTACCCCGCTTGAAATCGCACTTGGAGGTGTTTCTGAGCCCGAGGGCCCTGAGCCCCTCCTCCGGGGGATCGTAGGGCTCGGCGCAGTCGGAGCAGACCCTGCGCATCAGGCGCTGGGCGAAGGAGACCAGGAGCACCGAGGAGATCAGGAACGGCTCCACGCCCATGTCCATCAGCCGGGTCACGGCCCCGGCCGCGTCATTGGTATGCACGGTGGAGAGCACCCGGTGCCCGGTCATGGCCGCCTGGACCCCGATCCGGGCGGTCTCAGCGTCCCGCATCTCGCCCACCATGATCACGTCCGGGTCCTGTCGCAGGAGGGAGCGCAGTCCAGAGGCGAAGGTCATGCCGGCGCGGGTGTTGAGCTGGACCTGCCTTATGCCGTCCACCCGGTACTCCACCGGGTCCTCCAGGGTGATGATGTTGATGTCCGGGCGGTTGATGCGCTTGAGTAAGGCGTAGAGGCTGGTGCTCTTGCCGCTGCCCGTGGGACCGGTGGAGAGGATCATGCCGTAGGGCTTGCGGATCGCTTCCTCCATCTTCCTCAAATCGCCCGGATTCATGCCCAGCTCGTCCAGGCTGTAGATCCCGGAGCTCATGTCCAGGAGCCTCATGACCACGTTTTCCCCGTAGATGGTGGGAATGCAGGACACGCGGACGTTTATCTCCCGCCGGTTCATGGTGACGGTGAATCGGCCGTCCTGGGGCACGCGGGTGACCGAGATGTCCATGTCCGAGAGGATCTTGATCCTGGAGACCAGAGCGGGCATCAGCCTCTTGGGAGGGGCGGGCACCTCCCTCAGCCTCCCGTCCACCCTGAACCTCGCCTGGACGCGGTCCTTTTCCGGGCTGAGGTGTACGTCGCTGGCCTTTTGGCCCACCGCCTGGGCCAGGATGGTGTTGACCAGCCTTATCACCGGGGCCTGGTCGGCCTGGCCCTCGAGGGCATCGGCGTCCGCATCGCCCCCGTTCCCGGTTTCCTCGGGCGCGTGAGAGGCGGCCACATCCCGGTCCACGCTCTTGAGCACATCGTCCATGCCCCTGTAAAGCCCGTAGAGGGAGCTGAAGGCCTGCTCGAAATCGGCCTCCGTGGCGACCAGCGGCTCTATCTCCATGCCGGTCGAGACCTCCAGGGAATCCAGGGCGTCAATGTCCAGGGGATCGGTGGTGGCCACGCTGAGCACGTTTCCCTCTTTTGCCACCGGCACCACTCCCTTTTCCTTGGCGGTCTCCGCGGAGACGAGCTCGGAGAGGCTCGGGTCGATCGGGTATTTGGAGGGATTATAGCGGTCGATGCGAAGCTGCCGGCCGAGCATCTCCACAATGTCCTCCTCCTTGCACCGGTCGCAGTGGACCAGGAATTCCCCCAGCTTGAGGTCCGACTTTTTCTTCTCCCTCAGGGCGGACTGAAGCTCCTCCCGGCTGAGGAAGCCTTCCTGGACCAGCATTTCACCCAGTCTGAGCTTTCTTCTCAAGCGACTCCCCTCACTTTCCCACGGATCGGGCCGATTGATCCGCCGGGGCGCCCAGCAGGCGCACCCCTGGATCGCCGAGGTCCAGCAGCCGGGCCTCCCGGCGCAGCTCCGGGCGGATATCCTCCATGGCCCTCCGGGCTTCTTGGGCCCCGGCGAACGAGCCTCTCCGGACCAGGGCGTGCACCGCTCCGCCCCGAGGCGTCCAATAGCTAAGTATGCGAAGCCCGGCATCCCGCCGGGCGGCCAGGGCGCGGTATGCTTGCTCCAGATCCGCGGACTCCTCCCAGGCTATCCAGCAGCGCTCTCCGCTCTCCACCGGCCTCGCCTCAGGGACGGGAAAGGAGACCGTTTCGCCCGGCCGGATCAGATTCGGGTCCTCGATGTGCGGATTGGCCGCCTTGACCTCCTCCAGGAGCCTGACCGTGGCGGATCCGTAAACCCGCTCCAGCATGTCCCATAGCTTTTCATTCCTGATGATCCGGATCCCGCCCAGCGTAGCCGGCGGGGAGGGCGAGGCGGCCTCCACGGGCCTTGCAGGGATCTCCCACCTCTCACTCGGAGCTCCTCGGCCTTGCTCCCGGGACGGGGCCGGACCGGACCAGTGCCGGGCCCCTGCCAGGGCCGCCAGGAGGATCAGGGCGGCCGCCGCGGAGACGCCGGCTGCGCGGATCCCATAAGAGATCCTCGGCTGCGGCGGGGCCGCCGGCAGGCTCTTGGCGGCCTGATTCACGATAGACCGGGTCGCTCTGCCGGTGCCCTTTATCAGGAGCAGAAGCAGGCTCGTGTGGGCCAGGTTGACGATTCTCCTCGGGTACCCCCTGCTGTGCCGGTGGATTCGGCGCAGGGCACCGTGGGTGAAAACCGGTGTGGAAGCCGTTCTCTCCCCGGCGCCGGCCCTATCCAGGCGGTATCGGATGAGCCTCGCCGTATCACCGCGGCTCAACGGCCCCAGGTGGTGGTAGAGGGCGGCCCTGTCGGCGAAGTTGGGATGGGCCGCGAGCAGGTCTGCCATCTCCTCCTGGGCGAAGACAACGATCTGGATCAGCTTGTGACGGTTGGTCTCATAGTTCAGGATCTCGCGCATGAACTCGATGCAGCGGCCGGGGAGCTTCTGCCCCTCGTCTATTATCAAGACCGTCGCCTCTTGGCCGTCCACCCCGGCCCGGAAGAGGCGGTCCTTTATCATTTCCTTGTGCTCCGCCATGGTGGAGCAGGCGGCCGCCTTTTCCCGGCCGTTCAGCATCCGGTTGAGAGCCGCCGCCATGAGCTCGGCCCCCTCGAAGCAGGGGTCCAGTATCAGGTGCACCCGGATGGACTCGTCGGTTGACAGGGTGCGAATGAGCTGCCTGCAAAGCGTGGTCTTGCCGGTTCCCACCTCCCCCTGCACGATGCAAAGCCCCCGGCGGAGGCGCACGGCTATCTCCAGCTTCTGGAGGCACTCCACATGCCTGGTGGAGCGATAGAAAAAATCCGGGTCCGGCGTGTTCGAAAAGGGCTCTCTTTCCAGGTTGAAGAGCTTGTAATAGTCCATCGGAGCTCTTTCCGGCACCCGCTAAGGGGCTTTCTTCCCCAGAATCGTGGGAGTGATGAAAATCAGGAACTCTTCCATCTCCTCTCCCCGGTCCCTGGTCTTGAACAGCCACCCCAGGCCGGGCAAGTCCTTGAGCCCGGGGGCGCCCTGCTCCCGGCCCGACACGGTCTGCTTGGAGAGGCCCGAGATCACGATGGTCTCCCCGTCGCGCACCACCAGGTTGGTCTCGGTCTCCTTGGCCCTTATCAGGGGATTGCCGTTGACCGTCTGGGTGAAATCCACCTCGTCCTTCTTGACCTTGATCCTCATCTTCATGTGCTCGCCGTCGATGATCCCGGGGACCACCTCCAGCCTCAGGACCGCGTCCTGGAATTCCACCTCCCTGTTGCCCTCCTCGTCCGTGGTCTCGTAAGGCACCCTCTCCCCGTGCTCTGTATAGGCCATCTGGTTGTCCATTGTGGTGATCGAAGGGCTGGACAGGATGTTCAGCTTGCCTTGGCTCTGGAGGGCACTCAGGTGGGCGTAGAGCACGTTTCCTGCGATCCTCCCGGCCACCAGCCCCAGGGAGGCGCCGTCAGCGCCCAGGAAGGACTCCTCGGGCACCCGGGGCTCGCCCACCACCCCGAAGTCGTCCAGGGACCCGCCGGACGTGACATAGCGGCCGCTCCAGCGCATCCCGAGCTCCCGGGCGGTCTCCCGGGTGGCCTCCACTATGTTGGCCTCTATCAGTATCTGGGCCCTGGGCCTGTCCAGGTGTTCCACCATCCGCCCGATGCGCTCCAGATCGTCCCGCGAAGCCTGGACCACGAGGGAGTTGGTCTCCTTGTCCACGGCTATGAGCCCCCTGGGCTCCCCTTCCCGCCCCTTGCTCAGGAATCGCTTCAGGATCTCGCTCAGCTTCTCGGCATCCGCATAGTTGATCTTGATGATCCGGTTGACCAGCGGGCCGAACCCCTCGGACTCCATTTTCCGGCGTGTGAGCTCCTGCTGGAGCCCGGACATGTCCAGCTCGTGCTGCAGGTCCTGCATGCTCTTCACCCGGATGATGTCTCCCTGCCGGGTGTAGGTCAGGCCCTGGGAATCCAGAATGCCCTTGAAGGCGTCATCCCAAGGCACTTCCTCTATGTTCACGCTCATTGTCCCGGTCACGGTCTCATTGATCAGGATGTTCTGGCCCGCGGCCCTGGCCATGGCTCGCAGCACGGTTCGGACCGGGGCGTCATGGAGCCTCAGGGTGACCTTGTCGCGGGGAAGCGGCCTTTCAGGCTTCGGTTCCTCTACCCGGTCGAGCTCCTTGTCCGTCCGGTCGATTTCAACGGTCTCCCTCTCCGTTGCCTTCGGAGAGTGACCCTTTGAAACCTCTGCGCGCTCCAGCCATTCGTCTACAAAGGGATCGGATTCGGGTTCGGGGGGAGGGGCGCACCCGGTGAAGTAGGAAGCGACAAGGGCCCAGGCAAGCCACGTAACAAGGTGCCGGAGAAAGTTCCTCGCGAAAGCCAAACTCGCATCACTCCACGTAAGGGACGGAGATCTTCCGCCCCGACCCGGTGGATTCCAGCACCACCTCGCTCGGGGTGATGCTCTTCAAGACCGCGCCTCCCTGCTCCAGCTCTTCACCCACCTCGTATTCCACGCCGTTGATTATCGCCATCCTCCGCTGGTTCACTTCCAGGTAGCCCGTGTATTCCAGCGGGCCCGGGTCCTCCTCGGCGACCGGCTCCTCCCTGGGAGGCTCCTCGGGCCGGACCCAGAAGGGATCCCCCTGCCAGCCCGCAGCGGCCAGTCTCAGCAAGTAGGTCTCCTGCGAGCCGGGTTCGGCCTGCTCCAGGTCCTCCGCTACGCGCCGGACCAGGTCCCGGGGCCCGGGATCTCCGGCCCGGGGCGTCTCCTCCCCCCCGCCCTTCGAAGAGGAGAGCAGGAGCTCGAACCCGCCGTAGCCCAAGGCGACCACCATCAGGGCGACCAACACCTTTTCTCTCCCGCCCATCGCCGCTCCCGATCCGCACCCGAGCCCCTCAAGGGTCTCGGCCCGTCTTCATCCAGACCTTGAGCGCGTACTCCGGGGCGTGTCTTCCGCTCCTGATTTCCAGCCACTCGACGGAATGAAAGGCAGGACAAACCACCAGCTCGGCGAGGAAATCTCCGAAAGCCGGGTACCCGCCTCCCAGGTCGCCCTTGATCAGCAGCAGGTCGGAGGCCCGGGCCAGGGACCCGGGGTCCGGGGTAAAGACCGCCCGCTCGAGGCCCGCCGACTCGGCCATAGAAGAGAGAATCGAAGGAGCATTGTCAATGGTAAAAGGCTTCCTCCCGTCCGGCCCTCCACCGGGGACGGCTTCAAGGAGGCCGCTTTCATCCCTTCCCTGCTTCAGGCTCGTGTACAACGGACCAAAGACCTTCTGCTCCTCCAGCCGGGCCTCTAAGACCCGCGCCCTCCTCTCGGTCTTTGCGGCCTCTCTTCTTACAGGCAGGATACCCACCACCACCATGGCGGTCAAGACGACCACGCTGAAGAGGATATAGGCCAGGGCCCTTCTGTTTGCGGCTATCTCATGCCACCGGATCATCCTGAACCTCTTCCATTTCAACATCCAGGGTGAATCTCAAGACCTGCTCCCCCGAGCTCAAGGATTCCAGGCCGGAGTCCCTGACCGAGCAATCCCGGAAAAGGGGGGAGCGCCTCAGGCCCAAGAGATAGGCGGTCAGGCGGGAGTCGAATCGGGCGTTGTCGCCCCTGATGAAGCCTTCCAAGACAAGTGTGCCGTCCCCGGAATCGACGTTATCGAGGGTGAGGCTCCTGAGGGATAGGCCGTCAGGAGTGGTCCGGCTGATTTCCTTTAGGACCGCGACCGGGCGAAGCCTCCGCGCGTACTCGCGCAGGGTCTCTCTGTCCCGCCGGATCTCCCCTGCCAGGTCCAGGATCATCTCCTTGGTTGTTCTCGGGGAATACTCCTCCAGGCGCTCCTCCAGGGCGGCCACCCGGGCCCTGGCCTGCTCCAGGCGGCGCTCGGCCGACCACCAGCAGCCCGCGACAAGGACGAACATCAGGGCGCATGTGCCGGCCACGGCACTGGTGTTCCTGAGGGCCGCCCTCTCCCGGTCCCTGTCCAGAGCGGTATGGAGAAAGTTGATCGTCCTCTTCGACGGCATGGCCGCCCCGGCCGAGACGACCGGCGAGTGCCGGTCCCCCGGCCCGGGGACTGATGCGTCCCCTGAGACGCGCCCCGAGACCGGATCCAGTATGTCCAGAGTCTCCACCCGGAGCCCCAATTGCTCGCTGAAGAATCCGGAGACCCCGGGCAGCGAGGCCGGCCCCCCGGAGAAATAAAGCGCCTCTGGGGCAGGGTTTCCAAGAATATTCACGGAGTGGTCGATGGTCCTTTCCACCTGCCGTGCGATCCGCTCCAGGGCCGGAGAGATGGCCTCCAAGAGTTTGTCCCGCGGCGGGTCTTCCCCGCCGCCGCCTTGCCCGGCCTCGGCCTGCGCATCCAGGACCGCGTCCCTTCCGGTCCTTATCACCCGGCTGAAAAGGATGCCTTGACGGTCGTTGATCTCTACGAAGGATGTGTCTTCCCCGATGTGAAGGACCGCATAAGCCCCTTCCCCGGATTCGGCCCATCCCCCCGCGAACAGGTTGTCCAGGGCAAAGGCGGGTAGGGTGACCCCCTTCAAGGGGTATCCGAGACGGGCGAAGAGCCTCCTCCATTGCTCCACGTCCCAGGCGGATGCGACCGCCACCTCGGCCAGCAGCTTCCGGGCCCCGTCCTCCACCGCCTCGCCCTTGATCCCATAGTCGAAAAGGTATTCCTCCCGCTCGAACGTCTTCTCCTTCCTGGCGGACCAGTAAACCGCGTTGCTCAGTCCTTTCTTGAGCTTGGGAATGCGGGTGTTCCATACCTCCCCCTTGGAGGGGGATAGGCAGACCCAGGCATCGACCCGCCCGTCCTTGCCGAGCTCCTGCAGGCGCTCCTTGAGGAATCCGGGAAAATCCGGATGATCAAGGTTCATGCCCCCGGGCATCCGTTCCGACCCGGCATGAAGGACCTCCCAGCCCATTCCGGTCCACCGGGTCTTGACCAGGTTGAGCACGCTCCCTGATATCTCCACGCCCAGGCACTTCTTGGAGCCCGAGGCGAGCCATCTCTCCTTGGCCCTTTCCATGAAGCCCTTTGAAGAGAGGCCTCCGGGGTTGACGCCGCCGCCCTCTCTCCGGCGAATGACCTTCAAGAGCATCTCGGTGGAGGAAATGTCTTTCTCTGTGCTCATGCTGAGACCGCCGGGCAAAGGGAGAAGCGGGAAGCCAGGAGATGATAACACGTACGAAATCACGGTCAAGCGGTCGAGGCGGTCGTGGACCCGGAGCGGCCGAGGGCGGCGGCACGAAGCGTGCATACCCGCTACCTCGAGCTTAAGTTTGGCCATTTTTTGTCTAGACAATGGGCGAAACCTCATATCATGATGCAGGTGCGTTAAGATTCACCCCCGTCGTACGGGCCGGAGGGCACGTTATGAGCGATAAAGAGCGGTTGCGATTCACCCGACTGCAGCTCCAGAACTGGAAAAACTTCCTGAACGTCGATATCGCAATGGCAGACCGAGCTTTTCTGGTCGGGCCGAATGCCTCCGGCAAGTCGAACTTGTTGGACGTATTTCGTTTCGTAAGGGATCTCGCATCCTCAGGGGGTGGTTTCCAGGAAGCAGTCACACGTCGGGGCGGCGTGAGTGCAATTCGTTGTCTCGCAGCGAGGAGTCGGCCCGATATCGAGATCAAGCTAGAGCTGGAAACCCCGGATGGCGAGTCTACATGGACCTATGAGCTAGCCTTTCATCAAGACAGCCAACGCCGCCCGCTTGTACGTAGGGAGCGGGTTCTTGGAGAAGGTAACGTTCTTTTGGAACGACCAAACAAGGATGATAAGGAGGATCCTGCCCGGTTGACTCAGACGTACTTAGAACAAGTGAACGTCAACCGACCTTTCCGGTCGTTGGTTACTTTTTTTGAGACGGTTCGGTATCTGCATATCGTCCCGCAGCTTGTTCGAGAACCCGACCGTTCCGTCGGTCGTTCGAACGATCCGTTTGGCGGTGACTTCCTCGAGCAAATCGCCAAAACTCAGGAAAAGACCCGTAATGCACGGCTACGAAAAATCCAAGCTGCGCTGCGTGTCGCCGTACCGCAGTTGCGCGAGATTGAATTGTGGCGAGATCCACGAGGTACTCCTCACCTGCGCGCGAAATATGACCATTGGCGGCCGCAGGGTGCTTGGCAAAACGAAGATCAATTTTCAGACGGCACGTTGCGGCTTATGGGTCTTCTCTGGGTTGCCATGGAGGGGGGAGGGCCACTATTGCTGGAAGAACCTGAACTCTCTCTGCATCCTGAGATCGTCCAAGTACTTCCTCAGATGCTGGCGCGTGTGCAACGTAGAACAGCAAGACAAGTGTTTATAAGTACGCATTCTTCCGAGCTGTTGCGTGATGAGGGCATCGGGCTGGACGAGGTGCTGTTGCTCAATCCAAGCCGTGAGGGCACGGAAGTGAAACCGGCTGGTTCCTTGGGTGACATGCGTGCTCTTCTCGAAGGGGGGCTTTCGCTGGCTGACATTGTGATACCCAAAACAAAACCGGAGAACGCGGAACAACTACCGCTGTTTGGCGATCGCTAGAAATGACGGATCCGGCGACTGTTACAGCTGCTGTGGAAGGCATCGTGGACGAAGCTGTGGTGCGAAAGCTCATCGCACACGCCGGCGGTGTACCTGGAACGGTGTACGGAAAGAACGGGAAGTCATTGTTGCGCAAAAAAATCGACGCCTATAATAACGCAGCCCGCTATGCGTCTTGGATGGTGTTGATTGATCTCGACCGAGATTCAGATTGTGCGCCTCCTGTAGTTGAGGAGTGGAATTATAGTAATAATTCTTGACCGTTTAGCTCGTGGTGGCTATACTTCGGATATACACAATAAGGAGGTGGCCAAATGCATGCCAAAATTCAGAAATGGGGCAATAGCCAAGGGCTTCGCCTTACAAAGAGCCTGCTCGCGGATGCGCAACTTGGAGTTGGTGACGAAGTGGATATTAGTGTTAGAGACGGTATTATGATTGTCACCCCTGCCAAAAAGATACGTGGCAAGCACAGTCTTAAGGATCTCGTTGCACGTATTCCTGAAAATCACAAAACCGGCGAAGTCGACTGGGTTGATCCGGTTGGCAAGGAAAACTGGTAAATGGCTGCATATGTCCCAAAGCAAGGGGACATTATAGCAATTACATTTGATCCACAATCCGGCCATGAACAGAAAGGTCGACGGCTGGCTTTGGTAGTCAGCAAGGATCTGTTCAATCGAAGTACAGGTTTGGCTATCGTATGCCCAGTTACGAAAACAGAGCGTGGTTTCCCCTTTCACGTCCCTATTCCCAGTGACAGTAAGCTGACAGGTTTCATTATGGTTGAGCAAGTTAAATCTGTTGATTTTCGCGAACGTCGTGCCAAGCTAATCGAATATGGCAGTGATGAGCTGCTCTCTGAAGTGCTGTCCATCTTGGATGCTTGCATCTATTAAGAGGCCAACAAGCGTTTTCCCGGCCACTACATATGAATTTTTTGTTGATACCCAAAGAGGCCTTGCGCTATTCTGCTATTCAAAACCAAGTTCCTATCCTGTAGCGGCCGGAAGGCAAAGGGTTCTGATCGGAGTCCGGAGTCGATAAAGTCACAGCGCGATGCAACCACCCTGGATCGGGTCCATGCGGCCATGCTGCTGCAGGCCGCCAGCCAGTCCCATGCGCCACGCGCGCTGTTGAAGGGCGAGGTGCAGCGTGGACCGGATTTCCTGCGGCTGGCGAACGCGCTGACGGCCCTCTTCCCGAGGGGGAGCGAGGAAAAGCGGCTGCTGGATGCCATGCTGTTGGCGGTGCCGAGGTAGTGATGGCGGAACCCGTAGAGACCTATTCGATCACGCCTCATGCGGCCTTCGAGATGCAACGGCGCGGGATCGAAGAATCGCTTGTCCATCAGGTCCTGAGCAGTCCCGAGCAGCGCGAGGGCGTCCGCCCCGGCAGAAAGGTGCTGCAGTCGCGGGTGACGATCGGGGGGCGGTTGTATCTGGTTCGTGTATTCGTGGACGTGGATCGCAATCCTGCCGAGGTGGTCACCGTGTACCGAACGAGCAAGATTTCAAAATACTGGAGGAACCAGACATGAAGGTTACCTATGACAGAAAGACAGATACGCTGAGCGTGCTTCTTCAGGAGCGCGTGGCGGTGGCCGAGAGCGATGAGGACAAGCCCGGCGTGATCCTGGACTACGACGAGTTCGGGAATCTCGTCTCCCTGGAAATTCTCGACGCCTCCAAGCGCGTAACCGATGCGGGCAAGATCGAGTATGAGGCCGCGGGGTGAACATGAATCCTTGGTACAAGGTCGTCACGCCCCGCCCCGAGGTCCGGGAGGGCCGCTCTTTCAATCCCGGTGAATTCGCGATTGCTCTGGAACAGGTTGTCGCGGGAGCCGCACCGGACGACTACAGGAAGCCGGCGTTCACTTCCTTGTATCCACCACCCTCACCCCAATGAGCTTTTTCCCGGCCACTACATATGCGTTTCTTGTTGATACCCAAAGAGGCCTTGCGCTACCCTGCTATTCAAAACCAAGTTCCTATCCTGTGTATCATCCTTGGGCCGTCGACTTGACAAGACAAATGATGATTAGTCGGGAGGCATTGATGAGAACCTATACAGCAGTTATAGAAAAATGCAGTGAAACAGGGCTTTATGTTGGTTTTGTCCCAGGTTTTCCGGGTGCTCATTCTCAAGGCGAGACACTGGATGAATTGAATAAAAATCTAAAAGAAGTTATTGAAATGCTCTTGGAGGATGGGAAACCTAAAGATGAGTTCTTACAACACCGTTGAATTTACATGTTCTTAAAAAGTATTGGTGCAAAACCTTTTTTATTTTATATAATTACAATAACACTCAGGGTTCGACTCCCCACGCCTCCACCAATTAATTCAGATTCTTCCGATTTTCGCGTACGCGCCCCCACCAGCTGAAAGGCCGGCACCTCCCCAAGGTCCATGGTCAACAGGCGATCCATCGGGTATTACGTAGCATCCAGACGACCCGCACAGAGCGCTTGAGCGTTTTGAGCATGACCACACGGTCCAAGGCCATGACCTGGCCTATCCGCCCATAGAGGTCGACATCGTATGAGCGGGCCTGATCGCGGCAGGCGTCATAGAGAGTAGTGAAGGAAGATATGGTACGAAATCACGGTCAAGCGGTCGAGGCGGTCGTGGACCCGGAGCGGCCGAGGGCGGCGGCACGAAGCGTGCATATGCTTACGAGGCGGAATCGAACCGAGAGCCGGAGGGAACGGGTGCGGGCGCCGAGTCGAAGATCGCTTGACAAAACTGAAATACCTGTTATCTTCGCTACTTATAAATGACACGAGGTTCCCGGGACAAACGGGGAAGCGTAATGAGATCGGACATCATGTTACATAATACGGTCTAATGTGTATATATTCGGAGACATAACTCCGGCTGGGAGCGTCATCTTTTCCGATGTATGAAGAGTATTTCGGCCTGAAGGAAAAGCCCTTCGATCTCGTTCCGTCGTACAGGTATCTGTACCTGAGCGAAGGGCACAAGGAGGCCCTCGCCCTTCTCACTTACGGGGTCTTGGAAAGGAGGGGGTTCGTACTCCTGACCGGCGATGTAGGCACCGGGAAGACCACGGTGATACAGGCCCTGCTGAGCAACCTGGGCACGGACGTGGAGTATGTGCATGTGTCCAACCCCCTGCTCAGGCCCCGGGAGTTTCTTGATTTCCTGGCGTCTTCGACCTTCAAGAGGCGGGTGCGTTTCAAGTCCAAGGTGGACTTCCTGTTCGAGTTCGAATCCTTTCTGAAGGACCGCCTGGACAGGGGAACCACCTACCTGGTGATAGTGGACGAGGCACAGGCCCTGCCCTTCGAGCTCATGGAAGAGATCCGCCTGCTCTCCAACATCGAGTACGCGGGAAGGAAGCTGGTCAACATCTTCCTGGTGGGGCAGCCCGAGCTGAACGAAAAGCTCAGGGACCCCCGGTGCAAGCCCCTCCAGCAGAGGATCGCCAGCCGGTACCACCTCCCTCCACTGGATTTAAAGGGGACCGAGAGCTATCTGGAAACAAGGCTCAAGGTGGCCGGTGTGGAAGACGCCCGCAGCATATTCCCGTCAAAGTCCATTCAGGCCATCCACGAGGCGAGCCGGGGAACCCCCCGGATCATAAACATCCTCGCCGACAATGCGCTGCTGCTCGGCTACTCCAGGGGGAGGAAGAAGATCTCACCGGACATGATAAAGGAATGCTACGCGGAGATGGAGCAGGATCTAGAGCCCGCAGGGGAGAAGCCCGAGACTTCAGGGCAGGCCCATCCCGGCGAATCCGAGGCCCGGCCCCGAAGCCTGAGGCGGACCCTGCTCCTGGTTTTGCTCCTGGCGGTCTCAATCGCCGCCGCGCTCATGGAGCTCCGCAGCAGGCAGTTCCTCTCCTCGTTCCTTCCGGCCGCGGGGGAGGCCAACCACAAAGTGGTGGACAAGATCGAGAGGACGCGACACGTTATCCAACCCTCCCGCGAGGACCCGGGGGAAGCCCCGGTTGAGCCGGAACCCAGTCCCGCTGAAGCTAATGAGCCCGTGGAGCCCGGCCCCGAGCCTTCTCCGCCCGCGGCCGCCCCGGAAAAGGCCCCCGAGGAGCCCGGGCCTGAGGAGGTGGTGGTAAGGCAGGGGGATTCTCTCGCCAAGCTGGCCATGGACATATACGGGAGGGCGGACGAGGAAATCCTGGAGCTTTTAAAGGAGAGCAACCCGGAGATCCAAGACATCAACAGCATCCGCGTGGGACAGAGGATCCTTTTCCCGCCTCCGGGCGGAAACGTCAAGTCCGTGACGGGCGGCTACACGGTCCATGTTGCCTCTTACAAGCCCTTCAAGGGCGCCCATGACGCGTTCCGGAGACTGATAGCCCGGGGTTACGAAACCTACATAATTCCGGCGGCCAATCTGGGCGAAGGGGTAATATACCGGATCACCATTGGCAACTTCCCGACCCGAAGTCGCGCCTCGGAGTACGCCGAGGGGCTCCTTTCGGGAGAGGAGTTCGAATACGCTCAGGTCCTTCATTTTGAAGTAAAGTAGAGAGGGGAGAAGGCCGAGACGCTAATAGAGTGAGGAAGAGGGATCCCGAGAGAGGCGTAAAGGGATCTCGGAAGGGCCGGAGAAAGACTAACCAGGGGGAAGAGGTGCAATACACACTGGACCGCGAACAGCTCGAAGACATCGAAGACGTCTTCGAAAGCGACATCATGGAGCTCGGAGTCACCTGCGTGGTGCTCATAGATATGTCCGGGAACATAATCTCCCACCTGGACCGCGGTGACATCAAGCACGACGTCTACTCTCTGGCCGCTCTCGCCGCGGGCAACTTCGGCGCAGTGAGCGCGATGGCCAAGATCATAGGCGAGGAGGAGTTCTCCCTGCTCTTTCACAAGGGGGACAAGGAGAACATCCACTTCAGCAAGGTAATGGATGACTTTCTCCTTGTGACCATCTTCGGCAAGGAGGTCTCCTTGGGCTTCCTGCGAATGAAGGTGGCGGAAGCGGTTGGAAAAATCGAAAGAATACTCGAAGACTGAGACTGCGATCCTTTGCGAGGTGGGTTCCCTTGGCTTTCGTAAACCCCAAAAAGCGCCAGATACAGGTCAAGATCGTCTATTACGGACCGGGAAGAGGCGGCAAGACCACGAATCTGGAGTATATCTACAACCGGTTCAATCAAAGGATAAAGACCGAGATGGTCACCATCAAGACCCATGGCGACCGCACCCTGTTTTTCGACTTCCTGCCCTTCGATATAGGAAAGATCAAGGGATACGACGTAAAGATCCAGCTCTACACGGTCCCGGGCCAGGTGAAGTACAACGCCACCAGGAAGCTGGTCCTGAGAGGAGTGGACGGGATCGTCTTTGTCGCTGATTCAATGGCCGTGAGAAAGGACAAGAACGTCGAATCCCTAAGGAATCTGGAGGAGAACCTGGCCGAGTATCACAAGGGCCTGGATCAACTGCCGCTGGTCATGCAGTACAACAAGAGGGACCTGGCCGAGCAGGGGATTCCTCTGCTCTCTTACCGGGATCTGGAGGACAGCCTCAACTCGGGGCTCAAGGCGCCGTCGTTCGAGGCCAGCGCGGTCACAGGCAGAAACGTGGTGAACACCATGAAGAAGATAATCGCCCTGACCGTGGCGTCCCTTGAAGACCAGCTCAAGTAGAGCGGGAGGTTCTGAGGTGGACCAAACAAAGAAAGGCGGAGTCAGCGAAGAGCTGGAGAAACGGCTTGACGACCTCTTCGGGACCGAGGAGGAAGAAGCCGGCGGGGACGCCGTTCTGGAGACGGCCTCCTTGGCTCAGGATTCACCGCTGCGAAACCTCAAGGGGATCGTCCTGTCCATTGACTGGGAGATCACGGACCGGACCATGGAGGAGTTCCTGGAGGAGGTGGAGGCCCTAAGAGGGCGCTACCGGGAAGAGAAGATCCCCTCCATGTTCCTCCGGCTCCTGGCCGCCACGGGCAAGTACCTTCGCAGCCAGAAGGCCCGGGCCCACCCCGACGCGGTGCGGGTTCTGACACGGGTCTACACGGCCCTGGAAGAGGTGATCCTGGCCGAAGACATGCCCGATTCGGAGAAGAGGAAACGCCTCTACAGGGAGGTCAACCGCTTCAAGAGGCTGAAGGAGGAGATCACCGCAGGGGCCGGAAAGCGGGAGCAAGCCCCGCTCCGGGAGACGCCCCCCGCGCCCCCCGGCGCGGACCGTTCGGGCATGCCTCCTCACGAGGCCTTCGCCCGGGCGGTGGAGGAGATCAAACAGGTGATAAAAGCCGAGTTCCGGGCCCTGAGGGCCGAGATCAGGCTCTGGAGAGAGGGCCGCTGAGGGGGTATTCGCCATGGACATCTCACCCGGTGATCTTTCAGCCATGATTCCAAAGCGTGTCCCGGCCCGGAACCTCGGGAAATTCTCCCTGGACGGCGAGATGTTGAGCGTCCTAATGGAGGTCGACGGGAAAAGGACGGCCGGAGCGATAGCCAGGGGCCTGGGATTGAGCATGGGCGCCATGCACCGGGTGCTCTCCGGGCTCATGGAGCTGGGGCTGGTCGAGGCCGGGGAGGACTCCCTGCCCACGGTGGACAAGGAGTTCCTGGATTACTTGAAAAGCCGGCTCTCCCTGGCCGTGGGACCGGTCGCGGAAGTCCTGATCGAGGACGCGGCCGCGGATCTCGGATATGACCCGAACCGCTTTCCCAGTCACCGGGCGGCGGAGCTGGTGGATCTCCTGGCCGGCCAAATAAGGCGGGAGGATAAGAGGTCGGCCTTCAAGCAGAACATGGTGGAGATGATCCGGGTGAAGGGCTACTGAGGAGGTTTTCATGATTGTAAACTGCGAGGAGTGCGGAAAGAGATACAAGATCGACCCGGAGAAAATCCGGGGCGACAAGGCCAGGTTCAAGTGCCGGGGGTGCGGCCACGTGATAACGGTGACAAGGCCCCAGCAGCCCCCGGATGAGCCGAAGGAGCCGGAAACGGACGCCCGCCCCCCCGCCCCGCCCGAGGAGCGCCGGGGACCGGCCGAAGAAGCCGCAGGCTGGGACGCTCCCGGCCGGGAGGAGGCCCGCGAAGAGCCTTCCCCTCCGGCAGTGGAGAAAGAGGAGCCGAAGGCCGCCCGAAGGGGTCGCTCCAGGCGGTTGGGGCTGAGGGGCAAGATGGCCCTTCTCTTTTTCGCCGTGCCCATAGCCTGTATCGCGGCCTCGGGATGGCTCTACATGCGGCAGCTCGACGAACTGTCCCTGATGATAACCAGGGAGAGCACCGAGACCGTCAACCGCATGGCCGAGCGGCAGGTGGCCCAGACCGCCCGGTCAGTGGCCCGGCAGTGCGCGATTTACCTGGAGGCCCACCCCGGCCTTCCCGAGACCGCATTCAACACAGACCCGGAGTTCAAGGAAATCGCGGTCCAGAAGGTGGGAACCACGGGATACACGGCCCTCTACGAGCGCCCCGGAAGCGACGGGATCTGGAGGACTTGGGCCCACGCCGACCCGGACATCGCGGGAATCGACATGGAGTCCCTCAAGAAGCCCTTGGGGAAGAGCTTCCCCGGGTTCTGGCGCGTATTCACAGGGGTTAAGGGCGGCGAGGAGTCCAAGGGCTATTACATATGGCGGGACCCGGACGGGCGGTTCAGGGACAAGTTCATGGTGTGCACGCCGGTGGAGGGGACCCCCTATACCGTGGCGGCCACCACCTACCTGGAGGAGTTCACCGCGCCGGTAAAGGAGGTGGCCGATAAGGCCGAGGAATTGACCCGGAGAACCAAGACGGTGCTCCTGGCGATAATAGCGGGCACTCTGGTCCTGATAGGGCTGCTAGTATCCCTCTACGGGCACCGCCTGACCCGCAGGATCCGATACCTGACCGAGGCGGCCGAGAAGATAAGCGTGGGCGAGCTCGACACCGAGATCGAGATCAAGTCCGACGACGAGATAGGAGACTTGGGCGAGGCCGTATCCAGGATGCAGGAGAGCATCAGGCTCTCCATAGAAAGACTGAGGCGAAGGCGGCGGACATGATCGTTCTCCCGAAGGAAGATCCCGTTATCCGCGGGCTGAACAGCTACTATGCGGACGCAGGCAGGTTGATCGAGCACTATCAGGGAGAGATCGGGGCCGGAGCGGTCCACTTCACGGCCCTTTCCACCGAAGGGGTAGTCTTCTTCGACAAGGACGAGGTCCTGGGCGGCGCCTGCCGGCGGAAGGAGGAGGAGATCGCCGGGGCCGAGGCGGCCGAAAGGCTCATGGCCGCGACGAACGAGGTCAACTTCAACCTGGACGTCTACGCCATAGACCCGGGGAAGATCCACTTCTGGGCCAACATCCCATGGGCGGAGATCGTCTACCGCGACCTTGCCGCCGAGTTCACCGACCTGGAAGGACTCATAAACAAGATGGCCTCCGAGGGGCTGACGGGCTACATAGAAGTGGCGATCCGGGGCGGCGGGGAGGGAGGCCTGCTCTTTTTCCTGAACGGCGGGATCATCGGCGGGTCGTACTCCTGGTCGGAGGGGGGAGTGAACGGCGCGGAACAAGCGAAGGAAACGCTGCTAAGAAAGATCAAGGAGCAGGGCGGGACCTTCAACGTGGCCCGCATCCCGGCGGCCGGAGAAGGGGCGCCGGGCCGCGAAACGGGGGGGCGGTCCCGGCCGGAGCCGGGAGGCCGGAGCGCAGGGGAGGTGATCCGCCCGCTGCAGGAGCTGCTGGTGATCTCGGAGCGTGTCTTGGCGGGAGGCGGGTTTACTTCGAGGGACTTCAGGACCTCGCTCAAGAGAAAGCTGGTGGAAAAGGCGGACGCTTACCCGTTCCTGGATCCCTTCGCAGGCGAGTTCGACTATGCGGAGGGCACGCTGACATTTACCGGCAGCGCCCGGGCCGAGGAGCTCCTCCAGGGCGTCACGGAGTCGCTCTCCGAGCTTGCCCGGGACCTGGGGGCCGGGGCAAGGCTGTCCGAGGAGACCGCCGCCTGGAAGCGCAAGTACGCCGGGCTCCTCTCCCGGTTGGGGACGTCATCTCTCTGAGAACAGGAACCGGACAGCCGGAATGATCAAGAACGTCTTGATAGTGGACGACGACCCGGACATCCTCCTCGCCCTGCGGGAGGGGCTGGAGAAGTATTCGGAGTCGTTCTCGGTGATCACCGCGGCCGGCGGTGAGAGCGCGATCCGCAAGCTGCGGGATCATGTAGTGTCCCTGGTGGTAACGGACATGAAGATGCCCGGGATGAACGGCTTCTCGCTCCTGGCCCATATCATGGAAAACTACTCCGACATCCCGGTCATAATAGTAACCGGCTACGGAACGCCGGAGATGAAGAGGCGGGCTGCGGCGGGCGGCGCTGTCGGTTTCGTGGAAAAACCGTTCAAGATCGAGGACCTCGCCCGGGAGATAACCTCCACCCTCAGGCGCGAGTCCGAGGGCGGGATCCTCCACGGGATCTCCTCGGCCACCTTTCTCCAGTTGATCGCGATGGAGCAGAAGACCTGCACCATCCGGGTGGAGGAGAGGGGCACGGGACGAAGGGGCGTCCTGTTCTTTCTCAAGGGCGAGCTGCTGGACGCGCGGGTGAACGGGAGCAGCGGCCTGGAGGCGGCCTATGAGATCTTTTCCTGGGAGCATGTGAATCTCTCCATTCAGAATACATGCAACAAGCGGGAGAGGAAGATCCAAAGGGACCTCCAGGGAATACTCCTGGAGGCCATGCGGCGGAAGGACGAATTCAGCGGGGAGCCGGGAAAACCAGCCACGGGAGAGCCATACCCGGCCCCGCCCCAAGACGGCCCCCCGGAATCCTTTGACGAGATCCGGGGAAGGCTGGACCCACCTTCCAGGGAACGCTGGGGAATAGAGGAGATTTACCGGGACCGCTCATGGGAGGAGCCCCTGGACAGGCTCCGGTCAGCCGGGGAGCGGCTGGGGGCCGGACGTCTCAAGCTGGCCTACCTGGACCGGGGCACCGTGGAGGACATCATCCTTGTCCCCCTGAGGGACGGCGAGCCGGCCGCGGTCACAGTGAAGCACGGGTCGCCCAAGGACAGGATCCTGCGGGCCTTGATCGAAGACAAGCCCTCATCCTGACCCCCGAGCGGAGGGAAAGGCGGGTGCATTCCGGAATGAAGGCACGGTTGGACGACATACTGGCCAATGACGACGTCTTAGGCGTATTCCTGGTCTCGGCCGAGGGCCGGGTCCTGGCCGGCCGTCATGCCCCGGCCCGGGACGGCGGTCCGGCGCCGGAGCCGGGGCCGGACGACTTGAAGCCCCTCCTGGAGGCCATGAAAGGCGTCCGGGAGGCGGACCTGATCTTCGACCGCCTGAGGATATATGTCAGGGAGGCCGGGGGGGATTACTTGGTGGTCCTCATGGGTCACTTCGCGCCCGCGGCCATGGTCAGGCTTGACTGCGACGTGCTCCTGCCGGCGATTGAAAAGGCCCGCGGCCCCAAGGGACTGGGCAGGTTCTTCAAGCGCGGAAAAAACTGACCGGGGTCATTTCCTCTTCCTCTTCCCGGCTTTTCCCCTCCGGCAGAGCGCATTTCCGAAAAGCGCCCCGCCGAGCGCCCCGGCGATCTGAGGGTCCCACTCGGTCTTCAAGGCCTCCAGCCCCAGCATGGGCATGAGCCGGTCGATCACTCCGCGGTTCTTGGCCATCCCCCCGGTTACTGCGAACTCCGGGACCACCCCCATCCGATCCACCAGGGAAAAGATCCGCTCCGCCATTGCGCGGCAGTAAGCGGCCAGGACCACCTCGGCGCTCCACCCGCGCCTGAGAAGCCCGGCGGCCTCGGACTTGGCGTATACCACGCAGTTGTTGGAGACGGCCCCGGGCTCAGCCTCGACCCTGAAGGAAAGCTCCCCCGCGTCCGGGACAGGCACCCCCAGGAGGTCGGCGAAGACCTCCATGCCCCGGCCGGTTCCGGCCGCGCACTTGTCGTTCATCAGGAAGTCGGTCACCTTGCCCCGCTCGTCGCACCGGATGGCCTTGATGTCCTGCCCACCCACATCAAGCACCGTTCGCACCCCCGGTCCGTAGATGTAAAAGGCGCCCCTGGCGTGGCAGGCGATCTCCGTAACGGTGCGATCGGCCATGGGCACGTTGACGCGGCCGTACCCGGTGCCCACGATATAGTCGATCCGGTCCTCGGGAGGCTTGTCCTCCAGGGCGTCAAGGGCGAAGTCCAGCGCCTTCCGGGCGCTCTCCGAGCCGTCCGGCCCGGTTCGCATGTTCCCGTAAGCCGCAATCTCCCCGTCAGCCATGATAACGGCCTGGGAGCTGACCGACCCCACGTCTATGCCCGCGGTTACGTACTCCGCCTCCCGCCAGCTCACGTCCCGGTTCTTCCAGTTGGACTCCGGCCATTCCCAAAACTCCCGGGTCCTGTCCGGTCTCATCCCTTGATCCCCCCGATCCGCTCAATCCCGCAAGGCTCCTCTCCGAGTCCGGGCCTCTCCGCCGCTCCCTTGATCAGGAGACCGTATCAGCCGCGGCCAGGGCCGCTCCGAGGGCGGCGGCATACTCCGGGAGCTCCGGAACATGGACCCGATCGAGCCCCAGATCCCGCTTCACAGCCTCCACTATGCCCGGGTTGCAGGCCACGCCGCCTATCATCACCAAGTCCCCGGCGATCCCCAGCCGGCGGAGCATGGATACGATACGGCCGGCCACGGCGTCGTGTACGGCCCTGCTTATGTCCCTCTTCTCCGTATTGGAATGGAGCAGGCGCACCACCTCGAACTCGGCGAATACGACGCATTGGGCGTTCATGGGGACGGTCCGGTCGGATGCCAGCGCCAGGGGCCCCATCTCTTCGAGAGGTATCCCCAGGGCCCGGCTCATGCTCTCGATGAAAAGGCCGGCGCCGGCGGCGCACCTCTCATTGACCACACGGTCTTCCACTTCTCCGTCCTCTCCCAGCCTGACCGCCCGGGCCTCTTCCGCGCCCACGCCCGCCACTGTCCTCGCCCCGGGAAAATAGAAACGGGCCCCCTTTGCCATGGCCGTTTCCTCGGAGACCTCGACATCCGCGGTCTTGACCGCGTTCCCGCCGGCCCCGGTTCCTCCGATCCCGGCCAAGTCCCCGCGCTCTACGCCCGCCTCTTCGAGCGCCCGGGCAAGGGCCGTCTCCACCGCCTCCACCCGGTCAAAGCCCGTCTTGACCCCGGCCCTGCCGATCACTGCGGCGTCTTTGAGTATGACCGCCTGCGTGTTCCCGGCGCCGCAGTCTATTCCCGCAACAAACATATCGCTCATACACCTCTCTCAAGGAGCATTGATTGACGCTTCCACTCGCAGGGAGCTTTCCGGCGGGCCGGCCGGCCGGGGAGGCGGGCGGGAATCCCTTTGTCTCAGTCCAGGACCCGGCGGAGGTTGATGAAGTTGCTCCGGTCGAACCCCAGGGTCTTGAAAAAGGAGAGCAGGTCGGTGGAGTCCCATCTCACACTGGTATAGATGTTCTTGATCCCCCTCTCCTTGTAGAAGGCGAATATCTCCGCGGCCAGGGCGCGGCCGATATCCCGGCCCATGTACTTGGGGTCCACTCCGAGTATGGCTATCCACGCGCTCTTCTCGGCCCCGAAGACCCCGGAGAGGATGCTGCTTATCATGAAACCCACCACCCGGCCTTCGTACTCGGCCACAAAGCAGGCGTTATCCGGCTTTACAGCGTACTCCCGGATGATCTCCAAAAAATCGTCGTTTACCTTGGACTTGGTGATGCGCTCCTGGATCTCGCCTATCCGGTCCTCATCACCGAGCTCCAGCCTCCTGATCTCCACGTTCTCCACGGCCCTTATCCTTCCTTGCAAGCCCGGCCGCCCACCGGGAACAGCCCCCGGTGAGGAGCGGTTCTCTTCCTGCCGGGCTCGGGCTAATCGATCCGGATGATCTTGACGTGATGATCCACCCAGTCCGGAGGCAGGTATACCCGGCCGCTGTTGCCGCTGGATTTGACCTTCTTTTCGATCATCTCCTCCCCGTAGACCTCGAACTTCACCTTGCCGCTGCGGCCGGGCGCCCTCTCGTCAGTGTGGTTGCTTTCCTTATCGTTTGCCACGTCGCTCTCACTTCCGGAAAAAAGCATTGACATAACGCCGGCTTAACGACCGCCAAGGGAACCCTTTGCACGTTAACCTACCATTACAATCTAATCACATTTTAACTACAAAATAACCGTAGGTGGGCCCTGAGGTGATGTCAAGAAAAAATCCCGGCAGTCACCCTGCCCGGGTGATGGAGGGCCGCGGCGATCAGGGGCCTCGGCTTACTGGTAGAGGTCCACGAGCTGGGCCTTGGCGACCTCCAGCCTCTTTTCAATGATGTTGGCTATGCGCCTCATTATCAGGAATCCCATCTCGTAGTCCCGGACAAAGAGCTTTTCGAGCTCCGCCCCTTTCCAAGCGAAGAGATAGGTGTCCGTAAGCGCCCTGGCATAACCCAGGTACTGCCTGCGATCGGTATCCAGCAGGGCTGAGAATCCGAAGGTCATGCAACGACCGATCTTGGTAAGCAGTATCAGCCTGGAGGGGTCTTTCTCCATCTCCAAACCGACGCTCCCCTCCATAATGGAGTAGAGGTATTCGGCATACTCCTTTTCCTTGAATATGAACTCGCCGGCCTTGAATTCCATGATGGATGTAACGGGCTGCAACTTGACGAGCATCTCGTCCGAGAGGTAGCTGAGCATGCGGATGCTCCTCAATTGGTCGACCTCGATCATGGCCTCCTCCTTTCCGCCGTCCCGAATCTCCCCCCGCCAATCCCGAACGATCGATTCAGGACTGAAAAGACGCCGTGAAAAGACACTGCACCTGTCTACTTCGTAGGCTAGAGCCCATCCATAAATGCATTATGGGCACTGCAAACAGTAAAAGTCAAAGCATGGATTCGGGGTCGCAATCGGGCAAAAGGCCTTTACAGGCCGGCCGCCTATACCGCCTGTTCGATCATGGCGAATATCTGGGAGGTGTCGAAGCCCTTGAGACCGATCGCCCCTGAGCGGCAGGAAGCCGCGCACAGGCCGCAGCCCTTGCACAGTGTGGCCTGGATGGCCATCTTTCCCGTGTTCTCGTCCGGGGCCGGCGCAGAGAAGGGGCATATGGAGGCGCATACCCCGCACATGCTGCACAGAGCCGGATTGATCCGGGCCACGGTCCCGCTCACCGGGATCCGTGATGACGCCAGGAGGGAGGCGGCCCTGGCCGCGGCCGCCCGGGCCTGGGCGATGCTCTCGTCCACCGGCTTGGGGGAGTGGGCCAGGCCGCAGACGAAGACCCCGTCCGTGGTAAAGTCCACCGGACGGAGCTTGACGTGGGCTTCGGCGTAAAACCCGTCTTCGTTTCGCGGGATCTTGTAGAGGCTGGGGATGGGGGTCTCCCCTTCCGGCTCCACCGCCGCGGCCAGCACCAGGAGATCGGCCGAGACCTCCATGCGCCGGTTCAAGGTGGTGTCGGTAAAGGCCGCCTTCAGGGCCCCGCCCTGCGGCCTTACGTCGAAGCCCTCCCCGGCGCGGTATCTGACAAAGACGACCCCCGCTTCCCTGGCCTCCCGGTAGAGGTCCTCCCGCAGTCCGTACGGCCGCATGTCCCTGTACACTATGAAGACGTTCATGGAGGGGTTGAGCGACTTGAGCACCAGGGCGCTCTTGATCGACTGGGTGCAGCAGACCTTTGAGCAGTATGGCCGCTCAGGGATGCGGGATCCCACGCATTGGAGGAAGACCGCCGAGCCGATGCGCCCCAGTGAATCGTCCCCTTGATTCAGCCGGCCTTGGAGCTCCAGACCGGTGACCACCCCCGGGTGCCCGCCGTAGAGGTATTCCTCGGGCTTGTGCTCACCCGCCCCTGTGGCCACGATGGTAACCCCGTGCTTGAGCATCCTGCTCTCGCGGCCCCTGCTCACCATGGTCCGGAAGTTGCCCACGAAGCCCTCCACCTCCACGACTTCCGATCCCGGCAAGACCTCGATCCCCGGGTGAACAATGACGTCATCGATCAGCTCGGTGAGGTAGGGCCGAACCGGCTCCCCTTTCCACGTCTCGTGGAGGAAGAGGGCATTGCCGCCCAGTTGGGTGTCTCTTTCCACGAGGTAAGTGGGAAAGCCTTGATTGGCCAGGGTCCTTGCGGCCTCCATGCCTGCGATACCACCGCCTATAACAAGTGCGGTCCGGGTTATCTCCAGGACCGGCTCCTTCAAAGGCTCGAGGAGTCCGGCCTTGGCCACCGCCATGGCCACCAGGTCCTTGGCCTTTTGGGTGGCCGCCTGCGGGTCGTCCCTATGCACCCAGGAGCACTGATTGCGTATGTTGGCCATCTCGAAGAGATACTTGCTCAGCCCGGCGCGTGTCATGGTCTCCTGGAACAAGGGCTCGTGGGTCTTGGGAGTGCAAGCGGCCACCACGACGCGGTTGAGGCCCTTGTCCCTTATGAGCCGGGCCATCTTGTCCTGGGTGTCCTGGGAGCAGCTGAAGAGGTTCTGCTCGGCATAGGCCACATAGGGCAGCCTCCGCGCGAACTCCACCACCTGCTCAACGTCCACCACTCCTGCGATGTTGGTCCCGCAGCAACAGACGAATACACCGATCCTCGGGGGCATCCCCCGGATGTCCCTCTCCTCGGGAATGGAAGGGGTCCTGGTGAACTCCCAGCGGGAATCGGCGAGATCCACCGCGGCTTCGGCAACCGCCGCGCCCGCGTCCACCACCGAAGCCGGGATGTCCTTTGGCGCCTGGCGGGTCCCGCACACGTAGACGCCGGGCCTGGACGTCCTCACCGGGGTGAAGCCGCCGGTGGCCACAAAGCGGTAGTGGTCCAGGTCCACGCCCAGGGTGGCGGCCGATTGGACGCCTTCCCCGGAGGCCCCCAGGCCCACGGACAAGACCACGATATCAAAGTCCTCCTCCACCCTCCTGCCTTGCTCGTCCACGTAGCGGATGCGGTTCTTCCCGTTCCGCTTCTCCACGTGCGAGACCCTGGCCTTGACGAACCGCACCCCTTGTTCAATCTCGGCCCGGTTGTAGTATCTTTCGAAGTCCTTGCCCGTGGTGCGGATGTCGATATAGAAGATCGCCGCGTCCAGCCCGGCCTTGGCGTGCTCCTTGGCCAGGACCGCCTCCTTGATCGCATAGGTGCAGCAAACGCCCGAGCAGTAGCCCCGGCCCCCCGGGTTCGCATCCCTGGATCCCACGCACTGGAGCCAGGCGATGCTCGAGGGCTCCTTCCCGTCCGAAGGCCTCACCAGGTGCCCCCCGTAGGGACCGGAGGCCGAGAGCATGCGCTCGAACTCCAGGCTGGTTACTACGTCCGGATTATCGCGGTAGCCGTAAGTGTCCCGCGCCCCCGGGTCATAGGCTTCCGAGCCGTCTGCCAGGATCACCGCCCCCACCTCCAGGTCGATCTCCCGCTCCGTATCATCGTAGTCCACGGCCCCGGCCGGGCAGACTTTTTGGCAGTTGCCGCATTTTCCCTTGGTAAGCTTGATACATTGATCAGGGTCTATGGCGTACTTCAGGGGGACGGCCTGGGGGTACTTGAGGTATATCGCCTTTCTCTTTACCAGCTCTTCATTATATTCATCAGGGACCTTCTTGGGGCACTTCTCGGAACAGGCCCCGCACGCTATACACTTGTCCAGGTCCACGAACCTGGGGCGCTGCAGGACCCGGACCCTGAATTCCCCGCTCCCGCCGGAGATATCCTTTACCTCGGAGAGAGTGAGCAGCTCGATGTTTATGTGCCGGCCGACCTCGACCAGTTTGGGCGAGATTATTCACATGGCACAATCATTGGTGGGGAAGGTCTTGTCCAGTTGGGACATCATCCCGCCGATGGAGCTCGACCGCTCGACCAGATAGACGAAAAAGCCGGAGTTCGCCAGGTCCAGCGCCGACTGCATGCCGGTGATCCCACCTCCCACTACCAATACGGCACCTGTTCTCTTGTTCATCATCAATCACTCCGCATAGTCAAGCAGCCCGCGGGTTTTCCCCTGCAAGGGGGCACCCTCCTTTTCATCCGAGCGGACCCCGCATATCTCAAGCCGCCTCACCGGCTCCCCCGGCGGCGGCGCTCGGTTTGATTTCCAATTGTTCGTCCCGGATGCCCATGCCGTGGGCGAGGAGCCGGGTATAGAGCACCGCAGGGACAACGGCCGGGCCTCCCGCTGCTCTTTCCCGGGCCGCGTCGAACTGCATCTGGCAGTAGGGGCAGGCCGTACAGACATAGTCGGCGCCGGCCCGGCCCGCCCTTTCGAGCTTGCCGCCTGCCAGGGCCATCGAGAGCTCGTCGTTTAAACCGAGAAGCGGCGCCCCGCAGCAGTCAAGCTTCGGGTCCCACCTGAGGCTCCGGGCCCCGGTCGCCTCCACCAGCTCGTCCAGGATGCGGGGGGCGACCGGATCATCGAACCCGGTCACCCGGCTGGGCCGCAGGGCATGGCACCCGTAATGGGCCGCGATCGCCAGACCCGAAAGGGGCCGGGAAATCCGCTCCTTTAGGGCTTCCAGGCCCACCTCGTGACGGAGGACGCTCAGTATGTGCTTGACCTCCACACCCGGGGCGTATTCCAGGCCCCAGGTCCGGAGCTTTCGCTCCACCTCTCCGCGAGCCTCGCCGTCCTCGGCCAGGATGTGCTGCGCCGCCTTGAGCGATCCGAAGCAGCACTTGCAGAGGACCATCATGTCCAGCCCCATTCCCCGGGCCAGGGCCAGGTTGCGGGCGGCCGAGAGGAGAAACGCCCCCCGGTCCAGGTTGCGCAAGGGATAACCGCAGCAAGTGAACCAGCGGCAGTCCTCCAGTCCCACCCCCAGCCTCTCCAGCACAGCCCGGGCAGAGCTCTCGTATTCCTTTACCCGCGCGGGGATATTGCAGCCCAGGAAAAGAGCGTATTTCGCCATACCCTACTCCATACCGTCCGGTATCATCCCTTTACCGCCCTGTTTTTCAAGGCGTACAATACTTCGGTCACCCGCACCCCCTGCGGGCAGTGCTCCTCGCACTGGTAGCAGGTCGCGCAGTCCCACAGCATCCTGGACAGCCCGGCCGCATCCTGAAGCCCCAGCCCCAGGCAGGCCATGATCTGATGAGGCAGGAGCCCCAGGTGCTCGCCCGGCTCATCGTAAATGACCACCACCGGGCAGACCGAGGTGCAGTTCCGGCACCCGAAGCAGTCCTTGAACCGGCCCGAATCCAAGACCGGGTCGGCGCCCGCCTCGACCGGGCCGGTCAAGGCCAAGGGGCCTTCTTCCTCTTTTTCGCCGCCGGTCAAATACTCCCACGCCCTAGAGAGAGGCGCGCCGTACTCCGCCATCCTCTCGACGGCCTCCCTCCGGAGCCCCCTGTAAAAGGAAAAGGGCGAGAGCACCGCCGGTTCGGCACCGCCGGATTGAAGCAGGTCCTCGCGAACATCCGCCCAAAGCTCCCTCAGGTTGATCCCGGCCGGGCAGACCACAGTGCAGCGGTCGCAGTTCGAGCATATGCAGGCCCCCCGCCTCAGGGCCTCCTCTTCTGCGGGCAGGGGGCTCCCGTCCCGCCCCAGGCCGCGGAGGGCCTCCATCCTTTCGGAAGGGAGTATGAGGGGGTTTTCAAAGGCCTCGGCAGCGGCCAAGACCGAGCATCTCAGGCTGCAGGTACCGCATTGGGTGCAGGCATCCAGCTCCACGGCCTGCCTCGTGGCCACGTTGGCCGGATCCGATCTCCCCCGCTCGACCAGGGCGCTCACCACCAGGCCTACCGGGGTGGATATCGCGTGGAACATCTTGCCGAAGGGCACATAGGCCAGCCCTATGAAACAGGCCAGGATGTGGATGTGCCAGAGGATAAGGACCGCGTTGACCCGCTCCATGAAGGAGGCGGCCGGCTGCATGACCCGGTTCGCTCCGTAGCTCGCAAACGCCCACTGGGAAGGGGCGTGGCAGAAGGAGCAGCTCATCTCGTGGAGCTCCCTCCCCTGGGATAGGACCTCCTCCGAGAAGGGGGGCTCGAAGTCCGGGGAATGGAGCCCGAGCTCCTCCACCCAGTAGCTCTCCAGGGCCCTCAGCTCGGCCGGGTCATCGGTTCCGGCCCACTCCTCGACCATCCGCCCGTACTCCCGATGGGAGAGCGTCTTGGCCCCCTGCAGCAGAAAGCCCGAGACCATGAGCACGCCCAATATGACGATCGCCGTTATATCCGGCCTGCGGGTCTCGAGGCGGGAGACCTTGAGAATGAAGCGGCGGTAAAAGGCAATGGCCAGGCCTATCAAGACCAAGACGCCGAATGCGTCCCTCAGGAAGAAGAACGGGTTGGCGGTCGACCAGTACTCCTCGAAGAGTTTCGCTGTCACGAGCTCGTCCAGGGCGTGCATGAGCAGAAGGAGCATGAAGCCCCAGAAGAGGCACATATGCATGATCCAGCGCAGGAAGTCCTCCTTGATTATCCTTCGCTGAAGTATCACGTCCATCAAGAGGACCCGAAACGCCGCCCCTATCCTCCGGCTGAAGACCGCCCCGAGAGCGCCGCGAAGCGCTGCAAGCAGCCTCCGGGAGGCCGGGATGCGGCGGGACTCGGGGCCCACCTTGCGGGTGAACCACGCTGAGACCCTCCACGTCGTACCCAGGAAAAAGACCAGAAGAGCGCTGTAGAGAAGTATCGAGAAGAGCATCAACGAGGACCTCCTGGTTTGACCGGCCCGGGGCTTACCCCCCCTTGGGCCGCGAGACCGGCAGGGCGCTAAGGGCGATCTCAACCGGCGGCTGGGGAGTGAGTATACCGTACACCCTTGCTTGTCAAGCGCTTTGACCTCGATTCAGCCCGAGGTTTCCTTGCAGCCTGAAATCGGTTATGGTCTGCCGATCAAGACATTCCCCCAGGAGAGGAGCCGATATGACCCACAATCAACGAGCAGGCGAGCAAGGGCTTCCGCTTGATCTCTACCTCGAGCCCACACCGATCATAGACAGCGACCACCCCGAGGTGAAGGAATTCGCGCGCCGGGCGACCGCCGGGGCCGGAGGCGACCCTGCGGCCGCGGCGGTCAAGCTCTATTACGCCGTACGCGACCGGATACGCTACACCCCTTACTATCCGTTCTACCGGGCCGAGCACTACCGGGCGAGCAATGTGCTCCGCTCCGGCCGGGGCTACTGCGTGCCCAAGGCCTCACTCCTCTGCGCCCTGGCCAGGGCCTGCGGCATCCCGGCCCGTGTGGGCTTCGCCAATGTCCGCAACCACCTTGCCACCAAACAGCTCCTGGACTACATGGGGACAGACCTCTTCGTGTACCACGGCTACAACGAGTTCCATCTGGATGGGAGGTGGGTCAAGGCCACGCCCGCTTTCAACGCCGAGCTCTGCCGCCGCCACAGGGTCGAGCCCCTGGAGTTCAACGGCCGGGAAGACTCCGTTTTCCAGCCCTACAATCTGGACGAGGAGGCGTTCATGGAGTACGTCGAAGACTTGGGCACCTTCGCGGACATTCCTGTGGATCGAATCGTCAGGGCCTGGGAAGAGGCTTACGGGAAAGAGCGGGTCAGAGGCTGGATCACGGAGTTCGAAAAGGCCGGTGGAGCGCCGACCCGGAGCTTCCGCTCCGAGGATGTGGTCTGAACCGCAGTGCCGCCGGCACTACTTCGGCCGGCAGCCTCACCCATAACACTTGTTCTTGAGGGACTCCTCGTTCGCCCTGGCCATCCGCTCCAGGAACCTGGACCACCACCCCCTGCCGCGGGGTTTATCTTTTTCCCGGCCCTTACTCCGGTCGCCCATACCGCCCCCGTTCACCCTACTCACCCGACAGGCGCGGAGTGACCCACACCTCCAGCTCGTTGTTGAACGTCCCCTTGTTGATGCTGATGATGCAGTCGCGATCCGGCTTTTCGAACACCAGCAGATACACCCCGTACTTGAAGTAGCTCCTCAGTAGCCAGCCCTCCGAGGGCATGTTGACCACGAAGAAGTCGAACAGGGCCACAGGGTCCAGCCGGCCCTTGAAGCAAATCCTGCCCGCTTTGAGCCCCCTGCTCTCGAAGAGGAGCGAGGAGTCCGGCACCAGCTTCATTTTCCTGTGCACAGGGATGTCCTCGAAGTCATAATAGGCCACATCGGGCGGCATGCCCTCCTCGAGCTCGTCGGATATGGGAACCGGCTCCGGAGAGGTCTTGGCTCCGTACTTGCCGCCGCACGCGGCGGCAGACAACATGACGACCAAAAGGGCCGCAAACCTCCACCCTCTCATTTCCCGCACCTCCCTGCCCCCTCCATTATCTCGATCCCGGCGGGGGCGCTCTTAACCTCGAGAACGGATCCCTTCTCGAAAAACCTATTGAAACTCCCGGGGCCTGTCAAGCGGAAAGCCCCTTGCTTCAGCAAGGCCGCGGTGTTAGAGATTGGAGTTCCGCAACCAAGGGAGGAGAAGACACATGGAATACAAGCAGGAGACCTTTGAGAAGCAGGAGATTCTCCTGGACGGAAACGACTACACCGAATGCGCCTTTGTGGATTGCGAAATGAAATACGGCGGATCAGGGCCGGTGGCCTTTGAAAACTGCAGGTTCGACAACTGCCGCTGGTCTTTCGTGGATGCGGCCTCCAACACCCTCTACTTCATGGCCAGCCTGTACCACGGGCTGGGCCAAGGCGGCCGCGAGCTCATGGAGCAGCTCTTCGAGAGCATCCGCAAGAATCCGCCCCCCGGCATGACCCCTCCCGGGAACGGCTGAGACCCCTTGGGGTGGTTGCAGGATTTTGTTGCAATTTTGTATCCTATGGGATACTCATAATCCATGACGATAGAGATGATGTGAAACCTGTGGGCGAAGGCGTTTCGGAACTACGTATCGACTATGGGCCTGGCTACAGGATCTATTTTGTTCAACGCGGCGAGACGCTTGTGATCCTACTCGCAGGCGGCGATAAACGGACACAGAAGCGAGATATCAGGACAGCGCTGGAACTGGCGCGAGGGCTCTAGGGAATTATTATGGCGAAGAAAACGAAAACTCGTCCTTGGGATGCAGCAGAACATTTGGAAACCACAGAGGACATGGCTGCCTATTTGGAAGCTGCCCTGGAGGATGGTGATCCTGCCTTGGTAGCGGCGACCTTGGGTGACATTGCACGTGCCAAGGGAATGGCAGATATCGCGAGGGAGGCTGGGCTCGGCCGCGAAAGCCTTTATAAAGCACTGTCGCCCGAAGGCAACCCTGAATTCGCTACAGTACTGAAAGTCGTGAAGGCGCTTGGTCTGAGACTACATGCCACGAAAGAACATTCGTAACGTCAGTTCTGAAACCCGTATAACCGACCGGTGCTTTTCCGTTCGGGCATTGCAGAGGCACCTCCCCACCCCTGCCGGGACAATAGGCATACCCCGGGCGCTATGCCTACCAGTCGATGGGGAACGTCGAAGTCCTTCCGGTAGGTATAGAGGGTCTGCTTTTTATTTCCAGACTCCCGCCGGCGGCCGATGAAGGCCTCGGCGGCTTGATGCACGGGGCATTCGGTCATGTCGATGTCTCCTTAGTCGGTGGCCCGGCGTGTTCAGGAAAAGAGCTCTTCCAGTTTCAGCAGCAGTTCCTCGACGTGGCCAGGGGGCCGACGCTCACCCTTCGGGCGGCTGCCGCCGTCCTCGCTCAATCCTCTGTGGACCGAGGAACGCGAGGCGGAACTGCTGGAGTGCCAGAAGATCGTCATCACCGATCCGGTTCTTATCTGCTGTGTGCCTTACGACCGAAGACCCCAGCCCTGATCAGGCACCCATGCGTCTTCAAAGGGAGCATTCGATTGCAGACTTTCGATGACAGGTGCTAGGAAGACAGCTGAGGACGGGCAGATAGATCATGCCATCCCCCTGAAACTCAACGCGGCAGATGTCGCGGAACAAGTCCGCGAGCTGTTCGATATCGGAATTGCCGAATCCCAGAAGATCCGCATCCCTGGTGCCGCGGTAATTCTGTCCTTTCCAGACCAGAAACAGACTGGCTCCTTTCAGAATGAACTGGTCATTGTGGGGCGAGATGCTGAGCCGGTAAAGGAATCGCTCCATGCCATAACGGGAGAGCAGTATATTGAACTCTTCCTTGTTGGATCTGGCGCGGTTCAAAAGCGGCTGAAAGATTGAACGGGCAACGTTTTTCTTTTTCTGGTTCATACAGTCGCCTCCAGGTATGGGCGCATGATTTTCGACACTCTGTCGATTCCGGCGGCTTCCACCAGCTCATCCATGGTGACTTTACGTGAGCGCCATACCTCCCGGAGTGCTTCGATGGCGACATCGAGACCGACCTTGTTGCGGAACTTGAAGCAATCAGCAACCGTCTTTGCAGGGCTGTAGATTTTAACCACCACGCCGTTTATGACATGCTCCTGGATACCGAACGAATAGGCCGGTCCCGAAACATAGGTCAGGTTAAGCGGTGGGTATTCTACATCCGGCCGCCAAGAGCCTCTCGGGATGGTCAGCCAGATCTCATGGGGGATTTGGGTGGTAATTCCGTGGTAGCTCAGGGCGGAAATAAGACAAACGACGGCCTGAGGAAGCCTTTTCGCAACCTCCGCAAGAGACCAGTTCTCAGTCACAGGAGCTTCCGGAAGGGTGTAAAGTCCCACAGCGCACTTCTCTAGAAGCCCCTCCTTGTGCATTCGGTACAGGTAGTTTCGGGAAATACCCACTGCCTCAACATCCTCGGCCCGGATAATCCCTTTTGTTCCGGCGAGTTCCAGTATCTGTTGTTCTCGACTCATGGGAGCTCCTTTGTGCAAATACTCTTCAATTATACACGAGTGAAGAGGATTTGCAACAAATACTTGGCGGGCATCCCGATGATCCTGCTCACATCAACACTGGTCACAAAAAATTCCGGGCATGCCTAAAACTGGAAATATTTCTGGCTAGCTTCAGATCCCAAACCGCATCCTCCGACGCTTTACACTCCGCTCCGGTAAGTAACCGGCATCAAGCCCGTACGAACCGGATGTGCGCGTGTCATGGCCGACTCGAAGCGCAGGATGCGCGGAGAGCGCGACCGAAGGGCGCGAAGCAGGATGCCAAAGGAAATGGTTCTTCAGATCCTGGCGAAAGGCGACGCCATCGGCTTCAAGCCCTTCACCAAGTCCGGCCAGGACATGGAGGAGCTGGTCTGCGTCAATCCGGTATCGGCCAAGGTTAAATACGCCCTGAGCCACGGCGTTCCGTCTGCTCAAGGTGTGGGTACCGCGTTCGGTCAGGAGATGGTGACGCCGGACCAGCGGATGCTCGAACAGGTTCGCGACATGGTCAACAAGATGGACATGAAAAGCGGCCTGGTGGTCCCGTTCTACGTCAACCTCAAAACCCACGGCACCGACGGCCAGGTTCTCAACGTCGAAGACAAGGGTAAGGAGGTGATGATGGTCATGATCCGAGAGATCAAACAGGCCGCACGCAAGCTCATCAGCCGCTCAAGCCTTCAGATCAAGATGGACCCGGACCCGGACATCGAGGCCGCCAACCGCGAGACCGAGCGCAAGCAGATCGATCTGATGGACGAAAAGCAGGTGAAGCCGGTGGTAGATATGGTCGTCTCCGGCATGACCCCTACAGGGAACGGCTGAGACCCCGGAGCTGATCTTCCGGCTGCTGTCTATCCGCCATGAAATCCCTTGAAACACCCTGCGCCTCGAACCACTCATCCCACGACTCGCCCGCCGGAGAGATAATCCGCCTGTTGCCGATCGCCGTTATTTCCACCTCCCCTACCGATTCAGGGAAGGCGACCCCCTTGGGCAGTCGGAGAGCTTGGCTTCTATTGTTCTTGAAAAGCTTTGTTTGGACCGACCCCATTACAATCCCTCCATAGATGTCGCTTTATGTGGGGGTTGTATAGATCACATATGGATATGTCAATGGGATATCCCTGGCCCGGGCGGTTCAGTCCCGGCCGGCCAAAGGGCGGCATCATGTTTCATTGACAGAGAGGGAGGATGGATATACTCTATGTACAATTAGAACAAAGAGTACAATAAATGCTTCCAGATGGATCGAGATTGTTGAGATGCTCAAAAAATAAGCACTGCTGACGCCAGAAAAAGATTCGCCAATATCCTTAATAAGGTGGCTTTCGGGAAGCAGCCTTACGTGCTTACCAGGCGGGGTGAGGCAATCGCCGCCTTGGTCTCGATTGAGGATTTCGCACTGTTACAGGAAATGGAGGAGCGCAAAGATATAGAGGATGCATGGCGGGCTCGGGGCGAGTCCGAAGAAACCGTCCCTTGGGAGGAGCTTAAGAAGGAGCTTGATTTGTGAGTTTTGAGATAGAATTCACAAAATATAAGGATGTTCTTGGAACCCTAATCCTCCACGTCTAACGACTCAATAGAGGTTGCTTAGTACCCTTCCGGGCGCTTTCCATTATGGATTGGCACAACCGCACTCCCTCCATGGCGTCCCTTGTCCAGTAATCCGCGCCGCAAGCCTCACACACCAAGCCGTCAACGCGACCTCCTATGATGTAGGTTGGCATAGGGGCGCTCTGATTGTATTGACCCCTCAGTAGGGCGATCGTCTCCTCCATGCCCTTGAATGCCGAGCTGATCAGACAAGAAATCCCCACGATGTCGGGTTCGAGTTCGTGCATGGCTGCGAGAAACCTGGTCTTCGGGACATCAACACCCAGGTCGTGAACCGTGAATCCATACCCGCGTACCAAGACCTTGAAGATGTCCTTGCCCACGAAGTGGATGTCTCCTTCCACCGTGCCCAGAACAACGCACCCTGCATCACCGCTGGTGCTTCTGTTTTCCAGAAGGGGGAAAACCAGCTGCCCCACCTGGACCATTATTTCTCCGGCCATTATCAGAGCCGAGATGAAATAACGACCCTCTTCATAGTACTGTCCCACTCGGATCATTCCCTTGTGGCATTGATCGATTATTGCGAGCGGGTCAACGCCCTCGCTCATATCCCGGCGGACCGCATCCAATATTTCCATCTCCTTTAGCTCCGCCATAAGCTCGATCAATTCATTCCGGTCTTCTTCAGGTCGCATTGGATTCGAGATTCTCCCATCGGCTAGTGGTTGCCCGCATTAGACCCCCACCGCGGCGGTAAACTCGAAACGATCCCCGCGGCATATGAATCTCCCCCAACTGAGGGGCTTGTCCTCGAAGTCATAGAATACATGCTCCAGGTGGAACGCCGGCTGCATTTGAACGGTATTCAAGACGTCCGCCTCTTCCTTGGTCAAGACCGCGGCCTTGATGACCAGGTCGCCCCTCTTGAACAGGGTCTCTCCGGTGCCGATCAACAAGCCGTGGAGAGCGGTCACTTCCAACTCCGCTTCCACTATGGGCCGCTCCGGGTCATACGCCAGCAGTTCCCTATGGTATAGAACCGGGTCTCCGTTACTGAAAATGACCCGTCTGATCAAAATGACTCTTTCCCCCACCCGGAGTGCCAGCCTGCTTGCCGCCGGTCCATCGGCCCTCGTTATCTGCACCTCGAGTATCCTGACCCTGGTTCGCTCCTTGTCGTTGAAGACCCGGTAGAACCCACCC
Source organism: uncultured Desulfobacterales bacterium (assembly GCA_964647905.1). GTDB lineage: Bacteria > Desulfobacterota > DSM-4660 > Desulfatiglandales > HGW-15 > CAZYJR01. Next base: position 120,535 of record CAZYJR010000004.1, on the reverse strand, counting down.
AGCCCGAACCTGACTCCCCCTAGATCCGGAAGCTTCACATAGGTCCCGCTCCCCTGGACGGTGGTCACGATCCCTTGGTCCAAGAGGACTCTGATTGTACGGCGGACCGTCATCGGGCTCACCTGGTACAGCTTGCAAAGCCGGGATTCCGAGGGAAGACGGTCTCCCGGACGGAATACACCCTTCTCGATATCCCCCCTGAGTATGTTTGCCAGTTGTATGTAGGCAGGCTCAGGGGCCCGCCGGTCAATAGTGTTTGCCATACTCACCTGAAGAGCGGACGATTAGGTCTCCGAATTCTAAGAACTACTATATATAAATTGTCATATAGGGCGTTGTCAAGGATCTGGGTTTGCCAAAATCCGCCTCTCGACCTAACGCATTGATATAAGTGCATATTATCTTTGCAGAGTAAATTCATCCGGGAGCGGGCTCCTCGGTTGAAAGCCCTTCCTCACACTGAAATTGCCCAAGCTTGGAGGCACGATAACATTTTTCTTGACAAAGTTCCCTATGGAACTTTACCTTCACCCATAAACCCATCTCAAAGTCTTCCGCTTGACCGCGCTTGTGCCCGAGGAAGGCCTCATGGGTGCCCTTGCCAAGAGGCATGCGGCACCATGAACACGGCTGGGCCGAGCCACTGAGAAAACAAGGAGTAGTGGACATGTCCGAAAAACTAATCGATGCCATGACCAAAATGAAGGAAAAGGAAGCCCTTGAAATCGCTGGATCCCTGATGGAGGGCGGCTCGGATCCAGTTGACGTTCTGAATTCATGTACCGAAGCCATGGAAATAATCGGCAAGAAGTTCGAGGCCGGCGAGTACTTCCTTCCCGAACTGATGATGGCGGGTGAGATGATGAGCCAGATATCCGAGATGGTCAAACCCGAGCTCAAAGGCGAGCAGGCCTCCGGGAAAAAGGGTAAAGTCCTCATGGGAACGGTTGAGGGCGACATTCACGACATAGGGAAGGACATGGTGACCTTTCTGCTTGATACAAACGGATTCGAGGTCCGGGACATTGGTATCGACGCACCACCCAGCAAATTCATAGACGCGATCAAGGAGTTCGAACCGCGGGTGGTAGGAATGAGCGGTCTGCTTACGCTTGCATATGATTCAATGAAAAGGACAGTGGAAGCCATTCAGGAAGCCGGGCTGCGGGACAAAGTAAAAATCATGATCGGCGGCGGCCAGATTACCGAAAAAGTCATGGAGTACACCGGTGCTGACGCATATGGGAAGGACGCCGTCGAAGGAGTAAATTTGGTGAGAAAGTGGATCCTGGAATGAGATTTTTTCATTATACAGTTTCCTATGCTCATAAGGGGGATCTTAACATAATTTTATAATGACTCCTTTAGCCCAAATAACTCAGTATGTTATATCCGGAATTACCTCGGGCAGCATTTACGCTATGGTAGGAGTTTGTTGGAGCGTTGTCTTCTTGGTTACCGGAATTCTTAATTTTGCCACCGGTGAATTTGTAATGCTGGGAGGAATGCTCACGTGGGTATTCCTCGGAACAGGGCTGAATCTACCTTTATCAATAGCTTTTGCTGTCGCATTAACAATACTAGTAGGAATAGTTTTAGAAAGAGTCGTTATTCGACCTGTAAGATATCCCAGTGAAACAACATTTATGGTTATTACTATAGCATCGGCATCCATAATAAAGGGGATCATCCTCATTACCTGTGGATCGGAGACCAGGACCCTTCCTTCGCTTATACCCGCTAAACAGATTCCTCTTCTGGGTGCCGTAGTCAGCAGCCAAACTATATTGGTGATCGCAGTGTTGGTATTCGTGGCAATCGGTTTGTCGTTGTTTTTCAATCGAACGATGCTCGGTAAGGCACTAAGAGCCGCCTCAATAAACCCCGCCGGGGCCTCGCTGGTGGGCATACGGGTTACGGGTTTGGTGGTGTTCTGTTTTGCTCTTGCCGGAGGGTTGGGGGCTATGGCCGGTATTGTAGTCGCGCCCATTACCTTTACCGGCTACGCTGTGGGCCTGATGACCGGCATGAAAGGTCTTGTCGCCGCTATTGTAGGCGAGTGGACCATTACCGGTACTGTGCTGGCCGGCTTGGGCCTTGGCTTGCTCGAAGGGCTGTTTGGGGGCTTCATATCGGCTGGTTGGAAAGATGCAATCGCCCTTCTGATGATGATCCTTTTCCTCTTATATCGGACCGTATCATCCCCAAAAAGGATCAAAAAGGTATGAGAACCGATAGAATATTTTCTGGATATGTAGTTTGGTTCATCTTTTTGGGCGGTCTATTACTTGTTCCATATGTCGTTTCAGGCGCCTATGTAGTCAGTATAATGGTTTTTATTGCCTTATATGGCATTTTGGCTATAGGCATGGGCCTTTTAATGGGCCAATCGGGGCTCTTTTCACTGGTTCAGCCTACTTGGTTCGGGCTGGGTGCTTATATCGCCGGCATACTATCTGCCAGGCAGGTGATGCCCCCTCTTATGACCATCTTTGTGGCGGCGGCCATAGTGGGGGTGGTAGCCTATCTAATAGGTGCGCCTGTTTTGAGGCTGCGCGGGCTCTATCTTGCTTGTGCCACTTTCGGCATATTGATTATCGCCCAGATAGCCTTTGTGCAACTCGAGGGACTCACCGGGGGTCATTCCGGGCTTCTGGGCGTACCCGCCCTCAGCGCGGCCGGCTTTGATCTCAAAAAGGATGTTCATTTCTATTTCTTGTCATGGGGATTCTGTGTAGGGTGTCTGGCATTCTGCCGCAACTTGGTCGGCTCACGGTTGGGCCGGGCCATAAGGGCATCCCACGACAGTGAGACAGCAAGCGCCAGCCTCGGTGTGAACATACCGAAATACCGCCTTCAGATTTTCGTCCTGACCGCTGTTATGGCCAGCATGGCCGGGAGCCTCCTCTGCTTCTACCTGCGATTCGTGGAGCCGGGCATATTCGGGTTCGACCTCCTTGTGGAGCTCATACTGATGACCGTTATCGGCGGGATTGGAACCGTCTGGGGGCCTTTGTTGGGGAGCTTCATGATCACTTGGCTTCACGAACTCCTGAAAGCTTACCTGGGACATCTCTTCCCGGTGATGACCGGAGAAGTGACCGCAGTGTTCTTCGGTATTTTCATAGTGGTCGTACTCATATTCATGCCGGCCGGGTTGGCGGGCTGGGCAAAACAACTGGAGCATCTTGGTTCAAGGATATATGCCAGAGCAAGGATTTCCTTATCATAATGAGTCCGGGAAGGGAGGACGCGCCGGGGCTGATCCGCCGCTTCTCCTGGTCGACCGCCTAAGCAAGGCCTTCGGTGGGGTTCAGGCGCTCAACGATGTGAGGCTCAGGCTTGAACAGGGGCGCATTACATCCATGATCGGACCCAACGGAGCGGGAAAATCGACTTTCATTAACGTGGTCAGCGGGGTTTACGGTCCGGATCGCGGCGATACCTACTTCAGAGGTCATCGGATAACAGGGCGCCCGGCCCATGAGGTCGCCCATCTTGGCGTGGGCAGGACCTTTCAGTTGGAGGAGCTTTTCCGCAGCCTGTCTGTCCTCGAAAACGCCATGGTCGGGTGTCACTGCAGCAGTTTCTCCGGCTTGTTCTCTTCCGGGTTCAAGCTGCGCTCGGCAAGGGCGGAGGAAAAGGAGATCAGGGCCCGAGCGATGGAGAACCTGCGGATGATAGGTTTGGAGGAACGCGCCTCGGATTCGGTTTCAAGCCTTCCGCTGGGCGAGAGAAAGCTCTTGGGGATCGCACGCGTTCTCGGGATGGCGCCCAAGCTTCTCTTGCTTGATGAGCCTGTAGGCGGATTGGCGGCGCATGAGATCAAGAGGCTGGTTAACGTCATAGACCGCCTGCTCGAAGAAGGCCTGACCCTTTTCATCGTTGAGCACAACATGCCGTTCGTCATGTCCCTTTCCGAGTGGGTGGTCGTTCTGGATGGCGGGCGGAAGCTGCTGGAGGGGCCTCCAGAGGAGGTCAGGGCGGACAAACGAGTGATCAAGGCCTACCTGGGAGAAGAAGCATAGATATGCCGGATACAGCTGGAAGCTCGAGAAAACCCCGGGGGGAGCGATCCGGGAATCGGCAGCTGGAGATGGAGGGGGTTTACTCCTATTACGGCGAGGCCGAGGCCTTGCATGACGTGTCATTGTCCGTGGGGCGAAAGGAGGTGGTGGCGGTTCTAGGGAGCAACGGCGCCGGGAAGACCACCCTGCTGCGGACCCTTACAGGGGTGTTGCCTCCCCGTAAGGGCACCGTCAGGTTCAAGGGGGAGATGATCGCCGGAATGGAGCCCAGCGAGATAATAAGGAAAGGCATAACGAGCGTCCCCGAGGGCGGAGAGCTTTTCGGCGAGATGAGCGTGTCCGACAACTTAGTGCTCGGCACCTATTCGCTGACCAGGAAGGAGAGGCGGGAGCATTTCAGGTCGCGCCTGGAAAAGACATTCCATACGTTCCCTGTATTGAAGGCGCGACTTAATCAGAAGGCCGGCACGCTTTCAGGGGGAGAGCGGCAGATGCTGGCGGTGGCAAGGGCGCTGATGAGCAGTCCTGACCTTCTGGCGCTCGACGAGCCCTCGCTCGGTCTATCCCCGATTCTGGTCTCTCAAATGATGAGTCTGTTGAGCGAGATACGCCGTGACCAGGAGATATCCATCCTGCTGGTGGAACAAAACGCGCGTGCGGCGCTCAAGCTTGCCGAGTACGCCTATGTGCTTGAAAGGGGAGGGGTGGTGCTCAGTGGGAGCAGCGACGAAGTGGTCTCGGATCCCTTGATCTACTCAGCCTACCTAGGCGGTGAGCCCGGGATGAGCGCCATGAGCTGAAGCACCCACGGGGTGAATCCAAACCTACAATGGAAACAAATTTTTGGGGGCCGAACATTATCAATGGAGGGAATAAAATGAAGAAAAGGGTTATTTATGCGATGGCGATATGCTTGACAAGCCTTATAATGCTTCCCAATGACGGGTTCAGTGATGCTTCCGCTCCCTATGTTCTCGGCTTTACACCGGAAGTGACCGGACGTAGGGCCGAGATGGGTCTCGCGAACAAGAGGGGAGCGATTATTGCAATTGAAAAAGTCAATGAACAAGGGGGCGTGAACGGCCGACTCCTGAAACCTGTTTTCTATGACGGGCAGTCTCAACCGATAACCTGCGTAAAAAACACAAAAAGAATGATTAACGTTGATAAGGTTATAGCCTGCATGAGCTACACTTCAGTGGGAGGAACGCTCGCTTCCATAGAGACGGCCACTGAGGGTGAAACTCTGCTCTACAGTGCCGGGCCGGCCATCGTAACGGGAGCCGAAACCAAGAAATGGCTCTTTACCGTCGTGCCCGATCAGAAGATCGCGTCAATCCCCATCTTGCTTCAAGACCTCTTGGATCGGGGAGCCGAGAAGATCGCCTACATCTATGTGGAGACGGCTTACGGGAAACTGGGAGTGGCCGCCTTCAAGGCGGCGTGTGAAGATCTGGGGATAGCTCCTGCAAAGATCGCGGAGTACTCGCCCCAGGCCGTTGATGTAAGCACGCAGCTCGCCCATATCAAAGCGAGTGGTGCGGACGGCCTTCTAATAACCGGTAATCTGGCCGATACGGTAAAAGTGATCAAGACGGCCAGAGAAATGGGCATGACTTTTCCGATAGTTTGCGATTATGCGATTGTGGGCCCGGAGTTCATCAGCCTGGGTGGGGAACATGTGGAGGGTATCGTCAGTACTTCCCTCAAGGCATTGGTAGCCCCCGATCTGCCCGAGGACGACATACAGAAGCAGGTCGCCATGGAGCTCTACGAGACCTATACCCAAGAACACGAGACCTTCAGCCTTTACTGCGGGCACACCTGGGACCAGGTCATGCTCATTGCCCGGGCTTTGGAGAACGTGGACCCGAGTCTTGATCCGAGTAAAGAGGGGGACCTGGCTAAGATACGTACCCAGCTCAGAGACAGCCTGGAAAACATCAAGGGCTTCGTCGGGCAGAACGGTGTTTTCAATTACTCGCCAACAGACCATATCGGCCTGTCCGAAGGCTGCTACACAAAGGTGGTCGTTGAGGGAGGCAAGTGGAGACTGCACGACAAGTAGAGCCTGCTTGCGCAAGAGGGAGAGTCTGTTGTCTACTAGGCAAGGAACGGAGTAGGACTAATGGATAAGACGGAAGAAACGCTGCAATCGTGGTGCTCCGCTCAAGGGGTCGGCTTCGAGAGCGGGGAGGCCGAGGAGGGCTATAAGCAAAGGGCTAAGAGGATAGCTGATGTCATAAGGCTCCGGGTGCCCGACAGGGTCCCGGTTGCACCCAGTTTCGGCATGTTTCCCGCTTTGGATAATGGGTTCACCTGCGAAGAGGTGATGTTCGACTACGCCAAGGCCACCGATGCTTGGATCAAGACATTGAAGGACTTCGAGCCTGATCTCTTTCGTGCCTCGAGCTACGCCTTCCCGGGGCCGGTCTTGGAAGCCCTGGATTACCGCCCGCTGAAGCTCCCGGGCAGGGGGGTGCCGGCCGATCACGTGTTTCAGTTTGTTGAAAAGGAATATGTAACCGCCGAGGAGTTCTACGATGCGTTCATCGACGACCCGGCCGACTATATGCTCAGGACGTATTTGCCGCGGGTGTGTGGGGCGTTAGAGCCGTTCAAGACGCTGCCGCCCTTCTCCACCTGGTTCGGCTATTACCTCGGCATTATCGGAAACGTATCCCTTTTCGGAACGCCCGATATAGCCGGAGCCCTCGAGACTCTGCACAAGGCCGGGACCGAAGCCCTGAAGTGGCTGACTCACGTACGCGAGGAGACCCAAACCATCGCCTCCATGGGCTTCCCCGACATCCTGGGCGGGCATGCAGCCGCGCCTTTCGATGTCGTAGGCGACTGGTTCCGAGGGACGCGCGGGGTAATGCTGGATATGTACAGACATCCCGAGAAGCTCATAGAGGCCATGGAAAGGCTTGTTCCCATACAGGTCAACATGGGTGCGTCCCTCTCCAAGAGAATGGGAAAGCCCGTTGTGATGTTCATGCTCCACAAGGGCCTGGACAGCTTCATGTCCAACGAGCAGTACAAGACCTTCTATTGGCCCACGTTGAGAAAGGTCATGATGGGCCTGATAGAGCAGGGTCTGGTCCCGATGCCGCTGTTCGAAGGCAACTATACCTCTCGATTGGAGATAATAAGGGATATACCGAAGGGAAAGGCCCTTTACTGGTTCGAGGAGGTGGACTATCGCAAGGCCAAGGAGGTGCTCGGCGACACCGTGTGCTTCAGAGGCAATGTCCCCGGGTCGCTGCTGTATGCAGGGACCCCGGAGCAGGTGGGCGATTGCGTAAAGGATTTGATCGATGTTGTAGGCAAGGGGGGAGGGCTGATCGTTGACTGCGGGATCTGGTTCGATGAGGCGAGACACGAAAATGTCAAGGCTATGGTGGAAACCGCCAAGGAGTATGGAGTCTACAGCTAGTTTTAGCCCTTAAGAAAGCTTAGGGATATCCCCTTGACATATCCTCAGGCGATCCATAACGGCCCGCAGATGACACGGGATTTATGGAGGGATTGATAGATCACATATGGATATGTCAATAGGATATCCCTGGCCCGGGCGGGACTGAACCGCCAGGGGGAAAAGGCCCGCCGATTGCGATCAGGAGAAGAAAGGGGAGGGGAATAATCCAGGTGGCCAAGCTAAAGCTACCTGATTCTATCCGAATAATCTTCAGGATTTCTATGAAGGAGAGCTACTGCAGTAACCAGAATTTCATCCGATTCAATTATGTAGAAAGGAGCGTAGGGAAATACTTCTATCAGGCAACTTCGTTTTATTTTACCAACTTTCGGCCATGCTTCAGGCATAAAGCTTATTCTTTTAATGGCAACATCCACTTCTTCGAAAAACCTGAAGCCCAAACCTGCTAGTTGGTGATCATAATACTTTATAGCTTCGTCCAATTCACTACTGGCGCGCAAGACAAACCGAACCTTCAAGGCTTGTACCTTTTTCTAATCTCCTCCCAATCAACTAGCTCAAGCTGTCCTTGTTTGTAGGCTTTATATCGAGCCCCAGATTCTACAATCCAGCTCTTTTCAATATCAGGTTGGGGCGGCGGCCGCCCTCTTGTCCGAGAACTCCTTCATGCTGCCCCAGAATATGCAGCCGGTGGGGCAGACCAGGGTGCAGGCCGGGGCCTCACGTTGTTCCAGCCTGTCCGCGCAGAGGTCGCACTTGACGGCCGCCTCCCGGGCCTCGTCGAACTGCATCGCCCCGAAGGGGCAGGCCTCCACGCACTCCTTGCACCCGATGCAGAGCTCCGGATCTATCAGGACGATCCCCTGGTCGTTCCTGGTGATCGCATCCACAGGGCAGGCCTCCTTGCAGGGGGCCTTGGCGCAGTGGCGGCAGTAGACCGGGGTGAACTCGGCAGATTTTTCCACGACCCTTACCAGCCTGGGGCCGACCCCGAGGCCGTGCTCCTGCTTGCAGGCGACCTCGCATGCGTGGCAGCCCATGCAGTCCCGTTTCATGAATATCAAAGAGGCTTTCTTCATCTCGCTTCCTCCTATTGCTCCACGCAGGGCGATATGTTGCAGAGCAGGACCCGCAGGTTGGTGGCCCCCATCACCGGATCCATGGACTCGTGGGAGTTGTCGGTCAGCATGTTGATGTTGGAAACATCCCAGCCGTGGCCCTTGTCCTTGATCTCCGGGTACCACCAGCCGTGCTCGGCCACCACGACCCGGGGGTCGATGCCGTCGTTGAGCTTTGCGCGCATCTTGGCGCGCCCCCTCGGGGAGTCTATATTGACCCACATGCCCTCTTCTATCCCGTGCTTCCGCGCGGTCTCCGGGTGGATCTCCACCAGGGGATCCGGCCTGATCTCGCGCAGCCACGGGATCATCCGGTTTGCGGAGTGGAAGAAGGTGGGGGTCCTGAGGCCCGCGTTGAGTATGTACGGGTAGTCCTTCGCGAGGTCCGGCCTGGAGACCGGGCTCTCGGGGATCTCGGTGTACTTGGGCATGGGGTCGCGGCCCCACTTCTCCAGGACCGTGGAGTAGAGCTCCACCTTGCCCGTGGGCGTGGAAAAGCCCTTCTCACGGTACTTGTAGTAGCGCATGTCGCCCTTGAGGTGGCCCTTTTTCTTGAACTCCTCCCAGGTCAGGCCCGCGGGCTCCAGGAGGTAGTCCAGGGCGTCCTCCACCGTGTCCCACCAGTCCTTTTCCTGGCCCATGCGCTTCCCGAGCTCCTGGAATATCTTGTGATCCTGCCAGCTCTCAGCTATCTCCACCACCTTCTGCCTGGCCAGTATGTAGCCGTGCCGCTTCCAGTTGTCCGCAACGTGGTCCTGCTCCAGCCAGGTGCCCGAGGGCAGGAAGATGTCCGCCAGCTCGGCCGTGGGAGTGAGGAAAAAGTCCGCCACCGCCAGGAAGTCCAGGGCCTTCAGCGCCTCGTAGGCCTCCTTGGCGTTGGCCCTGGTGGAGACCGGGTTGGTGCCGCAAAGGAACCCGGCCTTCAGGGGATAGGGCTTGCCGGTGAGGATCGCCTCCCAAGCCGCCTTGGGGGTGATCATGGCCACCCTGGAGGCGAGCTTGTACTGCTCAGCGCCCAGGCGCTTCTTCATCTGGTCCTTTCCCAGGTCCTTGTGCCGCGAGAACTGGGACACCGTGCGGACCGGCGGGGGCACGAAAAAGACGTTCCCACCGGGGGCGTCCAGGTTCCCCGTGACCGCCATCAGCCCGGTGAGGATGCGGGTGCAATCCGTGCAGTTCAAGGTCTGCTCGGTGGGGACCCCCCACTGGAGCGCGGCCGGCTTGGTCTCGGCGTACATCCTGGCCGCCCTCCGGATCAGGTCCCGCTTGACCCAGGTGATCTCCTCCACCCGCTCCAGGGGATACTCATCCAGTCTCTCCAGGAATGCATCCCATCCGTTTATGTACCCGGCGACGAACTCCTCGTCGTAGAGGTTCTCCTCCACGATCACCTTCATGAAGCCCATGGCCAGGGCAGCGTCCGTGCCCGGGCGGAGCTGCAGCCACAGGTCCGCCTTCTTGGCCAGGAAGCCCTCCCTGGGGTCCACCACCACCAGCTTGGCCCCCTTCTTGTAGGCCCTCCAGAAGTCCACGCCCTTGTGCTCGTCCGGGTTGGTCCACTGCGGGTTGCAGGCCCACATCACTATGCAACGGGGGTCTCCGCGCCAGTCGGATACCGGCAGGTTCCCGCAGGTGATTAGAGTCGCCCCCACCCGGGATACGTAGCACATGTGCCCGGCGGTGAGGACGTTCGGCGTCCCCAGGAGGTTGGCGAAGCGGTAGAGATGGCTCTCATAGTCCCTGCCCGTTCCCTGCCCTATGACGATGGACTCGGGTCCGTAGTCCTTGATCACCGCCTTGAACTTCCCGGCTATGGTGTCCAGGGCCTCGTCCCAGGTGATGCGCTCCCACTTGCCGCCCGCCTTCTTCATGGGGTGGAGGATCCTGTCCGGGTGATAGGCCAGTTGGGTCACGGCGAGCCCCTTGCTGCACATGGTCCCGTGGCTTATGGGGGATTCCGGGTCCCCTTCAACCTTGACCACCTTGCCGTCCTTGACGTGGGCGATCACCCCGCACCCCCCGTGGCACTGCCGGCAGGCGGTCCTTACCTTCCTTGTCTCTCCCATGGGTGTCCTCCTCCTTCCGTACTCTTCCCTCTCGGCAGGGTCTGATATGCCGAGCCTCAGGGCGTGTGTGAAGCTCAATACGGCCCGGACGTTCTTTTCCACCACCGGCGCCCCGCCGCCCATGGCCCTGAGCTCCAGGGCGCTCCTCTCCATCTCGTCTATCTTGCGGCTCATCCTCCCCAGCAGCCCCGGTGAGCCCGCCGCTTGCAACTCACTCATTGCTCCACCCCCCTCAGGTCCTTGAAGCGCTTGGACTTAAGCGTATACCTGGGCAGGGACCCGGCCTCCGCGACCTCGATCTCGAATCTCAGATTGGTCTTCATCTTGAGCCTCTCGGAGATCCTGCCCTTGAGCCCGGCGAGGGAGTCCGGACCCATCTCCTCCCGGGTCTCCAGCCTCAGGCCCGCCTCGTCCATGCTGCCCTTCTTCCTGACTTCTATCTCGTACTCGGTGACCTCGGGGAACTCCTCTCTCAACACCTCCTCGACAGAGACCGGAGTGAAGAGGACCCCCCGGATCTTCCTCAGGTCATCGGCTCTCCCGGCCACCTCGGAGATCTTGTACGAGGTCCGGCCGCAGGCGCATCCCCTCTCCCCCCTCCTTACCAGGTCCTGGGTGTTGAACCTGACTATGGGAAAAGACTTCCTTCCCAGTGGAGTCACTACAGCGGTTCCCAGCCCGCCCGGGGCGGCCTCCCTGGAAAGATCATCCGGGTCCAGGATCTCCACCAGGAAGAAGGGCTCCATTATGTGGAGCCCTTCCCTCTCGCCGCACATGGCCGCCCAGGCGCAGGGCTCGGTCCCTCCGATGTGGTCGTAGACCTCGGCCCCCCAGGCGGACTCCAGGAGCCTCCTGGTGGCCGCGGGCAGGGGCTCGCCCGCGCACTGCATGCGCCTTATCCCCAGGTCCCCGGGGTCGATCCCCATGCCTTCCGCCGTCCTCGCCATGTGGAGTCCGTAGGTGGGGGTGTTCAGGAGGCCGGTCGCCCCGACCTCTTTTATCTTGTTGATGCGCCCTTTGGTATCCAGGGCCCCGCCCGGCACCACCTCGCAGCCCAGCTTCTGCGCGGCATAGTGCCCCTCCCAGAAGGCCACGTAGACATTGTACCCGAAAGGCACGAAGACCCTGTCGGTCTCCCTGAAGCCCGCCATCCACAGGATGTGGCACCACACCTCCACCCGCCACTGCCAGCTCTCGTAGCTCTCCGGGACGTAAACCGGCTTGCCCGTGGTCCCGGAGGTCTGGCGGAAGTCGCTCACCTCGGCCGGGTCCACCCCCAGCAAGCCTCCGTAGATGGTGGGCCCGCCCCAGGTCTGGGCCAGGCGCAGGTCCTCCTTGTCCGTGAGCGGAATCCTCCTCACGTCCTCCATGGTCTTGATATCATGGGGATGGATGCCGACGAGCCTCTCCCTGTAGAAATCGGAGTTCCCGCGGGCATGGGCGAGGTGCCTGCGGAAGTTCTCGAGCTCGATCTCCTCCAGCCCCGCCGGGTCCATGGTCTCCAGCCACGGGTTCCAGTATTCGCCCCGGTTCTCAGGCATTTGCCCTTCGCTCCTTCTTGCCCCGCACAGCCCGGGGGCCCCGTCCGGTTCCTGCGGCGGTGCGGGAATCAGGGCCGCCCCCCGGTCAGGGCTCTAGCTCCTCCTTGATCCTTCCTGCCGCGTCCTTGAGGAGCTCCGAGTAGGGGGCCATCATTTCCTTCTTGAGCACGCCGTTTACACCAACGACCCAAAGAGCCGTCTGGGGCTCCCTTCTCCCGGTATCCAAGGGAACGGCGAGCGCCCTGACCCCTTCCATGTATTCCTCGTCGTCCCAGGCCACGCCTTGCTCCCTGGCCTGTCTTACCATCTCCTTGTATTGTGTTTTGGAGGTGCAGGAGTTGGAAGTGAACTTCCTAATCTCGATGCCGGAGAGCAGCCGATCCACCTCCGGGTCAGGGAGCTGAGAGAGGAAGGCCTTTCCGTGGGCACCCGCCACCAGCGGTATTCGGAGCCCGAGCTCGGAGGATATCTTGAAATCCAGGGTGGAGTCGGCCTTGTCCAGGATGACGGCCTTCATCCCGGTCCGCATTCCCAGGAAAGCGGAGAGCTTGGTCTCGCGGCTGATCTTCTCGAGATAGGGATGGACCGTTCGGATGAGACCGGAGCCTTCCTCGGCCGCCTTTCCCAGCATGTAGAGCTTGGGGCCGAAGCGGAACCTCCCGTCCTTGTTCTCCAGTACCCCGAGCTCGGCCAGTGTATGCAGGGTGTTGTAGACGGTGCTCTTGTGGAGGCCCAAGGCCCCGGCTATGTCGCTGATCCCCAGCGGCCTCTTCTTCGCGGCCAGGAGATCCAGCGCGCTGAAGCACCTCTCGAGTGCGGCGACTCTCTTGAACCCCATTGGACGGCTGCTCCTGCCGGGAAAGCGTTTTCTATCAAGAACGACCGTTTCCCTTTTTAGTAAATACTCCCGGGTCTGTCAAGAAAAACTATGGAAAACTATGGGCCCTCAGGCGTCAGTCTTTCAGGTCCGATTTTGGCCAAGTTGAGTTTTTGAGTTGCAAATTGTCCGAAAACTCCTTATCCTTGCCCTGATCTGGAGAAGGGGGACGGGCATGACCTATATCAAGAGAGATCTGGAGGAGTACCTTTCATACATCTCGACAAAGTTCCCGGTGGTGACCCTGACAGGACCCAGGCAGTCCGGCAAATCCACCCTGGTAAGACACGTCTTTTCATGGAAGCCCTATGTCTCGTGTGAAGATCCGGACGTTCAACTCTTTGCCGAGCAGGACCCGCGCGGGTTTTTGCATACCTATAGGAATGCGGTCATTGATGAGGCCCAAAAAGTCCCCGAACTCTTTTCATATATGCAGACCATTGTTGATAAGACCGATGAACCCGGTCAATTCATACTTACCGGGTCCAGCGACTTTCTGTTGTTTGATAAAATCTCGCAGTCTCTTGCTGGCAGAACGGCCGTGCTGAACCTGCTCCCCTTTTCACTCCGGGAGATTCACCCGATACGGAACTGTGAAAACTATGAAGACTACCTCTTTACCGGATTCTATCCGAGGATTTATAAGATGAACATACCTCCCGGAGACTTCTATCCCGGATATGTAAGGACCTATGTCGAGCGGGATGTTAGGACGCTCAAGAACATTTCCGATCTCGGCCGATTTCAGATGTTCTTGAGACTCTGCGCCGGGCGGGTAGGACAACTCCTCAACTTGTCCTCACTGGCCAATGAATGCGGAATCGCCCACACAACCGCGAAATCCTGGATCTCCGTCCTGGAGGCAAGCTTTATCGTCTTTCTATTGAGACCCCACCATAGGAATTTCAACAAGCGGCTGGTCAAGATGCCGAAGCTTTATTTCTACGACCCGGGGCTTGCAGCCTACCTGTTGGACATCCGATCGCCCTCCCAAATGGAGACCCACTACTCGAAAGGTTCGTTGTTTGAAGGATTGATCATAGCGGAGCTCGTGAAACGAAGATTCAATCAAGGGCGACAGGCCGACTGCCATTTCTGGAGAGACAAGAGGGGAAACGAAATCGACTGCCTCGTGGACGAGGGCGGGTCCTTGGTTCCCATAGAGATCAAGGCCGGGCGCACGATCACCCCGGACTACTTCAAAGGGGCGGACTACTTTTCAAAACTGGCGGGCGGCCGATCGGTCAAGCCCCTGATCGTTTACGGCGGGACCGCGGACCAGGAGAGGTCCAATGCCCGGATCATCTCCTGGGCGAGCCTTGACAAACTGCCGATCGGATAAACATACGTATTTTGTTTGGAATCTTTGGGACAGGAATGGTAACTTTTCCACTGTCTACCAATATCGGCAATGGCTTAAAACTCCACAAAGAAAGTAGGTGACACAGCCATGGGAGATGTTCAAGCCGTCATAAATTTGTCGGAGCAGCTTTACCTTTCCCTCTCCGCCTCAGGCTTGACCAAGGAGAGGATAGCAAGCGAGTCAAGAAAGCTCCTTGCTCTGAAATGTTTCCGGGAAAAAATTTTATCATTGGGGAAAGCCGCCGAACTTTCCGGGCTTTCCAAATGGCAGTTTATTGATTTCCTAAGCGATAACAACGTTCCTGTTTTTGACTACGACCAGGAAGAGCTGGCAAGAGAGTTTGAAGTAGCTGAACGGCTTGGAGAAAGGCTCAAACCGTGATCGTTGTCTGCGATTCCACAATTATGATAGGGCTCGCAAAGATAGAGAGATTGGATCTCTTGAATAAAGTCTTTTCGAAGATCTTCATCCCCGAAGAAGTCTTTATTGAAGTGGCAGAGAAAGGGGCCGGGAAACCAGGCTCAAACGAAGTGAAAACGTCTACCTGGATTGAAATCACACCTATTGAGGATAAAGCCGAAGTCGACCTCCTGACGGTCCATTTTGATAGAGGGGAGGCTGAACTTCTTGTTTTGGCCAAGGAATTAAGGGCCGACTTGGTGTTAATAGATGAGGAGAAGGCCCGAAAAAGCGCAATTATAGCCGGTTTCAGTGTCATGGGCCTGCTCGGCCTTTTCATCCTGGCGAAAAGAATCGGTATTATTGATCGAATTCAGCCTATGATTAATGAACTCAGAAGAAAAAAGTTCAGGTTAAGTGACGGGCTTGTGACCGAGGCCCTCAAGAGGGCCGGAGAATTGAACTAGCGGTGGTGGCAGGCGACCAGGTGGCCCCGGCCCACGTCCTTGAGCTCCGGCGGGACTTGCCGGCAGTGGTCCTCGGCCTCGGGGCAGCGGGGGTGAAACGGGCAGCCGGGCGGCGGATCCAGGGGGCTGGGGACGTCTCCGGCCAGGACGATGCGCCGGGGGGTTATGTCCGGATCCGGCATGGGGATGGCGGACATAAGGGCCCGCGTGTAGGGGTGCCGCGGGTCGGTATAGAGGAGTTCGTCCGTGGTCATCTCCACGATCCTGCCGAGATACATCACCGCCACCCGGTCGCTGATGTGCTCCACCACCGAGAGGTCGTAGGCGATGAACAGGTAGGAGAGCCCTAGCTCCTCCTGGAGGTCGACCAGGAGGTTCATGACCTGGGCCTGGATGGATACGTCCAGGGCGGATACCGGCTCGTCGCAGACGATGAGCGTCGGATCCACGGCCAGGGCCCGGGCTATGCCGATCCTCTGGCGCTGCCCGCCGGAGAACTCGTGCGGGTAGCGGTCCATGTGATCCGGTCCCAGGCCCACCTTGGCCATGAGCTCGGCCACGCGCTCCCTTACTTCCCGCTGGTCGCGCAGGCCGTGATTGAGCATGGGCTCGGCTATGATCCGGCCGACCCGCTGCCTGGGGTCCAGGGAGGAAAAGGGGGCCTGGAAAATGATCTGAAGCTCGGAGCGCATGCGCCGCATCCGCTCTCGGGGAAGGGAGGTCAGGTCGATCCCGTTGTAGTCGATCCGGCCCTCGGTGGGCTCGATAAGCCTGAGGATGCACCTTCCCACCGTTGTCTTCCCGCAGCCCGACTCGCCCACCAGCCCCAGGGTTTCGCCCGGGCCGATGGTGAAGTCCACGCCGTCAACGGCCTTTACCAGGCCCACCGTGCGGGAGAGGATCCCTTTCCTGACCGGGAAGTGCTTCTTGAGACCCTCCACGGTCAACAGCGGCCGTGTCTCGTGGTCCTTTACGCGTGCAGCCAGCATCTGACCTTCCGTTTCCCGTTCAACGCGATCATGGGCGGGGCCTCGGCGCGGCACCGCTCCACGCCCTCCCGGCAGCGGGGATGGAACCGGCAGCCGGCCGGCATGTCGCCCGGGCCGGGCACCACCCCGGGGATCTCCTGCAGCCGGGCCCGCCCCTCGCGGAACTTTCGCCCCAGGACCGGGATGGACCCCAGCAGCCCCCGCGTGTAAGGATGCAGCGACTCCGCGAACAGATCCTTGACCCAGGCCTCCTCCACCACCAGGCCGGCGTACATGACCGTCACCCTTGAGGCCATCTCCGCGATCAGACCGAGGTCGTGGGTGATCAGCAGGATGGAGGCCCCGGTGTCGCGCTTGATCTCCTTCATCAGCTCCAGGATCTGTGCCTGAATCGTGACGTCAAGGGCGGTGGTGGGCTCGTCGGCCAGGAGCAGCTTCGGCCTGCAAGAGAGGGCCATGGCGATCATGGCCCGCTGCCTCATCCCTCCGGACAGCGCGAACGGGTAGTCCCTGACCCGAGCGGCGGGTGCGGGTATCTGGACCCGCTCGAGCAGCCTCACGGCGCGCTCCAAGGCCTCCGCATCCGCCAGCCTCTCGTGCGCCGCGACGGCCTCTTGAATCTGCCTTCCTATGGTCATTATGGGGTTGAGCGATGTCATGGGCTCCTGGAAGATCATGGCGATCGAGGCGCCTCGAATCCCGAGCATGGTCTCCTTGTCCGCCCGCAGGAGGTCCAGACCCTCGAACCCGACGCTCCCGCTGATCCTGGTCGAGCGCTCCGGGAGGAGCCGCAGGATGCTGAGGGCGGTCACCCGCCCTTCCAGGGTGTCGAAACCCACCCGGAGGTCCCGGATCGTCAAGAGGGGACGTTCTTCGGACATCATCGCTTGAACCGGGGGTCCAAGGCGTCTCTCAGCCCGTCGCCCAACAGGTTGAAGCCGAGAACGGCCAGGAAGATGGCGGCGCACGGAAAGGTGGCCACATGAGGCGCACGGTACAGATAGCTCCTGCCCGCACCCAGCATGGTGCCCCACTCCGGATTGGGCGGCTGAACGCCTACGCCCAGGAAACCCAGCCCGGCTGCGAAGAGAATCGCCATTCCCATGCCGAGCGAGGTCTGGATGATTATCGGGGCCAGGACGTTGGGAAGCACGTGGCCGAAGATGATCTTCCTCTCCCTGGTGCCCGAGGCCTTGGCCGCCTCTATGTAGACCTCTTCCCTGACCGCGAGGGCCTGCCCTCTCACCAGGCGGATGTAGAGGGGAACCATGGAGATGCCGATGGAGACCACGGTGTTCTTCATGCCCACGCCCAGTATGGAGACCAGGGCCAGGGCCAAGAGGAACCCGGGGAAGGCCAGGGTCATGTCGGTCAGCCTCTGGATCACGAAATCCACCCGGCCCCCGAAATATCCTGAGACCAGGCCTATGGGCACGCCGACAAAGAGCCCCACCGCGACCACCCCGGCGGCTATGGCCAGGGAGACCCGGGCGCCGTAGAGAATCCGGGTCAGGATGCAGCGGCCCAGCTCGTCGGTGCCCAGGGGATACTTCGCCGAGGGCGGCTCCAGGGACTGTATCAAGTCGGGCTTGGCCGGATCCCGGTCGGTCAGCACCGGCGCCGCAACGGCGCACAGGGTGTATAGGAGGATCGCCGCGGCCCCGAACAATGCGGCCTTGTTCCGCTTGAGGCGCCTCCAGCGAAGCTTCCACCGCCCCTGGCCCTTGAACGGTCTTGCGGTAAAACCCGCCGCCTTTGCCTCAGTCATACCGGATCCTCGGGTCCACCACCGCGTAGAGCAAATCCACGGCCAGGTTGACCAGGACGTAAAGGAGCCCGAAGACCAGGATCGTCCCCTGGATCATGGGGTAGTCCCGCGCCAGGATGGAGTCCACGATCAGGCGCCCGATCCCGGGCCAGGCGAACACGGCCTCGGTCAGGACCGCCCCGCCCAGCAAGGTCCCGAACTGGAGCCCGATCACTGTGATTATTGGGATGAGCGCGTTCTTGAGGGCGTGCCTGAGGATCACCGCCTGCTCCCTGAGCCCCTTGGCCCTCGCCGTTGTCACGAAATCCTGATGCAGGGTCTCCATCATGCTGGCCCTGGTCATTCGGGCTATGAAGGCCACCACGTAGGCCGCCAGGGTTATGGAGGGGAGTATGGCGTACTCCAGGCCGCCCGTGCCCCCGGCCGGAAGCCACTTCAAGTACACCGAGAAGATGACCACGAGCATCAGGCCGAGCCAGAATACGGGCATTGAAATCCCGAAGAGGGCCCCGGAGGTTACCAGGTAGTCCATCCAGGTGTACGGGCGGACAGCGGAGATCATCCCCGCCGGGATGCCGAAAAGGCAGGCGAGCGCTATGGCCGCCACGCTCAGGACAAGGGTGTTCGGCAGGCGGGCCGTGATCTCCGCCGCCACCGGCCCCTGGGTACGGGCGGATCGGCCCAGGTCGAACCGGGCCAACCGCCCGAGGTAGCTGAAGTATTGGACATAGAGGGGGCGGTCCAGGCCGAGCTGGTGCCTGAGCCTTTCCACCTCCTCCTGGGTCGCCATCTCCCCGGCCAGGACCTGCGCCGGATCCCCAGCCGGCGGGCCCGCTTGACGCTCTCGATGAAATCCGCCTTGGCCTGCTCGGTCTTCCGGAGCACGAAGTCCGGTATCCCCCCCTTTGCACCGGCCGCCTCTATGTTGGCAAGGGTGGAGAGCGTGGGAACGAACCACGTGCCCCTCTCCACCATCTCGGCCGCTATCTCCTCGGTGATCTGAAAGCCGTGCTCCACCGAATCGATCTCAGCCAGCACGGCGTTCATGATACCTTCGCGCCCCTGGGCGTGGGTGGCCGAGGCCCGGCCGGCCTTGTGCGCCTCTTCCACACCGGCTGCCAGCTCCTCCCGGGTCAACTGGGCGCTTCCCGGCTGCACCCCGGCGGTCAGGACCCCGCCGGTTGCCATGAGCTTGACAACGTCAGCACCGGCCTTTATCTGCTCCCGGGACGACTTCCTCACCTCGTCCGGTCCGTCCGCCTCCCTGCCCATGGGCCAGCCGTGGCCGCCGGTCATGCAGATGAAGCGGCCGCTGTTCAAAATGCGGGGGGCGCGGATCAGCCCCTTGGCCGAAGCCTGCTTGAGGCCGAAAACGATGTCGTGGGCTTCGCCCATGTCCCTGACCGTTGTGAACCCCGCCAGGAGCGTGGCCTCCGCATGCCGGGCCGCGAGCAAGGCAAGAACCGCCGGAGACTGCTCGGCCACGGCCGATATGGGATCCGGGCTTCCGTCCAGACAGAAATGGACATGGGCGTCTATCAGCCCGGGCAGGAGCCAGCCGCCCCGGCATTCGATACGCTCGCATTCGCCCGAGGCCACCGTCCCCCCGGTGCTTATCCCGCGAATCACCCCGTCCTCCACATGCACTTCGGCCCCTTGGATCACCGTCCCGCCGCCCACGAACACATTCACATCGGCCAAGATCAAGCTCATGATTCACTCCTATAATCCCTACAGAACTCCATCTTCATTCAAACGAGCAGCCCCGTCTGTCTTCCCAGTCTTTCCGCAAGGTCCCTGGCGGTCCGGGTCTTGAACCACGTCTCGAGCCCCTCTCTCAGATAGGCCCTCCCCTTTTCACGGTGCCTCTCCATCAAGGCGGGATCCTTGCCGAACATCGAGTTGAAGCGCTCCAGGCTCCCCGGCCCGTAGCGATCCAGCTTATCCGCCTCCGCCACCAGTATCGCCGACGGATCGGCCATGGCGAACACCTTCTCCTGATTGTCATGGACGGCTATAATAGCGGCGACCGCCTCGATCCTCTCAGGATCGCACCCCAGGCGCCCGAGGATCCCCCGGGCCAGCCTCGCCCCTATCTCCATGTGAAGGCGGAGGCTTTCCGCCTTGTCCTTCTCCGGGGGCGATGCATTGACGAAATCGTGGAAGTCCACTTGGCTCCAGCCGATATCGTGGAGATAAAGGGCGGGGATCACGATATCTTCATCCCCCTCCCCCCGGGCCAGGAGATACCTGCCGTAACCAACCGCCCTCTGTGTGTGCTCCCAGTCCCCTCCTCTCCCGCTCATTAGAAGCGGCCTTGCCTCCATCTTCAAACGGTCTTCGAGCTCCTCGTCCACCGGAAAGCCTCCCTCTCCACCAGACTCCATCCACGAAACACCGCTGCTCAATTCAGGCGAGAACATCAAGAGATTGTCAAGCCGAGGGGTCCTCTCTCCCAAGGCGGAAGCCCGGAATCGCACTCTATACCCCTTCCCCTGTTCAAGGCTCATTTACCAAGGGATTCTGTACGGACTTGCGGGCCTGAAATTCGGCCTCTTTGGAGCATGGCACGGACCTGCGCCCAATAATCCTGGTATTCCGAGAGCAAGAAAAGGCCTTGAGTGTGGTCTTTCCCCGGTGGGCCACCTTTCTGGCCTCCTCAAAGAGGGCATGCGGTATTTGTACGGTTGTCTTCATATGGTAGGCCATATCCCATTATACGGGTATGTGTCAACAATCCCTAGGGCAACGCCATGGATCAAAAAGCCATATAAAAAGCCATATTTTTATATTGACAGCTTTTCTCTCCCTATCTATCATAATTTTATGAGCAAACGATCCGATTTTGAGTGGGATTCCAAAAAAGACAAGCAGAATCAGGGGAAACATGGGGTTTCTTTTGCTCTGGCACAGCTTGCTTTTCTGGATCCTGATCGTGTTATCCTTAAAGACCTTGAACACAGTGAAAATGAAAAACGGTTTTACTGTCTTGGCAGAGTCTCCGACGGGATAATGACAGTTCGGTTTACATACAGAAAGAGCAAAATCAGAATAATCTGCGCCGGATATTGGCGGAAAGGAAAGAAAATCTATGAAAGAGAAAATCAAATACACTGACGAACCAATGGGAAAAGTTAAGGTCGTCTCTGACTTTCTTCCATCCCCGGAAGAACTTGCTTTAAAGGATGAAACCGTCAAGGTTACAATTACGCTAAGCAAAACGAGTGTGGACTTTTTTAAGAAAGAAGCAAAAAAATATAATACGCAATATCAAAAAATGATTCGCAGGCTTCTGGATGAATATACCGCCAGTCAATAACTGATGACGGTGAGTCTGTCTCGGAATTGGCCCTGTCGCTGATTGAGGATGTATGGGATTCAATCGCTCAAAGCAATGCAGAACTTCCAATTCATGAGTGGCAGAAAAGGGAACTTGATAAAAGGTAAGAGAATACAAGGCCGGAAAACAGAGTCTTCATGATTGGCAATCCGTTCATGAAGATATCAGGAATAAATACAAATGAGACTTCGTTATAGGGATAAGTCAAGAGAGGATTCAGAACTCGCGTTCGCCCGGTATTTTCACCTCCAGACCGAACATCGTCGATCCATCTCTCGCCAAATCCGCCTTCGCCGGACCTGCACATCATATGAAACGGCGAAAAGTGCGGGAGATGGCGAATAACCTCTTAGAAATCTTTGTAATTATGGTGCCGAAGGGGAGACTCGAACTCCCACGGGGCAACCCCCACTAGACCCTGAACCTAGCGCGTCTACCAGTTCCGCCACTTCGGCACGGAATCACGGTTGATCTTTCCCGTGCGCGTATATATAGTTAAGGGTTCCCAGCAGCTTTGTCAACAAGGAAATCCATGGTTCAACGGCCGCGGGGCCGCAGCGAGGCGTTTCCATTTCTCCGATGAATATCATACGCGACCTGGACGAAATCAAGGGGCCGTTTGTGCGGCCCGTGCTTACCATCGGGAACTTCGACGGTGTCCACCGGGGCCACCGGGTGCTCTTCGGCAGGGTGCTGGAACGGGCCCGGGCCCTGGGAGGCCAATCCATCGTCATGACCTTCGACCCACACCCCATCAAGGTGATGAAGCCGGGAAACGGACCGCCCTTGATCACTCCCACGGAGCAGAAGCTGGAGCTGATCGCGAGCGAACCCGTGGACTTCATCATCTGCGTCCCGTTCACCCGGGAGTTCGCGGCGGTATCCGCGAAGGCCTTTGTGAGGGACCTGCTCGTGGGCAGGATCGGGGTGAGCGAACTCGTGGTGGGCTACGACTACTCCTTCGGAGCGGGCCGCGAAGGGAACATCTCCATGCTCAGGGAGCTGGGCCGGGAGTTCGGGTTTGAGGTGCACGTGGTGGATCCCGTGTACATAGACGGGATGCTGGTATCCAGCACGTCGATAAGGAAGTTCGTTCAGGAGGGCAGCCTGGAGGAGGCGCGAAGGCTCCTGGGCCGGGACTACCAGATCTGCGGCAAGGTGGTGCCCGGAGAAGGACGTGGAGGCCCCCTGCTGGGGTTCCCCACCGCAAACATCGTGCCCGTGGACGAGCTGGTCCCCAGGGAGGGCGTCTATGCGGTCTCAGTGGAATTCGGAGGAGAGGTGCATCAAGGCGTGACCAATATCGGCCGCAATCCCACCTTCGGCGAGGCCCCCCTGACCGTCGAGACCCACCTGCTGGACTTCTCGGGAGACATACTGGGCCGTACCATACGTATCAACTTCATCCGGCGGCTGAGGGACGAGATAGCCTTTGACAGCGTTGACTCGCTGGCCAGCCAGATCGCACGGGACATACGGGAGGCCAGGACCGCGTTCTCCGCCCTCCGGGGAGGCGAGACGGCTTGAACCGCATCCTTGACTGGCGATTCTGGCTGGGGCTGGCAACGAGCGGGGTGTTCCTTTACCTGGCGCTGAGACAGGTGGACCTGGCCAGGCTCTGGGAGGTCCTCCGGTCCGCGACCCTGCCCGGGCTGGGCGCGGCGGTGGCGGTCACCATGCTTCAGCACGGCCTGAGGGCGGCCCGTTGGAGGATCTTCCTGGACCCCATCCAATCTACGGCCTTCAAGAACCGATTGCTGGCCACCCTTGTGGGATTCGCGGCCAATTGCGTGCTGCCGGCCAGGCTCGGGGAGTTCATCCGGGCCAACTACCTCGGGGTTAGCGAGCGCGTCAAGGGAAGCTCGGCCTTGGGCACGGTGGTCGTGGAGCGGCTGTTCGACGGACTCACCATATTCCTGGTGCTGGTGGCGGGCCTCCTGGCCACGCCTTTCTCTGCGCAGTGGCAGACCCTGGGCACCTCCCTGCGGGCCCTGGCCGGGGTCCTGATAGTCGGTTACGCCATGGTGATAGCGCTTATAGCGGGGTTCAAGTGGAAGTCCGAGGCCTGCCTGAGGGTCTTGGGACGGGTCCTCTTCTTCCTGCCCGGGCGGTTCCGGGCCAGGGCCGTGGAAATGGGAAGGAACTTCGGCTCGGGCCTTGTCCTGGTCCGCGGGACCGGGAGCTGGTCTTATGCGGTCTTATACTCGGGCCTCATCTGGCTCCTGGCGCTGATCCAGATAAAGCTGGTGGCGGCCTCGGCCGGCCTGTCCCTCCCCTTCATTTACACCTTTCTCATCATGGCCATGGGCTCCTTCGGGGTGATGATCCCGTCGGCCCCGGGCTTTGTCGGGACTTTCCACCTGGCGGTCCAGTACGGCTTCATGGTCCACGGCTTCGCCCCGGAGCAGGGACTCACTGCGGCCATACTGCTCCACGCATCGTTTTTCCTGCCCACCGTGCTATTCGGGTTCATATCCTTCCTGATGGTCCACACCCCCTTGCCGGAGCTCACCGGAGACAGGGACCGGTTGAAGGACACGTCCCGCGCCTGAGGCGGGGCGGGCATAAACGCCTTGCCAACTGAGAATCCTCGTGTTAGGTTCCCCTCCGGAAAAGGCGGCCGGCCGCCCCCGGGTAAGGGGTCACGGCGGGATCCGCCGCGCAGCAAAAGGAGAAATTCCATGAACAGGAATCTCGGCTTTTTTGAGCAGGAAAGGATGCTTGACCGCCGTTCATTTCTCAGGCTTTCGGGCCTGTTGGGGCTTGCAGCGGCCTCCTCGAGCCTATCCCCGGCCGCGGCGGAGGCGGTAAAGTTCGACCGAAAGCGCTTCAAGGTCTCCTCGACGCGCTTGGCCATGGGGACTGTGGTCTCCATGACCCTGATCCACGAATCAAAGGACCTGGCCCAGGAAGCCATGGGCCTGGCCTTCGAGGAGATGGATCGGCTCTCCGGGCTCATGAACCGCCATGACGGGGCGACCGCCGTAGGGGTCCTGAACCGCGACGGCAGGCTGGAAGGCGCACCGCCCGAGCTCCGGCGTGTACTGGTCCGAGCCGCCCGGCACCACAAGACCAGCGGCGGGACATTCGACGTCACCGTCAAGCCGGTGGTGGACCTCTTCAAGGGGCGGTTCGAGGCGGGCAAGGCCCCCGCCGTCCCGAGGCAGGAGCTGGAGCAGGCCTTGGCGCTGGTGGATGCGGGCGCCGTTGTCCTGGAAGGGGACCGGATATACTTCGCCAGGCCCGGGATGGGGCTCACCCTGGACGGCATAGCCAAGGGGTTCATCGTGGACCGGGCCTCGGACCTCTTGGCCTCGCGCGGGATAGAGAGCCATATAGTGAATGCGGGAGGGGACATCCGCACCCGGGGCGCACGGGAGGACGGCTCCCCCTGGCGGGTGGCCATAGAAGACCCGGAAGGCAAGGCCGGGTACCCGGACGTGATCCGCATGGGGGACGGGGCGGTTGCCACCTCGGGCAACTACGAGGTATTCTTTGACAAGGAAAAGATGGTCCATCACATAGTGGACCCTCGGACGGGCCTCTCCCCCGCCCTCAGCTCAAGCGTGTCGATCAGGGCCGAAAACGCCATGGACGCGGACGCCCTGGCCACGGCGGCCATGGTCATGGACCCGGGCCGGGCGGTTCGGTTCGCTGATAAGCGGGAAGGCTGCGAGGCCCTGGTCATCGAGAGGAGCGGGAGGCTCCGGAAATCCCGGGGCTGGAGGAATCGAGCCATATAGTGCTCTCGATCCGCTCGAGCAGCGCGGAGAGCGTTTGGGGGGTGATCGCGGATATCGCCACACCCCCCGTTTGATAGGCAAGCTCCTCCACCTGGGCCGGGTCCAGCAGGTCGGTCTTGTTAAGCACCAGGAGACTCGGGATCCGGTCCAACTCCAGACGGCGGAGGACCTTTTCGACCGTTCGGATCTGCTCCTCCATGCGAGGGCCTGCCGCGTCCACTACGTGTAGCAGCAGATCCGCGTCCCGGAGCTCCTCCAGGGTCGCGGCGAAGGCCTCCATCAGGTCCGCCGGCAGGTCCCGGATGAAGCCCACCGTGTCCGTCACTATGGCCTCCCTCTCCCTGGGGAACCTCAGCCTGCGGCTGCTGGGGTCCAGGGTGGCGAAGAGCCGATTCTCAACACTCACCCGGCTGTTGGTAAGGGCGTTCAGGAGAGTGGACTTGCCCGCGTTCGTGTAGCCCACTATGGATATTACCGGGAGGCCCTTGTCCCCCCGGAGCTTTCTCCGGCCTTCCCTCTGCCGCTTTATCTGCTTGAGCTCGCGGTTCAGCCGGGCGATCCTCTCCCTGACCCTCCTGCGGTTGATCTCCAGCTTCGTCTCGCCCGGGCCGCGGCCTCCTATGCCGCCGGTGAGCCTTGACATTGCGGTATTCTTGGTGGCCAATCTGGGCAGGAGATACTTCAACTGGGCGAGCTCCACCTGGATCTTTCCTTCCCGGGTCACGGCCCGCCTGGCAAAGATGTCCAGGATCAATTGGCTCCGGTCGATTATCCTGAGCTCGGTGAAGTCGGTGAGGCTCTTGACCTGGGCCGGGGTGAGCTCGGTGTCGAAAATCAAGAGGTTGGAGCCGGTCTGGAGGCAGCGGATCACCAGCTCGCTGACCTTGCCTTTCCCCAGGAGGAAGCGCGGGTTGGGCCGCTTTACCTGCTGGACCACGGTGTCCGCGACCTCCACGTTGCTCGAGCGGGCCAGCTCCCTCAGCTCGTCCAGGGACTCCGTGGTGTCTTCCCGTCCCGGCCCCTGGCTCACCCCCACCAGAACGGCCCTCTCCCTCTCTTCCAGGCTGCGGGGCATCTCGGCTCGGGCCAGCTCGTCCTCCAGGGATTGAATCAGCTCCAGGGCGTCCAGGTCCACCCTGCCGGTGTCCGGGTAGCGGATGACCTCGCAATCCCGGCCCTTGGAGTCGTCGGGCATGATGTGGGCCACGCTGACTGCGCCGGGGGTCCCTTCCTCCGAGACCTCCACCGAGACCATAAGGTCCAGTCCGAGGAGCACCAGGTCGGTCAGGTCCTCCCTGGAGAGAGGCTCGCCGTCCAGGTGGGTGTGGACGCAGCGGAGCCCCTTGAGTCTGCCAGCGCCCAGGCGCACGCGGCCGAGGTCCGGGATCCGGATGTGCTTTGCGTCCCCAACCACCACAAAGGCCACCCGGCCCTTCCTGGTGATCAGGAGTCCCACCTGACGCTGGATCTCCCCTGAGAGCGCCGCGAGCCTGCGGGCCAGGTCCGGGGTTATCACCGAGCCCGGGGGCACCTTGACCCGGTGGATCCGCTGCAGCCGCTTGAGCTGCCCGGCCTTCAGTCCCGAGGTCTTTCCGTGGACAGGGTCGATGGCTCCGGTCTTCCTCCTTTAGCGGGGCGTGCCGAAACGGGTTCCGGCTCCGGCTAGTACTGGTCCCCGGCGTAGTTCCTGAACCTGGTGTTCTCCTTTTCGAATGTCAGCTTGAAGTAGCCGGTGGGGCCGTTCCTCTGCTTCGCCAGGATGATCTCGGCCAGGTTGCGGTTCTCCTCAGTGGCCGGGTGGTACACCTCGTCACGGTAGATGAAGGCTATGACGTCCGCGTCCTGTTCTATGGCCCCTGACTCCCTGAGGTCCGAGAGCTGGGGGCGCTTGTTCGGGCGGTCCTCCACCTTGCGGTTGAGCTGGGAGAGGGCCAGGACCGGCACGTTCAAATCCTTGGCCAGGGCCTTCAGGTGGCGCGAGATCTCGGATATCTCCAACTGCCTGGACTCGGCGTTCCTCCTTCCCTGGACCAGCTGGAGGTAGTCCACGATCACCAGGCAGAGCTCGGTCTTTTTCAGCAGGCGCCTGCAGCGGGCCTTCATGTCCAGGACCCCGAGCCCGGATGTATCGTCGATGTACACAGGGAGCTCGGAGAGCTTGTCCGCGGCCTGGGTCAGCCTCTGCCAATCCCTCTCCGAGAGGTGTCCGGTCCGGAGCTTGGACGCGTTCACCCCGGCGCTCAGGCCCAGGAGGCGCAGCCCCAAATGGAGCTTGGACATCTCCATGCTGAAAAGAGCCACCCCTTTGCCGGTCTTCAGGGTCGCGTTGTAGGCGATGTTGAGCGCGAAGGCGGTCTTTCCCATGCTGGGCCGGCCCGCCACTATGATCAGGTCCGAGGGCTGGAGGCCCGCCGTGAGCCTGTCAAGGTCGTCGAACCCGGAAGGGATGCCGGTCAGGAACCCTTCGGACTCGCTGATGCTCTCCAGCCTCCTGAAGCTGTCCTTAACCACCGCCTCCATGGGCGAGAGGCCGTCGCCGGTCTTCTCCTCGGCGATCTCGAAGATCATCTGCTCGGCCATGTCCAGGAGCTCATCCGATCGGTCCCAATTCTGGAAGCACGAGTCCGATATCACCGAGCACTGGCTTATCAGCTTCCGCCTGATGGACAGATCCCGGACGATCTGCGCGTGGTGGGCTATGCCTGCCGAGGTGGAGACCGAGTCGGCCAGCGAGGCCATGTACTCCGCTCCTCCGGCCTTGTCCAGCAGATTCCTGTGCTTGAGGTAATGGGAAAGGGTGATCAGATCCACCGGCTCGCTGTTGTTGTATAGGGCCACCATGCCGGCGAACAAGTGGCCGTGGGCCTCCCTGTAAAAGTCGCCCTCGCCCAGGATGTCCATCACCATGTTCATGGAGTCGTTGTTTATCAGGATCCCGCCCAGGATGGCCTGCTCGGCCTCCAGGTTGTGCGGCGGGACCTTCATTCGGCCGGTTTCCTGAACCTTCTCCTCTGGTCGAGCCATGGCAGCCCTCCGGGACCGGCTAGGTTTCTTCGGCCTCCACGACCACCTTGACCTGCGCCGTCACCTCGGGGTGGAGCTTCACCGGAACCTCGTACTCGCCTAGCGCCTTGATGGGCTTATCAAGCACTATCTTACGCCGGTCAACAACCACGCCCTTCTTTTCCAGGGCCTCGGATATGTCCATGGAGGTCACCGAGCCGTAGAGCTTTCCCCCTTCTCCGGCCTTCTGGGTCATGGCGAGGGATAGGCCCTCGAGCTGCTCCTTCAAGGACTCCGCCTGCTCCCTGGCCTTGAGCTTTCTGACCTCGATCTTCTTCCTCTGCATCTCGAAGAGCTTCCTGTTCCGCTCGGTCGCCAACAGCCCGAAGCCCTTTGGAATGAGGTAGTTGCGGGCGTAGCCCTTGGCCACGTCCACCTCCTCTCCCTCGTAGCCCAACTCGTCCATGTCCTGCCTGAGAATAACCTTCATTCGTCTCCCTCCTATCGGTCCGGGGCCCCCCGGCTCCCGGCTCTCTTTCTGAAATCCGCCCACTGGTCTAGGAGGCCGGCCAAGGCCAACCCCGCCAAGAAGAACTGCTGAATCAGTATCAGGAAGTAGATCGCCACCCGCAGAATCCGCGGGGCTCGATACTTCTCGAGGTAAAACCGGAGGATCGAGAGCCCCTGGAAGCAGTAGACCGCCGAGGCCACCACCAGCACGTTCACCGCCGGAAATTTTACACCCTCCCAAGGCAAAAATAAAGCGAAACCCGCGGCTATGAAGACCCACACCAGCCGCTCCGGGGCCCGCCATTGGTCGAGGCGTCCCAGCTCGGGCGGGGGCAGCCCGGCCGCCCTGAAAAGGGGGCGGCTCAGGATCACGTTGACCCAGACCGCCGCTCCGGCCCCAACCACGACCAGGGAGGGGTAGACCCATCGGATCACGCGCGCGAGGACCTCGCCGTACTCCCCGACCCGCCCCGCGCCCCCGCTCCCGGCTTGCCCGCCCATTACGGACCGGAGGTTCTCCGTGAAGTAGTCCAGGACCAGATCCAAGGGGCCGGCGCCCTTCCCGGCGGCCGCCGCGGCCAGGAAAACGAAACCAAAGGCCAACATGGCCGCGGTTCCCCCGGCCACCACCCGGCCCACCCCAAAACCCCTCCGGTAGAGCTCGGCCAGGACCAGCCCCAGGAACCCGAACTCGGCGCACAGGTACGGAACTCGATCCCACCCCGCGGCGCCCGCGGCCAGGGAGACCAAGAGAAAGGCCCCGGCCCCCACCATCGCCCCCTCCGACCGGCCGCGCCGCGCGCCGTAGTACAGAAAAGGGAGAGGTGTGAGGAGCCCCAGCGCCGGACCCAGGAGCGGGACGAACCAAGAGGCGGAGAGCAAGGCCCCCGCAGCCCCGGCGCAGTAGAGGACATCCATGGGCCTGGGGAGTCTCAATGGTGGGTTGCGGGACAAATCGGCCACCCCGGTCCGAGCCGGACGCCTCCTGCGCTCAGGGGCTATCTCACGGTGGATGTGGTGAAGGGCAAGAGAGCTATATTCCTCGCGCGCTTTATGGCGGCGGTAAGCTGCCTCTGGTGCCTGGCGCAGTTGCCCGAGATACGCCGGGGAATTATCTTGCCCCTTTCCGTAGTGAAATATCGCAGTGTTTTGGTGTCTTTATAATCTATGACCAGGCTGCTGTCCGCACAGAACCTGCAAACCTTCCTGCGATGAAAAGGCGGTCGCCCCCGGCCTTTGAAAGGTCTTCTAGACATTGTCCTCCCCCTCGTCTTCCCCCTCCCCGGTCGATGAAGGGGTCTCGGTCTCGCTCTCGCCTTCCTGCTCTCCCTCGACCGCCGTCTCCGGAGCGGAGGCCTCTCCGGCCTTGGTCTCCTCCCGCCTGAGAAGCTCCTCCGGGTCCGCGTCTTGTTCCAGCTTCACGGTCAGGTGCTTGAGGACCCGCTCGTCGAGCCTCAGGGCGCGCTCCAGCTCGGAGCTCACCCCTGCGTTGCCGCAGTAGTTGAGCACCACGTAGCTGCCCTTTGGAAACCTCTTGATCGGATAGGCGAGCTTCTGCTTGCCCCACTCCTGGACCTTGACAACGACGCCCTTCTGCTTTTCAATCACGTCCCCGGCCTTGGCGAGGACCGCCTGGTAGTCGTCGTCCGCGATATCGGGGTTGACGATGAAGATGGTCTCGTAATACCTCATTGGTCGTCTCCTTTCGGGCGGCTTCCCTCTGGGAATCAGGTCCCGCCGCAGGCGGCGGAACAAGGAGCCACTAAAAAGCAAATTTAATTATCAACTCTCAGGGCCACTGTCAAGCCATATTGGAGCGGCGAAGCGGCGGGTGCCGCAAGATCGAGATAGGAGGAAACCCGAATGTGGAACAAAGAGCTGTCCACCGCCCTCGAGGCCGCGGGCAGGGCCGCCGGCATCCTGGCGGGGCGGGCGGGAAAGGCCAAGTCGGTGACCAAGAAAGGGGAGATCGACCTCCTCACGGAGGCGGATCTGCTCTCCCAGGAGGCCGTCCTGGAGGTAATATCACGGGATTTCCCCCGAGACTCGGTCCTGGCCGAGGAATCGGAACAACGCCAGGGCTCCTCGGGGAGGACATGGGTGGTCGACCCCCTGGACGGCACCACCAATTTCGCCCACGGGTTCCCTTTCTATGCGGTCTCCATAGCCCTGGAAGCCGAGGGGCGGCCCGTTGTCGGGGTAGTGCTCAATCCGGAGACCGGGGAGGAGTTCGCCGCGGTCAGGGGTCGGGGAGCCACGCTCAACAACAGCCCCATCCGAGTATCATCCACCGGGAATCTGGGTGACGCCCTGCTCGCCACGGGCTTCCCCTATGACATCAGGGAGCGGCCGGACCGGGTGCTTTTCCTTTTCAGGAGCATGGTGCTCAGGGCCAGGGGGGTGAGGCGGGCAGGTTCGGCCGCACTGGACCTCTGCTTTCTGGCCGCGGGGCGCTTCGACGGGTTCTGGGAGGAATCGCTCAAACCCTGGGACACCGCTGCGGGCGTGCTGATAGCCGAGGAGGCGGGAGCCAGGGTGACCACTTATACCGGCGGCGACTACACCCCTTACCACGACACCGTGTGCGCCGCCAACCCGGCGCTTCACGCCCGGATGGTGGAGGTGCTCTCCCTCCGGGAGGGCGGGGACGGCTGATCGGCCGCTGCCTGAGAAAAGGCCTCCTCGGCCTCCGCCAAAAGGGACTCCTCGCATCCCCTGTACCTCGGGGAGTAGTGAAACAGGGTGAAGGCCCCGGCCCCTGCCCTGGCCGCCACCTCCCCGGCCTGGGCCGCAGTCAGGTGGTCCCGATCTCTCGCCAGGTCCCGGTCCCTGTCCAGGAAGGCCGCCTCTATGAACAGGTGGTCCGAGCCCGCGGCCAGGCTGACCGCGGCATCCAGGTTCTCCCGGGTCCCGGCCATGTCGGTGATATAGCTTATTCGGCTCCCCGGGGTTATGATGGCCGCCCTCTCGGCCAGCTCCCCCAGCCGGAAGCGCTTTTCCCTGGTCGCTCCGCCGCCCTCCTCCCAGGTGACCGCGAACGTCCCGGCCGGGTCCGCCCCCTCATAGAGGGCCGCCTTGAAACGATCTATCCACCGCCCCACCGGCAGGCCGAGCGCGGCCAGGGCCACCTTGTCGATATTGACATGGAACCGCTCCACCAGGGAAAACGCCAGGCAGGGTATGCGGTGATCCACAAGGGCCGACTCCACTCTGAACTCCGGCTCCCTCAAAAGGACGCCGTCAAAGGGCCGGCTCCCCTCGGGATGGGCCCGCCCGAATCCCTCCCGGCAGGAGTATCGCCTTGTGGAGACGCACTCCGGGCAGACCTCGCTCACCACCAGGTCCAGGTCGTTTTCATAGCGGTGGACAAGGTTCCAGGTGTATCCCGAGAGCTTCCCCTCCACCCTGCGGGAGAAGCCGGGCGGCCCGAAGAGATGGAGCTTCTTCTCTCTCCCGAGGAAAACTCTCAGCAGGGGGTCGAAGCCTATGAAGTGGTCCACATGGGTGTGGCTCACGAAGACGTGGCTGACCTGCAGGAGCTCCCTCGGCGAGAGGGGCGACGGATCGCCCAGATCGAAGAGAAGCGCCCTCCGCTCGTAGTGGAAGGGCACTATGAGCCCCGGGTCGGAGAACGGGTCGTTTACCAGTCTGGGGTGAAAGGCGGGCCTCATGGCAACCCTTAACGGACCTCTGCAGCCGGGAGTCCACCGGATTATACACCGGTCGGGCGTAAACGGGCAACAAGGGACCGGACCCGAGGCGGGGCGGAAAAACCCTTGACACTGACTTGTTCATCATTATTCTAGGCACGGATGTCGGTAGTACCCGGGGAATCACAGCCAGTCAAGGAGGAATGGGCATATGGATTTTACGCGTCGCGGTGTTGTTTCCGCCTTTTGGATCACTTTGCTCCTGGCGGT
Source organism: uncultured Desulfobacterales bacterium (assembly GCA_964647905.1). Taxonomy (GTDB): domain Bacteria; phylum Desulfobacterota; class DSM-4660; order Desulfatiglandales; family HGW-15; genus CAZYJR01. The sequence goes on along the minus strand of CAZYJR010000004.1, from coordinate 87,961 downwards.
CCTGGTCTTGCCGTCGGAGGCGCGCATGGGAATGGACGACCCTGAAAAGGACCGCCCTGAGCGCGCGATTGACGTCTCCCCCGAGTACCCCGGGGTGGTGGTGCCCCAGGGCGAGGAAGTCCGGCTGGACCTGGTGCTTACCAATCGAGGCAAGCGGCCGGAGACCGTCCTGATCGACCTTCCGGAGGTGCCCGAGGGCTGGACCGCCCGCCTCAAGAGCTACAAGTTCGAGGTGACCGGCGCACACGTGCCCGAAGACGACACCAAGAGGATCACCTTCCTGGTCGAGCCCGGAGATGAGGTGGGCCCGGGCGAGTACTCCTTCCCGGTGGAGGCAAGGACCGAGGACGGCAGGCTGACCTCCTCCGCACTCCTAAAGGTGACGGTGACCGAAAAGGAGGAGGCGGTAAAGACCAAGGACGTCACCATCACCACCTCCTATCCGGTGCTCCGCGGGCCGACCGACGCCCAGTTCGAGTTTTCGGTCGAGGTGGAGAACAAGCTGGACAAGGACATGATCTACAACGTGGCAGCCCAGGGCCCCAAGGACTGGGAGGTCAACTTCAAGCCCGCCTATGAGGACAAGTATATCTCCAGCCTGAGGATCAAGGCGGGGCAGAGCAAGAGCATGGCCGTGGAGGTCAAGCCCCAGTCCCAGGCCGAGCCGGGCGAGTACCCGATCAAGGTGAAGGTGAGCTCCGAAGGGGCCGAGGCCGAGGCCGAGCTCACAGTGGCCCTCACCGGGACCAACAAGATAGAGGTGGGCACCGCGGACGGCCTGCTCTCGCTGAATGCGTACCAGGGAGAGAAGGCGAGGTTCTCCTTTTACGTGAGGAACACCGGTTCGGCCACCCAGCAGGACATAAAGTTTCTCTCCTTCAAGCCCGAGGACTGGGAGGTGACCTTCACCCCGGAGAGGATTGACACCCTCGCGCCGGGTGAGATCGAGCAGGTGGAGGTCCTGATCACCCCCTCCGGGCAGGCCTTGGTGGGCGACTACTCGGTCAATGTATCGGTCCGGGGCCAGAGGGTGTCCAAGTCCCTGGAACTGAGGGTCACGGTCAAGGCCTCCACCGCCTGGAGCTGGGTGGGAATAGGGATCATCCTACTGGTCATCGCCGGACTCGTGGTCCTCTTCATCAGGATGGGAAGGCGTTGAGATGAAAGACTCAGCCGTAATAGAGACCTCTGAGCTCACCAGGGAGTACGACCGGGTGCGGGCCGTTGACCGGCTCAACATGAAGATCTCCGAGGGCGAGATCTTCGGGTTCCTGGGGCCCAACGGCGCGGGAAAGACCACGACGCTCCTGATGCTCCTGGGCCTGAGCCGCCCGTCGGGCGGGAGCGCCAAGGTCTGCGGGCTGGATCCGACCAGGGAGGCCACGGAAGTAAAGAAGCTTGTGGGCTACCTGCCGGAAAACGTGGGCTTCTACGGCGACCTAACGGCCGAGGAGACCCTGGATTATGTGGCGGAATTGAACGGCATAGACCCGGAGACCGCCGCGCGCCGCATAGACGAGGCCCTGGAGATCGTGGGCCTGGCCGGCGGGGATGCGAGGGAAAAGAAGATGGGGGCCTTTTCCCGGGGCATGAAGCAGCGTCTGGGGATAGCCGAGGTCCTGATCAAGGAACCCCGGGTCCTTTTCCTGGACGAGCCCACCCTGGGCCTGGACCCGGAAGGCGCCCACAAGATCATAGAGCTCATAGCCTCTCTCAACAGGGACCGGGGCATCACCGTGCTCCTCTCCTCCCACCTCCTCCACCAGGTGCAGCGAATATCCCACCGGGTGGGCATCATGATACGCGGAAGCATGGTGGCCGAGGGGTCCATAGAGTCCCTGGCCCAGGACCGCTTCGGGGTGGGTGATGAAAAGTACACCCTGGAAGAAATCTACATGAAGTACTTTCAGGAGGCCTGACCATGACCGGCATTACGGCCGTTTACAGGAAAGAACTGGCCGACCACTTCAGCAGCAACCGTTTCGTCATCCTCTTCGCCCTGATAGCCATGGTGAGCTTCATCACCACCTACATGGCCGGGATAAACCTCAGGGAGAACCTGGAAGGGGCGGCCAAGCCCGGGTTCGTGTTCCTGATGCTCTTCAACACGCCCGGCGCCCTCTTCTCCATGGTGCAGTTCGTGGCGTTCTTCGGCCCCCTGGTGGGCCTGATCCTGGGCTTTGACGCCATCAACAGGGAACGGGCCCAGGGGACGCTGATAAAGCTGGTGGCCCAGCCCGTTTTCCGCGATGCGGTGATAAACGGCAAGTTCCTGGCCGGAGTCACCACCATCAGCATCATGCTGGTCTCCATCGTACTGGTGATCTCCGGCTTCGGCCTGGCCCTGCTGGGCATAGTGCCGGGCGCGGAGGAGGTGCTGAGGCTGGTGCTCTACGTGTTACTGAGCATCTTCTACATCGCTTTCTGGCTGGGCATCTCCATACTGTTTTCCATACTGTTCCGGAGCATACCCACATCGGCGCTGGCATCGGTGGCCCTGTGGATCTTCCTGAGCTTTTTCGTATCCCTGGGAGCGGATGTCCTGGCAGGGACCATAGCGCCCGTTGATCAGAGGAGGGGCGCGGACCGCGAGACCGTGCTGAGGAACGCCCGGATAAAGGAAAACATCAGCCTCTTCTCCCCCATGACCCTTTACTCCAAGGCATCGGGCACCCTGGTGGATCCCATGCGCAACACCGCGCGCTCCCTGGTCCTCATGGGGCCCATGGAGTCCATTTCCGCCTCCAGGTTCGAGAGCCCCCTGTCGCTGGGCCAGAGCCTCCTGGTGGTCTATCCCCACCTGCTGGCCCTGGTGGGCGTAACACTGGTCTGCTTCGGGGTGTCATACCTGGTCTTTATGGTCCAGGAGGTACGCAACTGACGAACGGTCCTGGACTGCTTGAAAGGAGACGCCGAGATTGGCAGAAAGGGCCGTTTCTAGACGGAAACAAGCCTAGGAAGCGGCCGCCGCACTCAGACCGGCCCCCTCGTCGGTCCTGAACACGATCTCGTCGCCTTCGGCGTCCGCCAGCACGTGGTCGCCCTCCTTGACCGAGCCTTCCAGGATCTTGGTGGCCAGGGGGTCCTGGATCATATGCTGGATGGTCCGGTTGAGCGGCCTGGCTCCGTACACCGGGTCGAAGCCCACCCTGGCCAGGAACTCCTTGGCCCCGTCTGTCAAGGCCAGGGTGATCTTCTTCTCGGCCAGCCTCCTCTCCAGGTGCGCCACCTGTATGTCCACGATCCGCTTGATCTCCTCGGTGCCCAGGGCGTTGAACATTATGATGTCGTCTATGCGGTTCAGGAACTCAGGGCGGAAGGTGCTCCTCAAGGCGTCCATGACCCGCTTTTCCGTCTCCTCCCTGTTGCGGTCGCTCATCTCCTGGATCCACTGGCTGCCCACATTGGAGGTCATGATCAGGACCGTGTTCTTGAAATCCACGGTGCGGCCCTTGCCGTCGGTCATGCGGCCGTCGTCCAGGATCTGGAGCAGGGCGTTGAATACATCCGGGTGGGCCTTCTCGATCTCGTCGAAGAGGACCACCGAATAAGGGTGCCTCCTCACCGCCTCGGTCAGATACCCGCCTTCCTCGTAGCCCACGTAGCCCGGGGGCGCTCCGATCAGCCGGGCCACCGAGTGCCTCTCCATGTACTCGCTCATGTCGATCCGGACCATGAACTGCTCGTCGTCGAACAGGAACTCGGCCAGGGCCCTCGCCAGCTCGGTCTTCCCCACTCCCGTGGGCCCGAGGAAGATGAAGGAGCCGACCGGGCGGTTCGGGTCCTGGAGCCCCGAGCGGGCCCTGCGGACCGCGTTGGATACCGCGGAGATGCCCCGGGACTGGCCAACCACGCGCCGGGAAAGGCGCTCCTCCATCTTCAGGAGCTTCTCCCTCTCCCCCTCCATGAGCCTGGAGACGGGAATGCCGGTCCACTTGGCCACCACCTCGGCCACGTCCTCTGAGTCGACCTCCTCCTTGAGCATCTTCCTCTCGGCCTGGAGCTCCACCAGCCTTTCGTTCTCCTCCCCGAGGCGCTTCTCAAGCTCGATCAAGCTGCCGTACTTGAGCTCGGCCGCCCTGGATAGATCACCCTGGCGCTCGGCCATCTGGGCCTCGGCCTTGGTGGACTCCAGCTTCTCCTTGATCTCCCGGATGCGTGTTATGGCGGCCTTCTCCTCCCGCCAGTGACCGGTCATATCCTCGGCCTCCGCCCGCAGCCCCTCCAGGTCATTCTCGATCTTGGCCAGCCTGTCCTTGGAGGCCTGGTCCTTTTCCTTCTTAAGGGCCTCGCGCTCGATCTCCAATTGGGTGGTCCGCCTCTGGATGTCGTCGATCTCAGCGGGCATGCTGTCTATCTCGATCCTCAGCCTGGAGGTGGCCTCGTCTATCAGGTCGATGGCCTTGTCCGGGAGGAACCTGTCCGTTATGTACCTGTGGCTCAGGGTGGCCGCCGCCACCAGGGCGGAGTCCTGAATCCTGACCCCGTGGTGGACCTCGTACTTCTCCTTCAGGCCCCGCAGTATGGAGATGGTGTCCTCCACCGAGGGCTGCTCCACCATGACCGGTTGAAACCGGCGCTCCAAGGCCGCGTCCTTTTCTATGTACTTCCTGTACTCCTTGATGGTGGTGGCGCCGACGCACCTGAGCTCGCCCCTGGCCAGGGCGGGCTTCAGCATGCTGGAGGCGTCCACCGCGCCCTCGGCCGCGCCCGCGCCCACCAGGGTGTGCATCTCGTCGATGAAAAGGATTATCCGTCCCTGGGCGTCGGTGATCTCCTTGAGGAAGGCCTTGAGCCTGTCCTCGAACTCGCCCCTGTACTTGGCGCCCGCCACGAGAGCGCCCATGTCCAGGGCGACCACGCGCTTCTCCTTCAAGGTGTCCGGCACGTCGCCCCTGATGATCCGCTGCGCCAGCCCCTCCACGATGGCGGTCTTTCCCACTCCCGGCTCTCCTATGAGCACCGGGTTGTTCTTGGTCCGCCTGGAGAGGACCTGTATCACCCGGCGGATCTCGTCGTCCCGGCCGATCACCGGATCCAGCTTCTCCTGGGAGGCCATCTCGGTCAGGTCCTTACTGTATCGCTCCAGGGCCTGGTACTTGTCCTCCGGGTTCTGGTCGGTGACCCTCTGGCCGCCGCGCACGTCCACCATGGCCTGCAGGACCGCATCCCTGGTCATGCCCGCCCGGGCCATGATGCGGGACGCCTCCCCGCCCTCGTCAGCCAGGGCCAGAAGGATGTGCTCTATGCTCACGTACTCGTCCTTCAGCTGCTCGGCCTGGCTGAACGCGCTGTCCAGGACGGACTTCGTCCGCGGCGAGATATACGTCTGCCCGGCGCCCGCCCCCGATACCCTGGGCAGTTTCTCCAGCGCCTTGTCCAGGTCCGCGGTCATCCGGCTCGCGGCCGCCCCGATCTTTCCCAGGATGGGCGGCACTACGCCTTCTTTGAGATCCAATAAGACCCGAGCCAGGTGCTCGGGCTCTATCTGCTGGTGCCCGTATTGCTCAGCAAGCTGCTGGCAGTCCTGTAGGGCTTCCTGTGCCTTGAGTGTAAACTTGTCCAGACGCATGGCAATGTCTCCTTCTCTGATATACGGCGACCCGGCCGCCGATCTGTGTTAAAATTAAGGCGGGTTCCGTACTTGTCAAGATGGATATGCCTTCATTGGTCATTTAATGCCAAGGGCGTTGAGAATGCTATTATAAAGTTATATTTTGAGTCTATACTACAATTATACCCGTTCCCTGATCCCGCCGAACAATCGGCGGAACGGTTCTGCTCGACGCGGCTGGACAGCCCGGTCCCGGCCCTGTAAAATGAGGGCGCGTATCGGACGCCCTGGCGCCAGGCGGGAGGACGTCTTGGAAGACTGCGTGGTGAGAGTCATAACGGAGACCGGGAACCTGCGGGGGGTCGCCTGCTCTGCGACTCACCTGGTAAGAGAGGCGTGCGGGCGTCACCGGACCTCCCCGACCGCCTCCGTGGCTCTGGGCCGGGCCCTGGCCGGCGGAGCGCTGATGGGAGCGATGCTCAAGGGAGAGCAGCGCGTGGCGTTGAAGTTCGAAGGAAACGGCCCCCTGGCCAAGCTGCTGGTGGAGGCGAGGAGCGACGGATCCGTTTGCGGCTATGCGGGCAATCCGGGCGCGGACCTCCCTCCGAAGGGGGAGCGATTCGATGTTGCGGGCGCATTGGGCCGCGCCGGTCTGCTGACTGTGACCAAGGATCTGCGGCTAAAGGAGCCCTACAAGGGAGTGGTGCCGCTCTACAGCAGCGAGATCGCCGAGGACCTGGCCTACTACCTGACCGAGTCCGAGCAGATCCCCTCTGCGGTGGGGCTGGGCGTGCTCCTGGGTCCAGACCTGGACGTCCCGGCCGCAGGAGGCTTCCTGATCCAGGCCCTCCCTCCTTCGGACGCAAAGGCGGTGGAGGCGATATCCACCCGAATCCGATCCCTGCCTTCCCTTGGAGAGCTACTCAGGGACGGCAAGGCGCCCGAGGAGATCCTGGCCATCCTGTTCGGGGACATCCACTTCGAGATCCTGGAGAAGAGGCCGGTCTTTTTCCGGTGCACCTGCAGCAGGGAGCGCATGGAGGAGGCCCTTGCGGCGCTAGGACCCGAGGAGCTCGCCCGCCTGGCGGCGGATGACCAGGGAGCCGAGGTCAGGTGCGAGTTCTGCGGGGAGACCTACCGTTTCGAACGAGACGAACTCGAGCAAATTGCAGCCCCCCTTCGATAGGGAGGAGCTCTCGGAGGCATTTATGAGAATCAAAACCGGCCGGCCCGTTCTGGCGCTCTTCCTGTTCCTCGCCGCCCTCTGGCCGGTATCCCGGGCGGCGGGGATGGAGATCCCGGGGAGGCTTGCGGAGATGATAGCGGCCGAGAACACGGCCGCTATCCGGGCGAGCCTGGAAGACGGGACCTACAGGGGCGAGGCGGGCATACTGAGGCTCAGGCCGGAGGCGGGCAAGGACCTGGGTCTCCGGGTGCAGTCGACCTCCGAGTACGAGGAGGGCCTGGCCCTGCACAGGGCCGCCGGGCTCTCGCTCGAGCGGGCCAAGCGCGCCATGACCGCCCGCAGGCCCGAGACCTTCCCGGGGGGCCCGGCCCGGGCCATCATAAGAAACGTACTGGAGTACAAGGAGCTGAAGGACCGGGCCGAGACCAGACTCCTGGATTACAGGGCCTCGCTAAGCCCGGAGGTCGACGAGCGGCTGGACCCGACCAAATGCGGCGCACTCATGAGGGAGCTCCTGGGAGCCGCGCTGGAGCGGGCGGGCGGGCGGCTCCGCGACGCCCTGGGCTGCCTCTACAACACATGCATGGACGTGGACTCCGATGCCTGCCTCACTCCTGAAAACGTGAGATTCGTCAACGCGGTCTTTGCCGGGTTCACTGAAGAGGCCTCCCCTGAGGAGCTGGCCGGGTTCGACCTCGACCGACTGCCCCCGCCCGGGGAACGCCCCGGCCCCGACCGATGGCGCCGGGTGGCCCTTGCCGAGGCCCCGGCCCTGGTCCCGGCCTTGGAAGAGGCCCTGGAGAGGATCGGCCCCGGCAACCCTGCCCCGGTGGATCCCCTGCTCTTCCTGGCCTTGATGAAGAGGGAGTCCAGCTTCAATCCGGACGCCGTCTCCCACGTGGGGGCCGCCGGCCTAACCCAGATAATGCCGGCCACCGCCAAGGCCCTGGGTATGAAGGAGATCTTTCACCCGGACTACTTCGACCGCGCCTTCTCGGTCATGGGAAAGGAGCGGGAGGCCCGGAGAAAGGCCATGGCCGCCCTCTTGGCCATAGACGCCGAGGACGACCTCAAAGAGGCGGCCGGGGCCAGGGAGCTCATGCAGGAGTCCCTGGAGCTCAAAAAGGAAAGGATACGGCTCTTTTCCCGCTACCGCAGGGAGTTGGCCCAGTACACATCGGACTCCAGGTTCCTGCCCGAGGAGGCCGTGTTCCGGGGCCTCAGCTACTTCGCCGACCTGCTGGAGAAGCAGGGGGGCGACATAAGCCTGGCCCTTGCCTCCTACAACGCAGGCCCCCACAGGGTGAAGGAGTACGGCGGCATCCCGCCCTTCACAGAGACCGTCCGCTTCAGGAACCGTGTGCTGGAGTTCTACCGCGACTACCTGGAAAGAGTGAGGGTCGAATGACTTGATGTATCATGACAACACCTGTATAAATGCCGGCATAGGGTATTGTACGCTTATTAAGATCCAAGTTTATTAACAGTGAAGAACTTCAGTCAAATCTAAGCTGAGGTGCCGAAATGACAGCGTCCTCAAACCGGTCATACATGTCAAAGGGTGTCCCACGAATAGCATAATCAAAATACATCCTCACCAGGGCAAGAAAGACCTCCTGTCTAAACTGCCGCAACGTCTGCGGGCATACAAGGCATGGTTGCCTCCAGGTTTCGGGATCGTGGTCCTGATTGACGGGGACCGCGAAGATTGTTATGAACTCAAGGCCGAGCTCGAAGAAAGGGCGCGAGCTATAGGATTCCACACCAAGTCTTCACCAGGCAAGAAGGGAGATTTTCAGGTCTTGAACCGTCTGGCCATAGAAGAGCTTGAAGCTTGGTTTTTGGGTGACATTTCCGCGATAAGAGCTGCCTATCCCAAGGTTTCGCCCTCAATCGGACAAAAGTCCAACTTTAGGGATCCAGACGCAATCAAAGGAGGGGCCTGGGAAGCCCTCGAAAGAATTTTAAAAAAAAAGGCAGGTTATCACAGGGGAGGCTTGGGTAAGATTAAGGCGGCTGGGGATTTTCCAAATATATGAAGCCTTCTCTGAACCGTTCTCACAGCTTTGAGGTTTTCAGGGCGGGTTTGCTGGAAATGGTTGTTTGCCGAAGAGGATAGAGAGTGCCCATCCATAAATGAGTTCTCGGCACTAGTGAGTTTCCAGGTCAGAAATGAGCAATTTCTTCCAAGGTCAAGGACCATTCCGCAGGACAGCGGAATGGGACACCCGTTAGGGTGCCCGAAGGGCGAGGGCCAAGGATGGCCCGAGTCAAATCAAGGAGTCGGGAGAAGGCGTACTGGAGTACGTCGCACGACCAACCCCGCGGATCGACGCCGAGATTGGGAGAAAGGGCCATTTCTGGACGGAAACTAGAGAAGGGAATGAACGGCATCGAAGAGATCAAGAGGCGGCTGGAAGAGGCGGACAGCACCAAGATATTTTTCCTGGACCTGAACGGCGGACTGATGAGCCTGCCGATAAACCCGGAGAACATCGAGCGCCTGCTGGAAGACGGGATCGGGTTCGACGGCAGCTCCATAGCCGGGTATGCCTCCGTGGAGAGCAGCGACCGGGTCCTGGTGCCCGATCCGGAGAGCTTCCTGCTGGTCCCGTCCGGCAACGGGAAGCTGGGCTTTTTCGTGGGGCATGTTTACAACGAGAGGGGGGAGCGCTCCCAGGCCGACCCCAGGGCCATATTGGAGAGAGTGGTCGCCGAAGGGGAAGAGGAGTTCCAGTGCCGGTTCACGGTCGGCCCGGAGCACGAGTTCTTTCTCCTCAACTCGGCCGAGTGGGGCGAGGATATACATACGGACAGGGCCGGGTACTTCCATACCACCCCTCGCGACCGGGGGGAAGAGGTGCGCAACGAGATCCTGGCGGTCCTCAGGGGATGCGGGATCCGCTTTGAAAAGGCCCACCACGAGGTGACCCCGTCCCAGCACGAGATCAACCTGGAGGCCGCGAATCCGCTCAAGGCCGCGGACCGGACCCTACTTTTCAACTACGTGACCCAGCAGACGGCGGCGGCCCACGGTTATCACGCCACCTTCATGCCCAAGCCCTTCGACGGGCAGAACAGGAGCGCCTTTCACATCCACCTGTCCATGCAGGACCCAGAAGGCCGGAACCTCTTCTGGTCGGAGTCAGGACAGGGCGGGCTGAGCGAGACGGCCCGGCACTTCATAGGCGGCATACTCCGCCACGCCAGGGGGACCTCCCTGGTAATGGCCTCCACCCTGAACTCCTACAAGGCCTACGTGCTGGAGCGCGAGGCCCCAGTGGTGAGGTCGTGGGGCTTCCGCAACCGCAGCTCCATGGTGCGTGTCCCCTATAGCGGGAGTCCGGAAAACGTCCGCATAGAGCTGAGAAGCCCGGACCCGGCGGGCAACGTCTACCTCCAACTGGCCGCCCTGATCGCCATGGGGCTGGACGGGCTCAGGAACCGGATCGACCCGGGCAGACCGGACTCGGGGAGCACTTACAGGAAGGGCTACGGGACCAGGGTCTGGGACCGCCGGTTTCTGCCCAAGAGCCTCTTCGAGGCCCTGGTGGAGGCCGAGCGCAGCCGCTTCCTCCGGGAGCTGCTGGGCGAACGGGTTTACCGCAACTATATGACCCTCAAGATCCGCGACTGGGAGGAGCACCGCACCCACGTCACCCCCAGGGAGCACGGGAAATACCTCTAGGGGCCGCCGCCCTGCGCCGGGTCCTCCCGCAGGGACCGGGTGTGGTACTCCTCGGCCCACTTGAGCCAGATCTTCTTTCGATTCTGGAACTTGTGCATCACCCTGTCCAGTTGATTGGCAAGCTCCAGGTCCGCTATCCTCCTCCTGGAAAAGGCGAGCATATCCCGCTCCAGCCGCTCCCAGTCCGGCATTCGTTCGGCCTCGCCGGCGCGGTACTTCCCGAACTCGGCGTGCATCCGGTCGATGCGCCGGTCGAAGTCCGTGATCCTCTCCCTGATCCCCTGGTTTTCCTTGGAAATGAGCACGGCGGACCTCCTTTTCCCTTTACGGACCGGATACCATACCATTCCACGGCTTGGAGGATAAGGCAATCCGGCCTGTTGTACTTGACTTTCAAGGCGTTGCATGAAAATCTTCCCTTCCTTATGATTGAACCACCGGTTCCCGGGGTCCGGGTTTTGTAAAGTGCCCCTGGAGTACAGCGTGCGACCAACCCCCCGGATCGACGCCGGGATCGGGAGAAAGGGCCGTTTCCGGACGGAAACTGGAAAGGGATGAAGAGGCATGGCGGGAAAAGCGATGATGGAATCGAGGTTGGAGGGGCTCCGGCTCTTGAAGCGGGGCAAGGTAAGGGATATCTACGAGGCGGGCGACGCCCTCCTGATAGTGGCGAGCGACAGGATGTCCGCCTTCGATGTGGTGATGGACGATCCCATACCGGACAAGGGGCGAATCCTGACCCAAATCTCCACGTTTTGGTTCAGCCGGGTGGAGCCCACGGTGGAGAACCACCTGATCTCCACCGACCCGGACGAGTTCCCCGAGCCCTGCCCCTCGTACAGGGAGGAGCTCCAGGGGAGGAGCATGCTGGTTAGAAAAGCCGATCCCCTGCCGGTGGAGTGCATAGTCAGGGGCTATATTTCCGGATCGGGTTGGAAGGAATACCTGAAAAGCGGCACCATATGCGGGATTCCGCTCCCAGCCGGGCTGAAGGAGTCCCAGGAGCTCCCCGGGCCCATATTCACCCCTTCCACCAAGGCCGACTCGGGGGACCACGACATCAACATCCCCTTTGCCGAGGCCGAGAGGCTCCTGGGCCCGGAGACCGCGGCCCTGGTAAGAGACCTCAGCCTGGAGATATACCGCTTCGGGCGGGACCTGGCCGCTCAAAAGGGGATAATCATAGCGGACACCAAGTTCGAGTTCGGGCGCCTGGGCGATCGCATAATACTCATAGACGAGGTGCTCACCCCGGACTCCTCCCGATTCTGGCCCATGGACATCTACAGCCCGGGCGGCCCCCAGAAGAGCTTTGACAAGCAATACTTGAGGGACTACCTGGAGGGCCTTGACTGGCCCAAGACCCCGCCCCCTCCCAGGCTCCCGCCGGAGGTGATCGAAAAGACACGGGAAAAATACCTGGAGGCCCTGGAGAGACTGACCGGCGGGACATTGGAGTAGAGGACCGATCATGAGATCCGCTATCTGCTTCATCGACGACTCGGATTTCGAGCACTCCCTGGTAAGAGAGGAGATCGCCCCCGCCGCCCCGGGCTACGACTTCATCCAGGCGTACACCTTCGACCAGGCGGTGGAGCTCTTGGAAGAGCGCCCGCCGGCGCTCTTTCTCCTGGACCTCTGGGGGAAGGACCCCGAGGTCCTTGATCCCTCGATCACCCCGGCCGGAGAGCTCCGCGCCAAGGCCGAGGCCATCCCCCCGCTGGATCGGGTGTATGAGGGCCTGGAAGAATTTCCGGGCGACGCTCACAATGAGTACCTCAAGCGGCTTTTCACCATTGTGGACGGATGGAGAAAGATCTTTGAACAGGCCTGCGACCGGGTGGGCCAGAACCGCAAGTACGGACTGGCCAATCTCCGCATGGCCCGGGAGCGCTTCCCCGGAGTACCCGCGGTCTTCTACACCCGCAAGTCCCTGATAACCGACGCGGTGGCCATGATGAGGGCCGGCTGCGACGGTCTCTTCATAAAGCCCACCGGCCGGGACGACCATGAGACCCGGCGGCTGACCAGGGAGTACGCCCCCGAGCTCCTCCGGGATCTCGAGCTCACAGCCGCCGGCGAACCCCTTCCCGGCTAGCGCCCGCCCCGCCCGATACCACCGCCCGCAGGGCTGTCCGCTCCCGCCTTAACCTCCCCTGTCACGGTTGACAAGGGTATGGCCGATGCTTAACGTTTCCCTCAACGATCGGAAGCCGAATTCTATGGGACAGGATCGAATCATGACCGAAGAAAAGGAAAGGACCGGTTGCAACGGGGCCCGACCCGAGGAAGAGGAACTCAGGGAGGATCTCGATCAAGAGGGGTCCGAGAAAGACGATGCTCGAGAGCGGCCCGTGGAGGAGCTCTCCAAGGAGGAGCTCCTCGAGGTGGTGCGCGGCCTGACCGAGAAGGCCGAGAAGAATTTCGAGCTCTACCTCCGCAGCCAGGCCGAGATGGAGAACCTGAAGCGAAGGCACCAGCGGGAGAAGGAGGAGTGGCGAAGGTTCGCCACTGAGAAGCTGATCAAGGAGATCCTCCCGGTGGTGGACAACCTGGAAAAGGCGCTGGGACACTCCAAAGAGAACAACTCCTTGGGCTCCTTGAGGGAAGGGGTGGAGCTGACCCTCAAGGGGCTGAAGGAGGCCTTGGAGCGGGTCGGCCTGGCCGAGGTCAAGGCCGAAGGGGAGCGTTTCGACCCCAATTACCACGAGGCCATATCCATGCAGGCGCACCCGGAGAAGGAGTCCGGCAAGGTACTGCAGGAGCTCCAAAAGGGCTACACACTGAATGAGCGGTTGATCAGGCCTGCGATGGTCGTGGTTTGCAGCGGAGGACCGGACCAAGGGGGTGGGGATGAATGCCCCGACAATCAAAACTCCGGAGAAAAAGAGAATGGATAAATCCTGGCACGAGACAAGAGGAGGACAAAATGGGTAAAACTATAGGAATCGACCTTGGTACGACAAACTCCTGCGTGGCTGTTATGGAGGGCGGGGACCCCGTGGTGATAGCCAATGCAGAGGGGAGCAGGACCACCCCCTCCATGGTGGCGTTCAATGACAAGAGCGAGCGCCTGGTGGGTCAAATCGCCAAGCGGCAGGCCATAACCAACCCGGACAACACCATCTTTGCGGTCAAGCGGCTGATAGGGCGCAAGTACGAATCCCAGGAAGTGCAGCGGGATATCAATAACCTGCCTTATAAGATCGTAAAGGCGGAGAACGGCGACGCCCACATAGAGGTCCGCGGGAAGAAATACAGTCCGGCCGAGATCTCCTCCATGATCCTACAGAAGATGAAGCAGACCGCCGAGGACTACCTGGGCGAGGAGGTCACGGAGGCGGTCATTACTGTTCCGGCCTACTTCAACGACAGCCAGAGGCAGGCGACCAAGGACGCGGGCAGGATCGCCGGGCTCAAGGTGGAGCGCATCATCAACGAGCCCACTGCGGCATCCCTGGCTTACGGCCTGGACAAGAAGGGCGACAAGAGGATAGCGGTCTTCGACCTGGGGGGAGGCACCTTCGACATCTCCATCCTGGAGATCGGCGAAGGCGTGTTCGAGGTCAAGGCCACGAACGGAGACACCCACCTGGGCGGAGAGGACTTTGACCTGCGCGTGATGAACTACCTGGCCGATGAGTTCAAGAAGGATCAGGGCATCGATCTCAGGAACGACAAGATGGCCCTCCAGAGGCTGAAAGAGGCGGCCGAGAAGGCCAAGATGGAGCTCTCCGGGTCCCAGGAAACCGACGTCAACCTACCCTTTATAACCGCCGACGCCAGCGGGCCCAAGCATATGAACATCAAGCTCACCCGGGCCAAGCTGGAGCAACTGGTGGGCGACTTGGTGGAAAAGGTGACCGAGCCCTGCAAGATGGCGCTGAAGGACTCCGGCATCCAGGCCGGGGACGTGCACGAGGTGATCCTGGTGGGCGGGATGACCCGAATGCCCATGGTCCAGCAGAAGGTCAAGGAGATCTTCGGAAAGGAGCCCACCAAGGGGGTCAACCCGGACGAGGTGGTGGCAATAGGCGCGGCCATTCAGGCCGGCGTGCTCAAGGGCGACGTAAAGGACGTGCTGCTGCTGGACGTTACCCCGCTGTCCCTGGGCATCGAGACCCTCGGGGGCGTCTTCACCAAGCTAATAGAGAAGAACACCACCATTCCCACCAAGAAGAGCCAGATATTTTCCACTGCGGCGGACAATCAGCCCGCGGTGGAGATACACGTGCTCCAGGGCGAACGCGAGATGGCAACGGACAACAAGAGCCTGGGGAGGTTCCAGTTGGTGGGCATACCGCCGGCGCCCAGGGGCGTGCCCCAGATAGAGGTCACCTTTGACATAGACGCAAACGGCATAGTGAACGTCTCGGCCAAGGACCAGGGCACCGGCAAGGAGCAGTCCATCAAGATCACCGCCTCCAGCGGGCTGAGCGAGGATGAGATCCAGAACCTGGTCAAGGACGCCGAGATGCACGCCGAGGAGGACAAGAAGAAGCGGGAGCTGGTGGAGGCCAGGAACATGGCCGACAGCCTGATCTACTCCACCGAGAAGTCCGTAGGCGAGGTCGGAGACAAGCTGGATGACGCCACCAAGGCTGATATAAACAACGCCGTAGAAAACCTCAAGAAGGCGATGGAAGGCGACGACGCGGGAGAGATAAAGAAGAAGACAGAGGAGCTCACTCAGGCCTCCCACAAGCTGGCCGAAGCCATGTACAGCCAGGCCTCGCAGCAGGCCGGCCAGCAGCAGGAGGCGGGCGGCCCGGGCGCGGCAGGCGGCGAGGCCGGCGGAGGCTCCCAGGACGACGACGTGGTCGACGCGGACTTTGAGGAAGTCAAGAAGTGATCACCGGTTCAAAGCGAGTGCCCCTCCTCCTACGGGCTGTCCCCGCCCTTGCGGCGGGGGCGGCCCTTTTGCTTCTCATGGCCGGGTGCGCGCCCGGCAAGCCCGAGATCAGTCCGGCCCCGGAGGCCCCTCCCCTCAAGAGCGCCTATGAGCTCGGCCTCCAGCACGAGCGGCGAGGAGAGGACGAGCGGGCCTTCGAGGCTTACCGCAGCTACGT
This sequence comes from uncultured Desulfobacterales bacterium, assembly GCA_964647905.1. Classification (GTDB taxonomy): domain Bacteria; phylum Desulfobacterota; class DSM-4660; order Desulfatiglandales; family HGW-15; genus CAZYJR01. The sequence continues at coordinate 72,464 of CAZYJR010000004.1, read as the reverse complement.
GGAGGCCCACCCGAGGGGCGAAGAGACGCGGGACGCCCTTTACCGGATGGCGGGCATCAAGTACCGGGACCGGGACTTCGAGGAGGCGCTGCCTCTTTTCGAACGTATTTACAAGGACTATCTCTCACACCCCAAGGCCCCGGAAGCCGCCTATTACATGCTTTCCTCCTGCTTCAGGTTGGAGCGGTTCGAGCGGTGCAGGGAAGAGGGCCGGGAGTGGCTGAGGCGGCATCGAGGACATGACCTGGAAGGAGAGGTCCTGCTGCTCTTGGGACGGGTCGAGGAGCGGCTGGGCGACCCGGCCGGGGCCCTTTCGCTCTGGTCCCGAGCCTCGGCCTCCCGGGAAATTTCGGAAGAGCTGGAGCGAGAGGCCGGACGGCTGATCCGGTCGGCCTCATTGGAGGAACTGGAGGCCATGGAGGCCGAGGCCGGCCCCTACCTGCCCCTGATCCGCCTCAGGGCGGCCCGGCTCCACCTGGAAGGGCATGACCTCCTCGAGGCGCGGGAAGCCGCCGAGGCCCTGCTGGAGACGGCCTCGGAGCCGGACTTGATCCTGGAGGGAAGGCGGATCCTGGTGGAGATCGACGAGGAGCTCATGGAGAGAAAGGGCAGGATCGGCTGCCTGCTCCCCCTGAGCGGTCCTTTCGCCATATACGGGGAGGAGATCCTGAACGGGATCCAGCTTGCGGCTTCTCAATGGGACGCCTCCATCCCCGGGCCGGAGATAGAGCTCCTGATCCGGGACACCAAGGGGTCGGAAGAGGCGGCGGTAAGCGCGGTGGAGGAGCTGGCCCTGGAGAGGAACGTGAGCGCCCTCATCGGGCCCCTGGCCGGCAAGGCGGCCGGGGCTGCGGCGCGGAAGGCCCAGGAGCTCGGGATCCCGATTATCACCCTGACCCAGAGGGGAGGCGTCCCGGAGACCGGAAACATGGTATTCCGGAACTTCCTGACCCCCTCGGCCCAAATGGAGGCCCTGGCTGAGACCGCCGTCCTGGACTTGGGCATCCGGCGCTTCGGCATACTCTTCCCGGAGAACCATTACGGCCGGCACTTCATGAACCTCTTCTGGGATAAGGTCGAAGATCTGGGAGGCGAGATCACTGCGGTGGAATCCTACCCCACGGACAAGACCGACTTTGCCGGCGAGGTCAAGCGCATGGTCGGCCTCTACTACCCCAGGCCCGCCTCGGTGGCCCGGATGCTCGAGGAGCGGAGGAAGCTCATGGGCCTGGAAGAACCTCCCGGGGACGAGCCCGAGCCCATAGTGGACTTCGAGGCGGTCTTCATACCGGACAACACCGAGCGCGTGGCCCTGCTGGTCCCTCAGTTCCCGTTTCACAGGGTCCTGGGCATGCGCTTCCTGGGGACCAGCCTGTGGCAGTCGGAGGACCTGATCGAGACCAGCGGGGACTATATCCAGGGAGCCGTGTTTCCGTCCGCCTTTTTCGAAGGCCTGGACTCGAGCGGGGTGAGGGATTTCGCTCTGCGCTACAGGGAGGCCTTTCAATCCCAGCCCGGGCTGCTGGCGGCCGCGGGATACGACACCATGCGGGTCCTGAGATCCGCCCTGGAGGGCCGCTCGGTACTGACCAGGGAGGACCTGAGGCGGGCGCTTGCCGAGCTCGAAGGGCTGGAGGGGGTCACCGGCAGGATCTCGTTCGCAAGCGACGGCGAGCTGGACAAGAGGCCCCTGATGCTAACGGTCAAGGGGAGACGCTTCACCCCCTTCACCCCCCCTGTGGAGCTGACCGCCGAACCAGCGGGCGGGCGCTAGGACTCCTTGGCGCCTTCCGCCTCCTCCCGGGGCTTCCCCGCCATCCTGGCCACCAGGATGCTTATCTCATAGAGCAGGATAAGAGGCCCGGCCATCATGCACTGGGTGACCACGTCCGGCGGAGTCAGTATGGCCGATGCCGTGAAGGTCAAGAGGAGCGCGTACTTGCGCTTGCGTCTCATCAGGTCCGGGGTTATCACCCTCATCTTGGCGAGGAAAAACGCCACCACGGGCAGCTCGAAGACCAGCCCGAAGGCGAAGAGGAGCTTGATGGCGAAGGAGAAGTACTCCTTCACCGAGGGCAAGGCCTGGATGTATTCGTTGGCGAAGCCCAGGAAGAAGCGGAACCCGAAGGGGAACACCACGAAGTAGCCGAAGAGGCTCCCGCCCACGAAGAGCAGGGTGGATGTTACCACAAAGGGCACCACCAGGCGCTTTTCGTGATGGTACAGGCCCGGTGCCACGAACATGTAAAGCTGGTAGAAGATGATGGGCGCGGAAGCCAGGATCCCGGCCACCAGGGCGGTCTTGAGGTATGCGAAGAACATCTCGGGGAGGTTGGTGAAGATGAGCTGCTGGCCCTCCTCCAGGTTGTCCTTGAGCGGAGAGACCAGGATCCGGAAGAGCCGCTCCTTGAAAAAGTAGGCCGCCGCGAATCCAACTCCCACCGAGATCGCGCAGGTGATCAGGCGCTTCCGGAGCTCCTCCAGGTGGCTCATGAAGGGCTGCTTCTCGTCGCTTTTCACCTCTCCTCCTTGTTATCGTCCTCTCCGGCCTTCTCCTCCCGGTCCCCTGCCGCGGTCGAGACCTCTTCGCCTGAATCCTCTTTCCCGCTTTCATACTCTTCCAGGACCTCGTCGTAGGAGTCGTACACGGGAGGAGGCTCGCCGGGCTCGTCCTCCCCGGCGGCCCTCTCCCCCCGGCCGCCGGGCCGATCCTCCAGGGAGCGCTGGATACCGCTCACCGTGTCGGTCACGTCGCGCTTTATCTCCTGGAAGTCCTCGCTCGCATCCAGGCTGTCCTTTATCTCCTGGGTCGCCTTCCTGAACTCGGCCATCCCCTTGCCCAGGGCGCGCGCCAGGTCCGGGAGCTTGCTCGGCCCGATGACGATCAAGGCTATCACCATGATGATGATAAGCTCCGGCAGTCCGATGCCAAACATTGGTCGATCCTCCTAGAGAGGGCGTTCAGAGCCCACGGGCCATCGCCGTCTCGTCGCAGTCCGGAAACTTGGGGCACTTGAGGCAGTCCGCCCAAACCTTGTGAGGCAGGCCCGCCTTTTCCACCTCCTCGAACCCCAGCCTCCTGAAGAAGCCCTCCACATAGGTCAAGGTAAAGAGCCTGGTTATCCCCAGGGTGGCGGCCTCCTCCATGCAGGCCCTCACCAGGCTGCGGCCGTATCCCTTGCCCTTGGCCTCCTCCTCCACCGCCAGGGATCTGATCTCCGCCAGGTCCTCCCAGCATACCCCGAGGGCGCAGAAACCCACAAGGCTCCCCCGCGCCTGATCCTCCAGCACGTAGAAGTCTCGGAGGTGGTCATAGAGCTCGCTCAAGGAGCGGGCAAGGAGCAGGCCTTGGTCCGCGTAGTGATAGAGCAGCCGGTGAATGGGTTTTACGTCTCTTACCAGCGCCTTTCTGAGCAGCGGTTCACTCGAGCTTGGAGACAAAGCCTTCGATTCCCTCCTTGTTCCTCAGCCGCCTGACATAGGCCTCGGCCTCCTCCCGGGTCACGAACCTCCCGCACCTCACCCTGAAGTAGGTCTTGCCCCGTATGGATACATCGTAGTAGTAGGCGGGATGCCCCTTCCGCCTGAGCTCCAGGCTCATTTCCTCCGCTGTGCCGCGGCTCTCCAGGGCGGCCACCTGCACCGTGAACCCGCTCTCAGCCTCCCCCCCCGGCGGGTTGTAGAGAGGCGGCTCCCGGCCCGCGGACCGCTCCTCCGTGACCGGCTCCCGGGCGCGGGGCGCCGGCTCCGATCTCGTGCCGCCCCCGTCCGATTCAGCGCGGCCGGCCCGCTCCTCCCGCACCCTGGCCTTGTCCTTCTTGGTGGCCAGCTTGTCGTAAAACGCGAGCTTGGGCCTTTCCACCTCCAGGGGGGGCGGCGGCGCGGACGACGGCGCCTCGGCCGCCACTCTGATGTCGCTCGGCAGGGATCCCCGCCCCACCAGTATCCCTAGGGCGAAGATCCAAACCAGCAGAAACATCAGCCCCCCGCCCCATAGCAGGGCGCCTCCGGTGCTGAGCTCGATATGGATTCTGCGGTCCTTGTTCTTCTCCTTGGTTCTTTTCGCGGCCATGAGCTCTCAGCCCGCTCACATCCTCTCCGGGGCGTCTATTCCCAGGAGCGACAGCCCGTTTCGCAGCACCGCCCGCACGCCGGCCGCGAGGCAGAGCCTGGCCTTGCTCAGGTGCGCGTCTTCGGACAACATCCTGCACTCCGGGCTCTTCGTCCCCAGGTTGAAGTACTTGTGAAAGGCGGAGGCGAGTTCTGTCAGGTAGTAGGTCATCCTGTGGGGCTCATAAGTTCTGGAGACCTCCTCCACCAGGTCCGGGAACCGCGCGAGCAGACGGATGAGCCCGACCTCCTCCTCCAGGATAAGGGCCCCCACCACCTCCACCGGGTCTTCCGGCGGATACACCCCGGCCTCGGCCGCCTTCCTGAATACGCTGCAGATCCGGGCGTGTGCGTACTGCACATAGTATACCGGGTTGTCGCTGTCGCGGCGCTTGGCCAGGTCCAGATCAAAGTCCAGGGGCGAGTCGTGGTTCTTCATCAGGAAGATGAACCTGGCCGAGTCCACTCCGACCTCTTCCATGAGCTCCCTGAGGGTCACGTAGTTCCCGGCGCGCTTTGACATCCGGATCTCGGCCCCGCCCTGCCAGAGCTTGACCAGTTGGATCAGGAGGACCGTGAGCCAGTCCGGGTCCAGGCCGCTCGCCGCCAAGGCGGCCTTGACCCGTTTGACATAGCCGTGGTGATCCGCCCCCCAGATGTTGACCGCCCCGGTGAAACCCCTCCTCCACTTGTCCAGGTGATAGGCGATGTCGGTCGCGAAATAGGTGTACTCGCCGTCGTTCTTCCGGATGACCCGGTCCTTGTCGTCGCCGTAGGCCGTGGTCTGGATCCACCAGGCCCCGTCCTTTTCATAGAGCTCGCCGCGCTCCCTGGTCCCGTCCAGGGCCTCCCGGAGCGCGCCCGACGAGACCAGGTCGCTCTCCGAGAACCAGGTGTCGAACGCGGTCCTGAACTCCTCCAGGTCCCGCCTGATCTCCCCCAGCATCCGCTCCCTGCCCAAGGCGGCGCAGCGCTCCACCGCCCGGTCCGGCTCGAGGGAGTCCAGGCCGGCCTCGGACTCGGCCTCGGATGCCAGGTCTTCTATGTAAGGCCCCATGTAGCCCTTTTCCGGAAAGGCGTAATCCGGGTCCCGCCGCTGTCTCCACTTGGCGTAGACGGACTCCCCGAGGAGGCGGATCTGGGCGCCCGCGTCGTTCACATAGAACTCCCTGCTCACCCGGTGCCCGCTGAAGGCCAGGATCCTGCACAGGCTGTCGCCCAGGGCGGCCCCGCGGCCGTGTCCCAGGTGCAGGGGGCCGGTGGGATTGGCGCTCACGAACTCAACCAGGATGCTCCTGCCCCGGCCCATGTCGCTCCGGCCGTAGTCCGGCTCCAGAGAGATCACCTCGGCCAGGATGCGGTGCCACTCCCGGAGCCTTATGACAAAGTTGAGGAACCCGGGGCCGGCTATGTCCACCCGCTCGATCAGGTCTTGGTATCCCTGCAACCGCTCGGCCAGCACCGCGGCTATCTCCCTCGGGGGCCGCTTCTGGGAAGCGGCCAGGGTCATGGCCAGGTTGGTGGCGAAGTGCCCGTGCTCCGGGTTGTTGGGCACCTCCACCACGAACTCGGGCACCTCCACCGGAATCAGCGCCCCCTCCTCGAAGCACGCCTGAAGCACTCTCCTCAGGATGTCGTCCAGCTTGCGTTTCATGAATCGTATGTCTTTTCCCCGCTCGCGCCCACTGCGCAGAAAACCTCGTATGAAATGGTCCCGCAGGCGGCGGCCACCTCGTCCCCGGTAATGACCCCGCCTCCCTGTGCGCCCAGGAAAACCGCCTCGTCGCCCGCGGCCGCGTCCCCGATACCGGTTACGTCCACCATGGTCAAGTTCATGCACACCCTTCCCACTATCGGCGCCTTGACCCCCCGGATCAAGGCGTGGCCCCGGTTGGAGAGCGCCCTGGAGAGCCCGTCGCAGTACCCGGCCGAGGTGACCGCTATCCTGCGCCGCCCCTCGGTATGGTAGGTCCGGCCGTAGCTCACCGGAGCGCCCCCCGGAAACTCCCTCACCTGCAGGACCCGGGCCCTGAGGCTCATTGCCGGCCGCAGCTCGAAGGAGGCGCAAAGCTCGGGCGAGGGCAGCCCCCCGTAGAGCAGTATCCCCGGCCTTACCAGGCCCAGGTGAGCTTCGGGGAAATTCATGATCCCCGCGCTGTTGGCCAGGCTGCTCGCCCGCAGATCAAAGCCCTCGGGCCTCAAGGACTCCAACACCGCCCTGAACCGCCTGACCTGCTCTTCCGTATAGGCCCGGTCCTCTTCGTCCGCGGACGAGAGGTGCGACAAGAGCCCCTCGGGCTCCAGCACCCCGGAGGAGGAGACCCGCCTGAGAAACCCGCCGGCATCCTCGAACCGGACCCCCAACCTCCCCATTCCCGTATCTATCTTGAGCTGCACCCTGAGACGCCTCCCCCGGCGGCGGGCCTCCCCGGCCAGGAGATCGGCCTGCTCCAGGTCCGCCGCCACCGCGATCAGGTCGTTTTCCGCCACCGCCTCGGCCTCGGCCCGGCCTCCGGCCCCGCAGAGGACCATTACCGGCCGCCCGATCCCCGCGGCCCTCAAGGCCGCCCCCTCGCCCGCATAGGCCACGGCCAGGCGCTCGGTGCCCTCCCGCTCCAGCCGCCTCGCCGCCTCCACCAACCCGTGCCCGTAGGCGTCGGCCTTGACCACAGCGGCCACGGCCACGCCCGGCCCTATACGGCCCCGAATCGCCCGGAAGTTATGCGCCACCGCCTCCAGGTCGATCTCCACGCGATTGGGCGAAACCCTCACACCCACTCCCTCCCCCCTTGAATCCCGCGACCCCGATTAGCCCATAACAGCCGTCCCCAGCCCCTACTCAATACCTCCCTCTCGATCAGACTACAGCCATGGCACCCGAGCCGGCGTCCCCTCCCACGCCCCCTACACGTAAGCGGCCTCCGCCCTCATCCCTCAGCACCTCGCGGGCCCCAACGGCGCAACGCCACCCCCCCAACTCCATACCTCCGTCTCGATCAGACTACAGCCATGGCGCCCGAGACTGCGTCTCCTCCCGAGCGACCCTACCCGGAAGCAGCCTCGGGCCCCCGGATTCAACCGTCCGCTACGAGCCTGGAGCCCCAATACTCTTGCCTCAACGACCAGGCTCATCCTCCCCCCGATATATACCTCCGTGTCGATCAGACTACAGCCATGGCGCCCGAGACTGCGTCTCCTCCCGAGCGACCTTGCGGGAGGGCGCCGTCTCGCAGCGACTTGCCTGTGGGGGACCCCCTGGCTCCGCCGCGAAGCGGCGGAGAACAGGGAGGGGGCGGCTTCCCCCGCAGGCAAGTCGCGCTGCGAGACCAGCCCGGGAGCTTCGGAGCGAGGGAGGAGACGCAGTCTCGGGCCCTTAGCCGTTATCCCTTATCCCTTCGGAACGGGGGAGGAGACCCCGTCTCGGGCCCTTATCCCTTCGCAACGAAAACGAAAAAACATCCCCCGGCCCCGCTCACGCCTTTCGGTCTCCGGCGGAAGCGCGCGCCCCCCGAACGCTTCGGAACGAGGGAGGAGACCCCGACTCGGGCCCTTTTCTGGACGGAACCTAACTGATCGGCGGTCATAGTTCAAGGATTATGTCCCCCAGGATCATGTCTCCCGGGATCATGTCTCCCGCGCCCCCTCCTACCCATCATGTTGACACCCGGCCCGGGGCTCACTAATATGTCGCCCCATGAAGCTCCTCTTATGCCTGATCGGACTGGTGCTGGTGGTGGAGGGCATCCCCTACTTCGCCTTCCCCGACAAGATGAAGCGCTGGATGGCCCGCATCCAGGAGATCCCTGACGCCCACCTCAGGGTCATGGGATTCACGGCCATGTGCGCGGGCTTGCTGATCGCCTATCTGTTCCGCTCATAAATGATTTGACTTTCCCTCTGAGTTTCATTACAAGTTACGGTTTTTGAATCGATTTCCCGGATGCCCGCGGCCAGGCGGATTTCCGCCGGGCCGCAGGGCGGAAAGGGCCGTAACCCGTTGAAACCACCGGGGCGGGCAGCCTTTTTCAGGGCTGCCCTAAGCCCGCTCACATGTTCGATATCGAGGATTACAGGTATGATCTCCCGGAGGAGCTGATCGCCCAGGAGCCCGCCCCGGAGAGGACCGGATCCAGGCTTTTCAGGCTGGACAGGGCCAGGGAGGGGTTCTCCGATCATCTCTTCAGGGACCTGCCCGGTCTCTTGGACCCGGGCGATCTCTTGGTGGTGAACGACACCCGCGTGGTCCCGGCGAGGCTCTACGGCCGGAAGGAGAGCGGCGGGCGGGTGGAGGTGCTGGTCCTGGACGTCCCGAGTCCCGGGGAGCGGCCCGGGGCGCCGCGCAGGTGCCTGGTCAAGTCGTCCAAGCGGCCCCGGAGGGGCGCCCGGCTGATCCTGGAAGGCGAGCTCGCAGGGACCGTGGAGGAGACCGGGGCCGAGGGTACTGCCCGGATAAGATTCTCCGGCCCGAGGGATCTTGAAGAGGTAATGGAGGAGAAGGGCTCCATGCCCCTGCCTCCTTATATAAGGCGCTCCCCCGGAGATCCCAGGAGCGGGCTCGACCGGGAGCGCTATCAGACGGTCTACTCGCGCAGGCCGGGGGCGGTGGCCGCCCCCACGGCCGGGCTCCACTTCTCCGAGGGCCTCCTGGAGCGGATTCGCGAGGCCGGCATCCGAGTCGCCGCGGTTACGCTCCACGTGGGTCACGGGACCTTCAGGCCGGTCCGCACCCGGGACATCCGGGAGCACAGCGTGGGCGAGGAGTACTACGTGATCCCGCCCGAGACCGCAGGGGCGGTGGAAAGGGCCCGAAGCGCCCGAGGGCGCGTGGTGGCCGTTGGCACAACGGTGGTAAGGGCCCTTGAGAGCGCGGCCCGGGAGACGGGCCGCCTGACGCCCGGCGAGGGCTGGACCGGGCTGATGATAACCCCGGGTTATGAATTCCGGGCGGTGGACGCCTTGATAACCAACTTCCACCTCCCGGGGAGCTCCCTGCTCTTCCTGACGGCCGCCTTTGCGGGCCGCGACCTGATATTGAGGGCCTACAGGCGGGCGGTGGAGAAGCGCTACCGTTTTTTCAGCTACGGCGACGCCATGCTGATACTCTGAGCCGGAAGCGGGAGGGGCGGCGCGATCATTGGAGAGTTTCGGTTTCTCAGTCCTCCATGCCTCCAGCGACTCGGCGGCCAGGAGCGGCCGGTTGCTGACGCGCAGGGGGGCGGTGGAGACCCCGGTGTTCATGCCGGTCGGGACCCTGGGATCGGTCAAGGCCGCGGGCCAGGACGAGCTCGAGGAGTTGGGCGCGCGGATCATCCTGGCCAACACCTATCACCTGTACTTGAGGCCCGGGCACGAGATCATAAGGGACCTGGGCGGGCTCCATCGCTTCATGTCATGGGGCGGGGCGATACTTACCGACAGCGGGGGCTTCCAGGTCTACAGCCTGGCCGCCTTGAGCTCGGTGACCGACGAGGGGGTCTTGTTCCGGTCCCATTTGGACGGCTCCAAGCACTTCCTGGGCCCGGTGGAGGTGATGGAGATCCAGGAGGCGCTGGACTCGGACATCGCCATGGTCCTGGACGAGTGCACCCCCTACCCGGCCGAACGGGCCCGGGTGAAAGAGGCGGTGAGGCGGACCACGCTCTGGGCGGAGCGCTGCCGCGAGCTCGGCGCGGGCCCTGGCCGGGCCCTTTTCGGGATCGTCCAGGGCGGGATGTACGAGGACCTGCGAGAGGAGAGCGCGGCCGCCCTGGCGGGGTTGGACTTTGACGGATACGCCGTGGGAGGCCTCTCAGTGGGAGAGGACAAGGAGACCAGGGCACGGGTGCTGGCCCGCACCGTACCCTTTCTCCCCGAGGACCGGCCGGTCTACCTGATGGGCGTGGGATCCCCCGAGGACATCGTGGAGGCGGTCCGCCTGGGAGTGGATATGTTCGACTGCGTCATGCCCACCCGCAACGCAAGGAACGGGACGCTTTTCACCGCGCGGGGCCGCATGAGCATAAAGAACGCCCGGTATGCCCGGGACGACCGGCCCGTTGACGAAGAGTGCGGGTGCCCGGTCTGCAGTCGTTACTCGCGGGCCTACCTGCGGCACCTTTTCACGGCCAGGGAGATCCTGGCCTATCGATTGAACACCGTCCACAACCTGTACTACTATGCCGGGTTGATGGAGTCGATAAGAGCGGCCGTTCGAGAAGACTCGATGGAGTCGTTCCGAGAGCGGTTCTATAGAAAGCGGGACCAAGAAAACAGTCAAGGGGAGGTTTGGGAATGAACTTTCTGGCATACGCAATGGGTACCGGGGGATCCGGCGCCGAAGGAGCAGGAGGGAGCTTCGGGGCCTTCATCCCGCTCATCCTGATGTTCGCTATCTTCTATTTCCTGCTGATCAGGCCTCAACAGAAAAAGGCGAAGGAGCACAAGAACATGATCGCCTCCATAAAGCAGGGAGACCGGGTGGTGACCTCGGGCGGGCTCCACGGCAGGATCACCGGCCTGAAGGACGACGTGGTCACACTGGAGATCGCGCCGAAAGTCAGGGTCAACGTCAGCCGCGGCTCCATAGCCGGAGTCGCCAGTCGCAAAGAGGGATGAGGCGGTTATTGGGTTTTCCGGTTCCCGGACGGCCTTGAGGCAAGGCTCCGGAATGGAGACGCGAGGGATGAAGGCCGGAGAACGCCCCCTGAAGGAGTGAGACGTGTTCAAGAACCTGGGCTGGCGCGCGGGAGCGGCCGCGTTTATCATCTTTATGGCGTTTGTCTATCTTACGCCTTCCTTGAGCAGGGACCTGCCCCCTTGGTGGTCGACCATCCTCCCCACTGAGAAGATCCAACTGGGCCTGGACCTCCAGGGAGGCATGCACCTCGTACTGGAGGTGGAGGCCGAGAAGGCCGTGGAGAGCAACTTGGAACGGGTGGTGGAGGAGATCAAGCACGACCTCCGAAAGGAGCGCATCCGCTACCACACCTTGGCCAGGCGAGGGACCGGCGGCATAGACCTCACCTTGATGAGGGCCGAGGACGTGGATGCGTTCAGGGCCCTGGCCGAATCCAACTACCCCGATTTCGAGGTGATCTCCCACAGGGAGACCGAGGAGGGGCTGTTCCCCCTGAGCCTGAGACTCCGGCCCAAGGCCCGGGAGCGGGTGATGGACCTGGCGACCGACCAGGCGCTCCAGACCATCCGCAACCGGGTTGACCAGTTCGGGGTGAGCGAACCGGACATCCGCCCCCAGGAGGACAACCGGATACTGATCCAGCTGCCTGGAGTAAAGGACCCCAAGAGGGCCCTGGATCTGATAGGAAAGACCGCCCTGCTGGAGTTCAAGCTGGTGGACGAGGAAAACAGCCTGGAGGAGGCGCTCAAGGGCGACGCCCCCCCGGGGAGCGAGATCCTCTACAAGGTGATGGAGGACCCGGATACCGGCGGGCAGAGGAAGATCCCGTTCCTCCTCAAGAGGAGGACCCTGATGACCGGCGAGTACGTGACCGACGCCAGGGTCCAGATCGACAGCCAGTACGGGGAGCCCTACGTCTCCCTCACGTTCGACGCCCGCGGCGCAAGGCTCTTCGAGAGGATAACCGAGAGCCACACGGGCGAGAAGCTGGCCATCATCCTGGACGACCACGTATACTCCGCCCCGGTGATCCAGGAGAAGATATCCGGCGGCAGGGCCCAGATAACCGGGCGGTTCACCATGGACGAGGCCAAGGACCTGGCGATAGTTCTCCGCGCAGGCGCGCTCCCCGCCCCTGTGAAGATCCTGGAGGAGAGGACCGTGGGACCCAGCCTGGGCCAGGACTCCATCAACAAGGGTTTCAAGTCCATGATCATAGGCGGGTGCCTGGTGGTGATATTCATGGTGGTCTACTACGGCATGGCCGGCCTGGTCGCGGACATGGCCCTGCTGCTGAACGTCCTTTTCATCATGGCCGGCCTGGCTCTGTTCGGGGCCACCCTCACGCTCCCGGGGATCGCCGGGATAATTCTCACCATAGGCATGGCGGTGGACGCCAACGTCCTGATATTCGAGCGCATAAGGGAGGAGCTGCGGCTGGGCAAACCCCCTCGGGCGGCGGTGGAAGGCGGCTACTCCAAGGCATTGGTCACCATACTCGATGCCAACGCGACCACCTTCATAGCCGCCCTGGTGCTCTTCCAATTCGGGACCGGCCCTGTCAGGGGATTCGCGGTCACGCTCAGCATAGGAATAGTGGCGAGCTTTGTTACGGCGGTTTTCATGACCAGGATAGTGTTCGACTACCTCTTTGTGCAGAAGCGGTGGAAGCGGCTCAGCATATGACCGGCAGGAGATAAGGCATGGAGTTCATAAAGCCTGGGATCAATATCGACTTCATCGGGCGGAGAAAGATCGCCTTCGTGGTCTCACTCACCCTTATAGCAATCACCGCGGCCCTCCTGGTGTGGCGGGGCGGGCCCAACTACGGAGTGGACTTCTCGGGCGGGGTCCTGATTCAGGTGAGACTGGACGCCCCGAGGAGCCCGGCCGAGATAAGGGAGGCGTTCCGATCCCCCCTCCTCAAGGACAGCATAATCCAGGAGTTCGGAGAAGAAGGGGCGGCCGAGTACCTGATCCGGGTCCGCCAGCCCGAGGTGGAGCTGGCCGGGTTGAGCGAAAAGGCCCAGGAGGCGCTGGCCGAGGCCTTCGGCCAAGGGGTTGAGATCCGCAGGGTGGAGATGGTGGGGCCCAAGGTGGGCGAAGACCTGAGGGAGAAGGCCCTGTTCGCCATCTTCTACGCCATACTCTTCATCGCCATTTACATCTCCGGCCGCTTCGAACTCAAGTGGGCCATGAGCATGATCATGGCGCTCTCCCTGGCCGTGGTGGTATACCTTGCATCCACCCTGGGAGTCAGCGTCACCTGGCTGATCATTCTCGCCCTCATGGTGACCCTGGGGCTCTGCTGGTTCCTCAGGCTGAAGTACGCCATGGGCGCCTTGGTGGCCCTGATCCACGACGTTACCATCGTAGTGGGGGCCTTCGCCCTCACCAACCGCGAGATATCCCTCACCATCATCGCCGCTTTCCTGACCATAGTGGGCTACTCGCTCAACGACACCATCGTGGTCTTCGATCGGATCAGGGAGAACACCAGGCGGTTCCGCAGGAGGAGCTTCGAAGAGGTGATGAACAGCAGCATCAACGAGACCTTGAGCAGGACCATTCTCACCTCCTCCACCACGCTCATCGTGGTCCTGGCCCTGTTCGTGCTGGGCGGCGGGGTGATCCACGACTTCGCGTTCGCACTGCTGGTGGGGGTCCTGGTAGGAAGCTACTCCTCGGTTTTCGTTGCAAGCCCGATCCTCCTGGTCTGGGAGGACCGGTTTTCCGGCGTCAAGAAGCCGGGGAGGAAACCAGCCAGCGATTAGTGGGGGATACCCCTTGGCACGAATAGGGGCACGCCAGCGCCGCCGCCGGAGCCTTGCCTGGATCCTGATTCTACTGGGGATCGGGGCGGCGGCGGGGTTTTTCAGGCTCTGGACCTGCCTTTACGTCCCTGAGCCGCGCCTCCACTCCATCCTTATCAGCCGGAACGGGACGCCCCTGAGGCTCCTGGACGGGGAGACCCTCACCCTCCGGCCCGGCGACCGCTTGAAGATCCGGGAGATCTCCACCAACATCTGCTTCAACTACCGCGTCCGCGTCTACAGCCCGGATCTGGCTTCCGGCGACCTGCTCGAAGAGGAAAGGCTAATTTCAGAGCTCCTGCCCGAGGAGAGGCCCTTCGACAGGCACGGCTTCGAGCTGGAGGTCTCCAGGGCCGGCAAGACCTTCGGCCGGGTCGCCTTCATTGTGGAGCCGAGCCTCGAGGAATGGCTGGAGCGGGCCGATCGCATCATCGATCGGGAAAAGCGCCTGGAGCACCTGAAAAGGGCCCTGGAGCTCCACCCCGGGGAGCGGCGACTCAGAGAGAGGGTGGTAAGGGAGCTCAAGGCACTGGAGAGGTGGGAGGAGGCCGCCCTGATGCTGGAGGGGATGGCCGAGGACCGGCCGTCAGAGCCTCTGCTGGAGGAGCTCCTGGAGGTGTACCGGGCCATGGAGGACGAGAAGGGCGTGCTCTCGGCGCTCCGCAGGCTGGTCCAGGTAAGGCCGGACGACCCGGTTGCGCGGTACAGCCTGGCCGAGGAGCTGGAGCGTGCCGGCCGCCTGGAGGAAGCCGCGGGGGAGTACGAGGACCTGCTGCCCCTGCTGGAGGCCGGCCCGGACAAAACCGCGGTGCTCAAGGCCCTGGGGTACCTCTACACACGCCTGGGGCGGGATGAAAAGGCGGTCGCGCGTTACACCGGCGCCCTGAAGCTCGACCCTGAAGACGCCAACCTCTACTACAACCTGGCGAGCCTCCACGACAAGCTCGGGAACAAGGACAAGGCCGACCGATACCTGGCAAAGGCGGTGGAGATGGGGGCGGGGGACGTGGAGAGCAGGCTGCGCCTGGCCGAGAGGGCCGTGGAAAAGCGCCGCTGGGCCGACGCCGAAAGCCACCTGAGGGCGGTCCTGGAGCGCGAGCCGAGAAACCTCGAAGCCCTGCTCCTCCTGGTCAAGGCGGCGGAGGCCCGGGACGACAAGGAGCGCCTCAAGGACCTCTACCGCCGCATTCTGGAGCTCTCACCCGAGAACCACACCGTGCTCTACAACCTGGCTGTCCTGGAGTACGAGACAGGGGACCTGGAGAAATGCCTGGCCCGCCTGGAGCGGTATCTCAGCGCAAATCCGGGGGACCGGGACGCCCTGAGGCTCCTTTTCGAGGCCCGGGTAAAGGCGGGAAAGGGGGATGCCGCGTACCAAACCGCGCTCCGAATCCTGGAGAAGGAGCCCGGGGAGACGGCCTACTACGATTACGCCTTTGATTACCTGAAGGAGCGCGGCCGATACGATGAGATCGCCCGGCTGATGGAAAAGGGCCTCCGGGAGAACCCGGGCACCCGGGCCCTACAGGACTACCTGATCGTGGCATACCTGGAAGAGGGAAAACCCGGCAAGGCCATGGAGGCCATGGAGCGGGCCCTGGAGTCCAGGCCTGGGGACCGGGGCCTGATGCTGGATCTCGCCAGCCTGGCCGAGCGGCAGGGTGAGCTCCGGCGGGCCGCCGATGTCTACGGGCGTCTCCTTGAAAAGGAGCCCGGCCACCGGGAGGCCCGCCGCGGCCTGGTAAGGAGCCTGATGGAGCTCGCGGCCCGGGCCGAGTCATCGGGCGACCTGGACCGGGCCCTGGAGACTTACAAGGAGGTCCTGGAAATAGCCCCGGACAATCAGGAGGCCGAAGAGGCCTACCTGGAGCTCAGGCTGGAAAAGCTCTCCCGATGATCAGCCCAGCTTCTCCTTGATGGCATCCACCACGTTGAACATGTCGTCCACCACGCCGTAGTCGGCCACCCGGAAGATCGGGGCCTTGGCGTCCTTGTTTACCGCGATCACAGTCCCGGCCCCGGTTATGCCGGCCACGTGCTGGAACGCCCCGCTGATGCCGAAAGCCAGGTACAACTTCGGCTTGACCGACTTGCCCGAGGTCCCCACCTGGTGGTACTTGGGCAGCCAGTTCTTGTCCACCACCGGCCTGGAGCAGGCGAGCATCCCGCCCATCTTATCGGCCAGCTCCTTCAAGGCGGCTATGTTGTCCTGCTCCCCCACGCCGCGGCCCACCGAGACCAGGAGCTCGGCCTGGCTGATGTCCACCTCGCCCGCTCCGGCGTCTTCAAAGCCGACGAAGCGCCTGCGGGACTCGGGCAGCTCGGCCGGGAGCCCGACTTCCGCCACCTCGCCCTTTCTGGCCTGTTCCGGCTTTTCCGGAGGGAACGCGCTGGCCCTCACCGTAACCAGGTACGTATCCGATTCCTTCATGGACACCTTGGAGAAGACCTTGCCGGTATAGACCTGCCTCACCACCTTGGCCTTTCCGTCCTCCACCAGTATGTCCACGCAGTCCGTGGCAAGCGGGTGGCCGGTCTTCATGGAAATGGCCGGGGCCAGGTCCATGCCCCAGGGGGAGTGAGGCATCATCACCAGGAAGGGCTTGTGCTCCCGGATGAGCCCCAGCAGGACCTCCTTGTAAAGGTCCACGTCAAAGGCCTCGAGCCGGTCGTCCGCGGCCACCAGGACCTTGTCCGCCCTGTCGGCTATCGCTTCGGCCAGTCCCCGGGCGTCCTTCCCGCCCAGGACCACCGCGGTCAGTCGGTGGGAGTGGCTCCTCGAGAGCTCGTCCGCCTTCCAGAGCATCTCGTAGCTGATATCCCGGATTTCCCCTTGCCTGTGCTCAACCAGTACGAATATCTCGCCCATTATATGCTCACCCCCTTTTCCTTTATGATGCGCAGGATGGTCTCGGCGACCGTGCCCGCGTCTCCTCCGATCATCTCCGCCCCTTCGGTCTCAGGCGGAAAGTAGTACTCCTCCACCGCGGTCATGGGGGCCAGCTCATCATCCGAAAGTCCCAGCGAAAAGAGCTCGGTCACGTTCAGCTCCTTTTTGGCGGCCTTTCGTATGCCCATGATGGATACGTACCGCGGCTCGTTGATCCCGGTCTGTATGCTCACCACGGCCGGGAGGTCAACCTCGGAGACCTCCTCCATGCCCCCTTCCAGCTCGATCCTGATCTTGGCCTTGCCGTCGGCCGGCTCCAGCCCGGTGACGACCGTTGCGTGGGCCAGCCCCAGCTCCTCGGCCAGCAGCACGCCCACCATGCCGTGGTTGTGATCGTCCGACTGGACCCCGGTCAGTATGAGGTCGTATTCCATCCCGCCGATGACCTTGGCAAGGATGCGGGCCTTTACAAAGCTGTCCATGGGCCGATCACCCGGCTCCACCCTGACCGCCCTGTCCGCTCCCATGGCCAGGCAGCGCCTGAGCACCTCTTCGTCGTCCTCGCCGCCCACGGTTACCGCGGTCACGGTGCCGCCCAGCTTCTCCTTCAACCGAATGGCCTCTTCCACGGCGTAGTTGTCCCACTCGTTCAGCACGTAGGCCAGCATGTCCTTTTTCACTTCCTTCTTGGAGGCGTCTATCTCCAGATCCACCTCTTGGGTCATGGGGACCCGCTTGACGCATACCACAATGTTCATCGCTCCCACCTCCTCATGTGAATGAATTCTCATTCAGTAAACCTACCATATCCTCCGGAGCCGCTGTCAAGCCGAATGGCCGCCTGTCGGGCAAGGGCCGTTGCAGGCTCTAGAGATCCGCCGACGCCTCTCTTATCTCTCGCAGCAGGCCGGGGTCGCTGCGGGCGAGTCCTTCGGCCTTGTCGAAGTGGAAGCGCGCCTTGGAGCGCTCCCCGGTCTTCTTGAAGTACAGGCCGAAGTTGTAGTGAGCCTGTGCCAATTGGTCCAATCTCCCGTAGCAGATGCCGAGATCGTAATAGACCTTGTCCCTGACCGGCTCGACGGCCGCGAGCCTCTCCAGGAGGCGGAGGGCCTCTTCATACCGCCCCAGGTTCTGGAAGGACTCGGCCAGGAGGAATGCGGCCCCGGGCGAGTCCCGCCTCCGTTCCAGGGCCTGCTCGAGCAGCCGCACGGCCTCCCGGTCCCGGCCGCTCATCCGGTAGGCCTCGGCCAGGCCGGTCGTCACGGGTATAACCCCCGGAGCCAGCTCCCGGGCCTTCTCCAGGTGCTCCACCGCGAGCTGGAAATCGGATTCCTCCTTGGCCAGCAGGCCCAGGCCGAAGTGCCCCAGCATGGAGTCAGGATCCTCCCGGAGCCTCCGGCGGAACCGCCTCTCGGCCGAGTCGCGGTCCGAGTACTTGGCCGCAAGCAATGTCTGAAAGATCGGGAATGATTCCCTCAGGCTCTTCCCCCTCCTCGCCTTATCCGAGGCGTCCATCCGGTTTATGAGGCTCTCCATGTTGGCTATCCTCTCCGGGCCCAAGGGGTGGGTCCTCAAGTATCCCGGGATCTTGTCCGTTCCGTAGACCTGGCCTCGCTGCATCTTGTTGAGCACGGAGATCATCGCCGAAGGGTCGAAACCGGACGCCCTCATGTACTTGAAGCCCAACTGGTCGGCCTGCCGCTCGTCCGCCCGGCTGAAGGCCAAGCGGGCCTGGGCCCCGGCCGCCACCGAGCCCGTGGTTATGGCCCCGCCGGCCTCTCCTCCGATGAGGATCCCGGCAAGGATGCCCGCGGCGGTAGCAAGGCCGATCCTTTTCCCCTGCTCGATGCGCTCGGCCACGTGCCTGGCGGTCACATGGGCCATTTCGTGGGTGGCCACCGCGGCCAGCTCCTCCAGGGTTTCCATCTCCGTTATCAGCCCGGTGAAAAAGAAGATATGCCCCCCCGGCCCGGCGAATGCGTTCATCTCGTTGCCCTTGATCAGGTAGAAGCTGAACGGGAACGGCTGGGTCTCCACCCCGGACGAGAGCTGCTCCTTTAGGTCCCTCAGATACTCCATGGCGTAGTGGTCCTCCACCAGCTCGAAGCGCCTGCGCACCTCCTCCACGAACTCCCGGCCCAGCTCGGTCTCGTCCTTAAGGCTGAGCGCATTGGCGCCTCCCGGGACCCCCGGGAAAAGAAGCAGGACCCCAATCAGGGCACAAAGCCCCTTAGCCCCGGCCGTCTTTCTCATCTTCTTCCAGCAAAGGCTCGCCATCTTCATCCTCGATCCTCGGGGCCTCCACCCACAGGCTTTCGAGGTCATAGAACTCCCGGACCGGGTCATAGAAGACGTGTATTACCACGTCCCCGAAGTCCAACAGCACCCATTGCCCCTCCTCCTCGCCTTCCACCCCGTAGGGCCTGAGACCGGCCTCGCGCATCCTCCGGATCAGGTGCCGCGTTATGGCCTGCACCTGCCGGGTCGACCCCCCGGCGGTGATCAGGAAGTAATCAGTAAACGAGGTCAGCGCCTCCACCCGGAAGAGCAACGGCTTGAGCGCCTTCCTCTCCCTTACCAGCCTGAGGCAAAGAAGCGCTTTGTCAAGGCTCTTCATGCGTCCGGTATAACCCCTCCTGATGAATGTAGTCGTGGACCGCGTCCGGCACCAGGTACCGTATGCTCCGCCCGGCGGCCGCCGCGTCCCGGATCCTGGTCGAGGAGATGTCCATGTATGTGGCCCGCCTCTCCACCACCCTGCACCCGGACTCGGGAAACCGGTATTCACCCGGCCCCTCCCGCTCCAGGTTCGGATCCAGGGACCTCAGGAAACCCTCCAGGTCCTTCGAGCGGATGCCAGGCCTCTGAATCAGAATGAAGTGCGTGTACCGGAAGAGACTGCTGTATTCCTTCCAGGTGCGTATCTCCAGGAATGCGTCCGTTCCCGCCACGAAATGCAGCTCCAGGTCCCGGGGGTGCATGCCGTGGAGCTCCCTCAGGGTCTCGATGGTGTAGGAGACCCCGCCGCGCCTCCCTTCGAGGTCGCTTACCCCGAGCGCCCGCTCGCCGGCTGTGGCCAGCCTGATCATCTCCAGGCGGTGCTCGAACGGGGTGATCACGCCGCCTTCCTTGTGCGGGGGCCGGGAGGCTGGGACCAGCCAGACCCGATCCAGGCCCATCTCTTCCGCGGTCTCCACCGCTATGCGCAAATGCCCCAGGTGAACCGGATCAAACGTCCCCCCCAGCACTCCCAGTCTCAACCGGTACTCCTTTCCGGCGCGTCTCTCCGCCGCCTACTTGGTCAGCCGGCAGACGCCGTCCCCTTCCTCCAGGTCCCTGGTGACCACCAGGTTGTCGCGGTGTATCACCTCGTCGTCGTGCTTGAAGCCCAGGGCCCCCTCTATCCGGCCGGAGCGAAGGCCCATGATCTTCCTTATGTCCCCCGAGTGGTAGTTCACCATGCCCACGGCCAGCTCGCGGCCCGCGCCGTCCAGGACCGCCACCTTGTCCCCCAGGCTGAACCTTCCCCTGACATCCAGGATGCCCGAGGGGAGCAGGCTCTTTCCGTTTTCCACGACCGCCCGGCCGGCCCCCTCGTCCACCACCAGGGCCCCCCTTGGGGCCTTGGTGAACGCGATCCAGTGCTTCTTGCTCCTGAGCGGCACCTCGTAGGGGAGAAATAGCGTGCCCTCCTCCTCTCCTGCCATGACCCTCCCCAGGACTCCCGGCTCCAGGCCGCCCGCGATGACCGTGGGCACTCCTCCCCTGGCCACCTTCTCGGCCGCCCGGATCTTGCTGGCCATGCCCCCGGTCCCCAGGAAGCCCGGTATGGACCCGGCGTACTTCACTATATCACGACTCACCCGATCCACCACCCTGATCAGCCGGGCATCCCGATCGGTCCTGGGGTCCTTGTCATACAGGCCCGCTATGTCGGTCAGGTTCACCAGCAGGTGGGCCTCGGTGAGGTTGGTCACCATGGCGCTCAGGTTGTCATTGTCCCCGAACTTTATCTCCTCCATCACCACGGTGTCGTTTTCGTTTATGACCGGCACAACGCCCCATCCAAGGAGCGTAAAGATCGTGTTCCTCGCGTTGAGGTACCTCCGCCTGTGGGTGAGGTCGTCCCTGGTCAAGAGTATCTGGGCCACGGTCCGGCCGTGCCTTGAAAAGGCCCTTTCCCAGGCCTGCATCAGGCTGCTCTGCCCGACTGCCGCCATGGCCTGCTGCTGGGAGACCGAGTCCGGCCTCCTCGAGAAGCCCACCTTCCTGAGCCCCGCGGCTATGGCCCCCGAGGAGACCAGGATGACCTCTCTCCCTTGCCTTCCCAGGGCGCACATATCCTCGGCCAGGTGATGCATCACCTCCTGGTTGAGGCCGTTTTCACCGGTGAGGACGCCGCTTCCCACCTTGACCACCAGCCGCCTGACCCGGCTCAAGAGAGCGGCCCGGGAGCCGTTTTCACTCGCCGGGGCGGCCTCCGTCCCTCTCCTTGTCATGACACCTCCGTCCATTCCACGGCCTTGCCGTGCAGGAATTCCTCCACCGCGTCCAGGCCCTCGCCGGTGAGCGCTGAGACCGGAAAGACCTTGAAGCCCTTCCCTTCGAGGGCCTCCTTCATCTCCTCCGGGTCCCTTTGCGCGGCCTCGTCCCTGGCGTCCATCTTGTTCAGCAGCACCACGCGCTCCTTTTCCAGGAGGCCCGGCTCGTACTCCGAGAGCTCCCGCTCCATTACCTCGAAGTCCTCCAGGAGCCCCCACCCCCCGGCGGGCTCGGTCATGTCCAGGAGGTGGAGCAGCAGCCCGGTCCTCTCTATATGCTTGAGAAAGGTGTGACCCAGGCCCTTTCCGGCCCCTGCCCCCTGTATCAGGCCGGGTATGTCGGCCACGGTCAAGGACGCGCCGTCCTCGAAGGATATTACTCCCAGGTTCGGGGTCAAGGTGGTGAAGGGATAGTCTGCTATTTTCGGCTCTGCCGTTGTAAGGCGGGATAGCAAGGTGGATTTGCCCGCATTGGGGAGCCCGATCAACCCCACTTGGGCCAGGTTCTTGAGGACGAGCCTCAGTTTCCTTTCCCTGCCCGGCAGCCCGGGCTGGGCCTCTCTGGGGGCCCTGTTCGTGGGGGTGGCAAAGCGTCGGTTGCCCTTGCCGCCCCTGCCCCCCCGGGCCGCCAGGACCTCCTGCCCCGCTCGAATCAGGTCTCCCAGGATCTCTCCTGTTTCCTCGTCCTTTACGAGGGTGCCCGGCGGGACCTGGATAATCACGTCCCGGCCGTCCCGGCCGCTCCGGTCGCTTCCGGCGCCGGGCCTTCCGTCCTCGGCCCTGAAGAGCCTCCTGGAGCTGAACTCCCCCAGGGACCGCCGGCCTTCCGAGGCCCTGATATATACGTCTCCGCCTCTTCCCCCGTCCCCGCCGTCAGGCCCTCCCCTCGGGACGAATCGCTCCCTGCGGAAGCTTACGCAGCCCCTGCCCCCGTCTCCGGAGCGGACCCAAATCACCGCTTCATCCAGGAATCTCATAGAGGGCACCGGGGGAGGAGACCGAATCAAACGGGCTATGCCGCGTAAACGCTCACCTGCTTGCGGGTCCTGCCCAGGGGCTCGAACCTGACGAAACCGTCGATCTTGGCGAATATGGTGTAGTCCTTACCCAGGCCCACGTTCTTTCCCGGGTGCAGCTTGGTCCCCTTCTGCCTTACCAGGATGTTCCCGGCCCGGACCCGCTGCCCGGCCGAACGCTTGATTCCGTACCTCTGCCCGGCGCTGTCTCTTCCGTTCCTGGAGCTACCGCCTGCCTTTTTGTGTGCCATGGTGCTATATTACCTCGCCTTCCTTCCGGTCCACAACCACGTCCTCGATGCGGACCAGGGTGTAGGGCTGCCTGTGCCCCCGGGTCCTCCTGTAGCCCTTTCGCCTCTTGAACTTGAAGACCGTGATCTTGGGCCGCTTGTCATGCCTCTGTATACGCCCTACCACCCGCGCGCCCTCCAGGAACGGGTTCCCGATCTCCACCCGCTCCCCGTCCGAGGCCAGAAGCACCCGGTCGAATGCCACCTCGCCCCCCACTCCGCCGGGGATCCTCTCCACTCTCACCTGGTCTCCGGCCGCCGCCTTGTACTGCTTGCCGCCGCTCTTGAATACCGCATACATGGCCTGCACTCCTTATTGACCTCATAAACTTTTTATACTATTCGGGCGTTCGGGATCGAGTCAACCCAAAAATGCCGCCCCCGCAAACCTCCAGCTCGCACCGCCCGCAACCAAGACTCATCGATCCCGCTTGAGCGAAGCATGGCAGCACTGCGCGACCTGATGCGGCGATGCCGACATCTGTAAATAGCAGAGCAGGTGATCAATATCAACCGTGTGTTGCGAGGTCACTACGCCAACTATGGCATGCCGCAAATCTCCGAGCCCTGCAGAGGATGCATCGGTTCGTGGATTGATATTGGTATAATTCGTCCACGGTTCCGCCGGTGAACCGGCGCCCATTATCCCTAGTGCCTATCCATAAATGCCTTATGGGCACTAGCGAGTTTCCAGGGCAGAAATGAGCAATTTCTTCAAAGGTCAAGGAGATCAATGGGTTGGGAGGAGGCGTACTGGAGTACGTCGCACGACCAACCCCGCAGATCGACGCCGAGATTGGGAGAAAGGGCCATTTCTGGACGGAAACAAATTATGAAGATTATCATTAGGGGGAAAAATGGCTATGTATGATCCGCCTCATCCAGGCGAAATTATAAGAGAATTTTGTGTGGAACCGCTTAGTATTAGTGTCACTGAAGCGGCAAGAGCTCTTGGCGTTACCAGAAAGACTTTGTCCGCACTATTAAACGGGAAATCGGGAATTAGCCCTGAAATGGCTTTGAGATTATCAAAAGTATTCGGCCGGTCACCCGAAGGCTGGCTCAAGCTTCAGCTCCAATATGATCTCTGGAAAACAAAACACTCCGTTGATATTGGCAATTTGAAGCGTATTGAAGCCGCTTGAGTCCATTTTTCGCATAACCACGGAATTGAGCAGGACGCGCAAAAACCGTGCGCCTCTCATGCCGGCCGTTCGGCGGAATCTCCCGCCCCCCGTTTTGACCAAAAGAGCAAAACGAGACCACATCGGCGTATGCGGGCCCTGAGAGGCCACACAGGAGGAAAGGGGGCATTGCGGAGCGAAGGCCTTCCATTGAACGAAAAACTTTCCACTATCCTTCCACTGCACCCCTTCGGCACGAAAAAAGGCTTACGGCGGCTGACCGTAAGCCCTTGTTTTTATTTGGTGCCCCCGGCGCGACTCGAACGCACGGCACCCAGATTAGGAATCTGGTGCTCTATCCACCTGAGCTACGGGGGCAGGGATCAAGTCTCCAGATTGACTCGATAATATTTTAAATTAACCAGCTTTTGCCCTCCTTGTCAAGGGCCGCATTTTTCGGATTTCAGTCCATCATGGTTGGTGTTGACACCGGCCCGGTCCTGTAATATGAATAACTACTCCCCCCGGTAGGCTTCCCTGGTAACGGATCCCTGAGCATATCAGCAAGGATCGGAAATGGAGACGGTATGAATGAGAAGGCCCCGAGTGCCTCTTGTTTCAACATCGTTGTGCTGGCCATAACGGCGATGGTGGTCCCGATCCTCGTCCTGCCCGGGATCCTGGACAACGCCTTCAACATGCCCAAAACCCTGGTCATTCTCATCGGGGCGTTCTCAATGGCGGCGGTATACGGGGTCACGTTCTTGGCCGGCGGAAGAGTGTACGTGCCCGCGGTATCCATTCCCAAGATAATGGTGGTGCTGATCGGCCTGAATCTGTTCTCGTTTTTTTACACCGAGAACCCCTATTTCACCGTTCATGCGGCGGCACTGAACATATCGTGCCTGCTGGTCATATACTTCGCTTCCGTTTCAGTGGGAAAGAAGGCCGCCTGCTTGTTGCTCGGGCTCTCCGCATTGAGCGGGCTCTTGGTCTCGGTGGAGACCTGGCTCCAATTCCTGGGGCACTCCAGCCTTTTCAAGTGGGCCCACGAGGGCATGATGGTGATGGGGACCATAGGCAACTCCAACTATCTGGGCGCCTACTTGCTCTTTCCCCTGTTTGCGGCGGCCGGGATGTTCTTCCTCCTCAAGGGCAGGTGGCGCCTGATCCCTGCCGTGATTTTCTTCTTCTTGCTGGCCGCCTTCCTCTTCGCTCGGGCGCGTGCGGGTTGGATGGGCTTCTTCCTGGCGCTGCCCCTTTTTCTTCTTTTCATGAAGCGCATTCATAAGTTCTCCGTTGTGGAGTTCATAAGAGCCAGGCCCGGGGCGCTGTTGGCAGGCGGGGTGGTGCTGGCCGTGATCTTGGTCTCGTCTTGGTATGCGGCTCCTGAGAGGTTCCACAAGATGATGGAGGTCCGGCAGGTGACCAGGTCGGACACCCTGCGGCTCAGGATGGCCAAGTATTACCCCGCCTCCTGGTGGCTTTTCAAGCAGAGCCCCCTTTTCGGGGCCGGGCTCTGGTCTTACAGGAACATGGTCTATGAAGCCCAGGCCCGAATAAATCAGAGGACCGGCGACTTCTTCAAGGACTATCCCGAGCCCAAGCCCAGGAGGGTCCACATGGAGTACCTGGAGATCCTCAACGACGGGGGGCTGGTGGCGGGATTCACCTTGCTCCTGTTCTTCCTGGCGGTCATGCGGCACGGGTGGAGGCTGATCAGGGACGAAGAGCAGGAAAGGGGAGTGAGGGTGGCGGGGGCCACGTGTTTTTCCTCCCTGGTGGCCGTCATGCTGGCCTCGTTCTTTTTCTTCTCGTTCCGCATAAACTCCACCCTTTTCATGACCGGCCTCATGATGGGGGTGATGGAGGGCCTGTATGTGAGATCCCGGGGGCTCCTGAGGGTGGCCGGGGGGGTGAAGTCCCGCCCGCTGATCCCGGTGCTGGTCCTGGTGCTGGCCGGCCTGGTCTGGCATACCGGGATCACCCCGTTCAGGGCGGAGATGGCCCACCTCGATTACAAGAAGGCCCTTGGGGCGGGCCGGCACCAGGAGGCCGAGCGGCACCTGCTGCGGGCCATAGAGCTGGACCCGGAGAACTCGGCATATTGTCTTTACGCGGCCCAACTCTACATGAACACCCTGAAGAATTTCGTCAAGGCAAACGAATACATAGAGAGGGCCACGATCGATTACAACGGCGACGTCACAATGTGGGCCGTCCATTTCATAAAGGGGCTCTTGAAGCTTCGGGGCGGGAGCCTTTTCGAGGCCAGAGCGTCTTTCGAGAGGGCCCTTTATTACAACCCCGAGTTCCAGGAAGCGGCCCGGAAGCTCGAAGAGGTGAACCGGGTGATAAAGGAGCACGACAGGGTGACGATCAAGTTCAGATGACAAGAGCTTGGGATGCCCCATGGCGGTTTACGAGTACAGGGCCATAACAGCCAAGGGCGGGGAGACCACCGGAATCATCGAGGCGGAGAGCCGGGTGTCCGCCGGGCGGTCGCTCAAACGGATGAATCTTTACCCGGTGGCCGTCCACGAGACCACCAGGGAGAGCCTGGAGGGCAAGCGCGGGTCCGACATCACCCTGAGGGGGATTTTCGATCGGGTGACCCGGCGGGACATAGCCATATTCACCACCCAGTTCGCGGCCCTGGTGGAGGCGGGCATGCCCGCGGTGGAAGCCATTGAGACCACCATTCGCCAGACCGAAAAGAAGGGAATGAGAAAGGTCCTCTCGGTGATCAAGGAGGAGGTCAGCCGGGGCGTGTCCCTGGCCGACTCCTTCGGCCTGTTTCCCAAGCACTTCTCCGGCCTGTACGTCAACATGGTGGGGGCCGGCGAGGAGTCCGGCAGCCTGGAGGTAGTACTCAAGAGGCTCTCGGAGTTCCTTGAGGGCCGGATGGAGATGCGCTCCCGCATCAGCGCCACCCTCGCCTATCCCATCCTGATGGGGATTGTGGGGCTGACCGTGGTCTTCTTCCTGGTGGCCTTCGTGATTCCCACGGTGACCGGCGTCTTCGAGGAGATGGAACAAGCCCTTCCCCTGAGCACGGTGATCCTGCTCGGTATCAGCGGGTTCCTAAAGGCGGCCTGGCCCTACCTGGCGGCGGTGCTGGTGCTTCTCTACGCGGGCTTCCGGAGGCTCAAGCACACTCCCCGGGGCCGGGAGGCGGTCGATCGGATGAAACTCCGCATACCCCTGGTGGGGCCGCAGTATCGGCGGATCATCATGGCCAGGTTCACCAGGACACTGGGTACGCTCCTTGCCAACGGGGTCCCCATAGTGACATCTTTCGACATAGTGCGCAATATCTTGGGAAACGCCTTGGTCTCCCGGGAGCTTGAACGGGCAAGGGACGAAGTGGAGGAAGGCGGGGAGATAGCGGCGCCCTTGGCCAGGAGCGGCGTGTTCCCCCCGGTGGTGGTGAACATGATCGCGGTGGGCGAAAAGAGCGGCCGGCTCGAGGAGATGCTGAACCGGGTCTCCGGGATTATCGAGGCGGAACTGGACAGCGGCATCAAGAGGCTCATGTCGCTCCTCGAGCCCTCCATGATCATAATAATGGGCGCGGTTACCACGTTCATAGTGATATCAATACTGCTGCCCATCTTCGAGATGAACCTGCTGGTGCGCTGACCGGCGGCGCCCGGGAGGGCGGACGAGACAATGCCGATATCAATCTCCGGGAGCCGGAACAGGGGTTGGAGACACAGGGCCCGGGCGAGCCCCTCTTCCGGGTTCACGCTGATTGAGCTGGCCGTAGTGGTATGCCTGGTAAGCCTCTTCCTCGGCCTTGCTGTTCCCAGGGTGGAGGGCTTCCTGTTCAGGGGCGGCCTGAACGGCGCGGCCCGGTCCATGAAGGCCTCGGTGCGTTATCTCCGTTCCAAGAGCATCCTCACGGGCGAGTTCACCGCCCTCTGCTTCGACCTGGACAGGAACGCCTACAGCGGGGAGTACGAGCCCGCCGAGCGGACGGCCGGGGAGACCGGCCGAGCGGGCGCTCCCCTGATCCCCCCCGAGACACTGCCGGAAGACGTAAGATTTCTGGATGTATCCAATATCAGGGAACCCAAGAGGAGGACCGGGGAGCTGCGCTCGGTCCTCAACCCCAAGGGCGTGATCGAGGAGACCGTGATCCACCTGGCCGACGATCGCGGAAGAAGGCTTACCCTCGTCATCAACGCATACACCGGCAGGTTCTCCATCCACGAGGGCTACGTGGACTTGGAGTACGCCCGCCGGGGGGAGGATTGATGACGGCCCCCGGGGACACTGCGGGGCGGGGATTCACCCTCCTGGAGGTGATGGTGGCCATGGCCGTCCTTGCCACGGCATTCGCGGCGGCCCTGAGGCTCCACGCGGAGTCCATGGACATTGTGATGGAGAGCCGCGCCAGGACCAGGGCCCTGGAGCTGGCCCGGTACAAGATGACCGAGGTGGAGCTGGCCGGGATGGCAGGCATTGGGCTCACCTCGGGCGGATTCCCGGAAATCGCCCCGGACTATGCCTGGGAGCTCGAGATCCGGCCGGCGTCGGTCTCCCCCTGGAGCCGGGTGAGCGTGGTGGTGTGGAACCGCGGATTGGACAAGAGCACGGTCCGGGTGAGGCTTACAAGACACATGCCCTCAGGACCCCCGGGCGGGGCGGAGCTGCGTTGAGCCCCAGGGCCCGCGAGGGCGCTTCAGGGCCTTAAGAGGGGGAAGCTTGAGAGTAAGGGATCCGGGAGGCGGAGCGCCCGGGGCACGTCTGGTGAAAGCTCCGGGGGCCTTCACCCTGGCCGAAGTCCTGATCGCGGTCTTCATACTGGCCCTGATCATGGGCACGGTAACGGGCACCTTCACCGGCGTCATCTCCGGGGCCCGGGATGCGCAAAGGAGATCGGACTTGCATCAAACCGGCCGCGCGGTCCTGGACATGATCGCAAGGGACGTGAGATGCATGTTCGATCAGGGATCGGCGGGGGGGGAGACCTATTTCAAGGGGCACACCGTACCGGAGGGAGGGGGGCCGGGGTCGGCCATGAGCTTCTTGACCACCAATACCCTGGCCATGGGGAAGAGGCCCGGCCCCTTTGTCTCCGAGGTAGGCTACCGGGTCGAGCGGAACGACGACGGCCTCCTTTCGCTATGGAGGCGGGCCGAGGTACCGCCGGGCGCGCCCTTTGACGAGGGCGGGACCGATGTCCCGGTGTGCCGGATCGTGGAGGGCTTCAAGCTGGAATTCATGTACCTGGATG
Organism: uncultured Desulfobacterales bacterium; assembly: GCA_964647905.1. Taxonomy (GTDB): domain Bacteria; phylum Desulfobacterota; class DSM-4660; order Desulfatiglandales; family HGW-15; genus CAZYJR01. Next base: position 43,822 of record CAZYJR010000004.1, on the reverse strand, counting down.
CCGAGGAAGAGAGTTCGACCGAATCATTACCCGATGCGGTCCTGGTGGACTTGACGCTCGATCTCGAAGGCGAGAAGGAGCGTTTCGTCACCATGGTCCGCCCGGTGGTTGCGGGCGCGGTCCTCGAGGAGGGCGAGGGGTGAAGGCCGGCGGGACATGAAAGCGTGCCGCAAAGACAGGGGCAGGCGAGGGGTCGCTCTCATCACGACTCTCTTGATAACGGCGCTGCTCGTGGCCGTGGTGGTGGAGTTCAACAGGATCGCGATCGCCGACATAAGCATCACCGGGAACCACCTGGAGGAGAAGAGGCTTTTCTACACCGCCGTCTCTGGCGTGGAGGCCGTGGAAGGGCTCCTTTTGATGGACGCCGTCCACGGCAGCGGCGACACCCTCCTGGACGAATGGAACAAGGGGGATCAGTACTTCCGCGCAGCCTCCTCGATAGTGGAGGAGGGAGAGTTTTCGGGGGAGATCGTGGACGAGGAGCGAAAGATCCCGGTAAACGGGCTGGTCGACCGGGAGGGGAAGCTCGATCCGGCCCGGGAAGGGATTTGGCGGCGTCTTCTCATGCAGCCCGTGTTCGGGCTCACCGAAGTGGACGTATCCCGCATAATCCACGGGGTAAAGGACTGGATCGACCCGGACGATGAGATCACCGGGCTCTTCGGTGCGGAAGACTCCTCGTACCGCCGGGAAGGCATACGGTGCAGGAACGGGCCCATGGAAAGCCTCGAGGAGATGCTCCTGATCAAGGGGATGAACCCGGAGATCTTTTACGGCGACAGACGCCGGGAAGGGATCAGGGACTACTTTACGGTATACGGCGGGTCCGTCAACATCAATACAGCCCCGGTTCCCGTTCTCATGGCCTTGTCAGACCTTATGAGCAGGGGCATCGCGGAAGAGATGGACGAATTCAGGAGGGAGGCCGGAAACAGGACGCTTCTCCGGGAGGAGACCTGGTACAGGCGCTTCTGGCCGTATGAGCGCCTCCTGCCCGAGAGCATCCTGGGCGCCTCTTCGGCCCACTTCCGAATACGTATCAAGGCAAGGGTGGGGAAGACCGCCAAGGAGGCGGAAGCGGTGATCAAGAGATCCGAGAGGGAGTCCGGGATAATTTACTGGCGGGAAACCTGAACATGAACGACGCCCTTATGGTCGTCCGGCTGAGTGCGGACGACGTAAAGATCATCGAGATAGGAAAGGAAAACGGCGGGCGGGCGGCGCGCAACTTTTTTCAAGCGCCCCGGCCCGGGCTCGGAGAGGAGGCCGGGGGCCGGGACGCGGCCTCGATAATCGCATCCTACAAGGAGCGCTTCGGCCCGGCCGCCTCCAAGGCCCTGCTGGTCCTGGGGAGCGACTCGGTGGACTACCGGAAGATCGCCCTGCCGTTCGACGCCCGCCGCAAGGTGGAAGAAGCCGTCGCCTTCGAGCTCTCCGCCGATCTCCCGGCCGGGGACTACGTGACGGATCACGTCGAGGCGGTCAGCCGGGAGCCCGGGTTCCACGCGTTCATGGCGGGCCGGGCGGACAGGTCCCGCCTGAGCGAAGGCCTACAGGCCCTCGGGCGGGCCGGGCTTACCCCCCTGGGCGCGACCTCGGACGTCTCCACCCTGGCCGCCTACTTCCGGGACGAGCAAGAGGCCCTGGTAATGGAGACAGGGGCCCGGTTCACCCTGTTCGTACTCTATCACCACGGCGTCCCCGTGCTGCTTCGCAAGGCGCCCGTGGGGCTGGGGCCGGCTGGAACGGGCGGCGAAGACCGGGCCGAGGCGGTGACCCGCCTGAGCCCGGAGATCAAAAGGACGATCCACTCGTTCGCGGCAAGGTCGGGGGTGGAGACGGACCGGTTGTACGTTACCGGCGACCTTCTCCTGGACCAGGGTGGACTGGAGGCCCTGGGAGCGGACCTCGACATCGATCCGGCCCTCAAGTCCGGGGAACCGGGCGGGCCCGGGCGGGACGCCTTTGCCTCCCTGCTCGGTGCGGCCTCTTGGAGAAGGAAGGGGCCCTTTCTCGATTTCATGAAGGGGGAGTCCGCCCCCGGGGCGCGGTCGGGGGCGGGGACGGCCGCCTTCCGGGCCGCGGTTATCGGAGGGGTGCTCCTGGGCTCGGTCCTCCTCGCGTTCCTGTTGGACCTGGCCGCTCTGGACAAGCGAAACCGCTTCCTCTCATCCGAGATCAGGCGGACCTTCACCGAGGCCTTTCCCCAAACGGGCCGGGTGGTGGACGAGCTCAGGCAGGCAAGAAACATAGTGAACGCCGCAAAGGCGGCCGCGTCCGGGAGCCCGGCCGAGGCGAACGGGCTGCTCGGGGCGCTCCGGGCCGCGAGCACCGCGGTCCCGGTCGAGACCCGATTCGTGATACGGAGCCTGTTCTGGGAGGCGGGCAAGGTGGAGATGCACGGGAGCACGGACTCGTTCAATACTGTCAATGCCGTACAGGAGCTCTTGAGCGGGCAGCCGGGCTTGGGCCGCGTGGTCATAAGCAATGCGGGCCACGGGAAAGAAGGGCGGGATGTGGAGTTCAAGATTACCGTCCATATTGAAGAGTAGCTACCGGGCCCTGGAGAAGAGGGAGCGCGCGGCCGCCGCCCTCGGGGCGGCAGCGGTCCTGGCATTCCTCCTGCTCCGGTTGGTCTTCCTTCCCCTGGCGGACAAGCGGGAGAGCCTCCGAGCCTTCATAGAGGCGGGGGAAAGGGACTTGGCCGAACTCCGAGCGCTGGTCCGCGAGTACAAGGCCATGCGGCCCGAAACGGACGGGGACGCCGCAGCCGGGGAAAATTTCAACCTCTTCTCCCTCTTGGAAAGGACGGCCGGAGAGTGCGGCATGATCGACAAGCTGGACTACATGCGACCCGGCTCCACGGACTTGGACGCCTCGAGGAAGGAGGACTGGGTGGAGGTCAAGCTGAGCCGGGTCACCCTGAGGGAGCTGGTGGAGTACCTTTACCGCATCCGGTCGCCGGGAACCGGGATATACGTCAAGCGCCTGTCCGCGAGAAAGGACGGGGATTACTTGAACGTGGTACTGCAGCCCGCAGCGGCAAGGCCCAAGGAGGGGATGCTCTCGGGACCCCCTTTATCGCACCGCAAAAAGGGTGCAAACGGATCCGAGCGCCCCCTGGACTACTACAAGCCGGTCTGGGAGAGGAATCTCTTCTCGGTCAAGGCCCGCGAGGACGAGGAGGACGAGGCCCGGAGGCTCCTCGAGCAGATCGACGAACTCTCACTCACCTCCCTCGACTGCACTCTGGTGGGAACGTTTGTCCATGATGGAGGAAACTCCCGGGCGATAATCAAGGACAACCGGAGCGGGAAGCAGGAAAGGCACACCGTGGGATCGACCGTCCGGGGGGCCGAGATCGTAATGATCCTGAGGAACAAGGTGGTCCTGGACATCAACGGCAAGAAGGAGCTCCTGGTGATGGGGATAGAAAAGATCCGGGCCGAGGGCGGCGGGCCGGAGACCGCCACCGGCACGGCCGGTGGCGGGGTGGAGACATACAAGGTCAGCAGGGAATTCATGCGCCGGAGCATCAACAATGCCGCCGAGATCATGGCCGGCGTCCGGATCGAGCCGTTCTTCGAGGACGGCAAGCCGGCCGGCTTCCGGGTGTCCGAAATCCGGCAAGGGAGCATTCTCAAGACCATGGGATTCGAGGACGGCGATATCATCAAGAGCGTCAACGGTCATGAGATCCGAACCGCCAGGGACCTCATGACCCTGTACGGCTCTCTCAAGGACAGGGACTTCTTCGGCATCGGGCTGATCAGGGACAATCAGAAAAAAACCCTGAATTTCAAAGTGAGGTAGTTATGGAGAAAAGCTCGATCGCGCGGGCGCTGCCTCTGGTCCTCTTTCTGGCCCCGGCCCTGCTGTTGGCCCCGGGCCCGGCCCCTGCCGGGGAGGAGGTCAAGAAGGTGGCCCTGGACTTCGACGACGTCGACATCCGGCTGTTCATTCGGGTGATCAGCGAGTTCACCGGGAAGAACTTCATAGTGGATAACAACGTGCGGGGCAAGGTGACCGTGATCTCACCCCGGAAGCTCACCACGGGCCAGGCCTTCGAGGTCTTCGAGTCTGTCCTGGCCGTCAACGGATTCGCCCTGGTGGACGCCGGGGAGGCGGTGAAAGTGGTGCCCGCCCGGAACATGAGCGGATACGAGGTCCCGGTCCACACCCGCCGGACCTCGGGGGATGAAGACCGCTTCATCACCCAAATCATGCCCCTCGAGCACCTGGACGCCCGGGCCGCCCAGGGCATCGTCAAGCCCCTCTTGTCCAGGCAGGCGACCGTAACGGTCACACCCTCGTCCGACCTGCTGATCGTGACCGACTACAAGAGCACCATCCGGAAGGTGCGCCGCATCCTGGACGAGATCGACGTGGACCCGGCGGACATCGTGGTGGAAAAGCTGGATCTCCGTTACTCATCACCCACGGAGGCCGCCTCCAAGATGACCGAGATCCTGGAGGCCAAGTACGGCAAGGAGAGAAGAGGGATAAGGGAGCGTTTCTTCAAGCTGGTGCCCTTAGAGCGTATAGACGCCGTGGTCTCGGTGGCCGCCCCCGAGGCCTCCACGGACATAAGGACCTTGCTCGCCGCAATCGATCAGCCCTCACCCGGCGGAAAGAACCTCCTCAACGTCTACTACCTGGAGCACGCGGATGCCGAAGAGATGATGAAGATCCTGACCCGGACCCTGCAATCCGGGCCGGGCCCGCCCGCGGAGACACGGGCGGCCGGCACGGGAAAGGCCCGGACCACCGAGGCCGGCGGGACCGTCCTGGGCGGGAGGTTCGCCGCCCCCGGGAGGGAGATCACCATCACCGCGGACAAGAGCACCAACAGCCTCGTGGTGTACTCCCGGCCGGACGATTATGCGGCCATGGAGGAGATGATAAGGAAGCTGGACATCCCGCGCAGGCAGGTCTTCCTCGAGGCCCTTATCATGGAGGTATCGCCCAACGAGGATTTCCGGTTCGGATCGGAGTGGCAGTCGCTCAAGAGCGTGGGGCACCCCTATACCAACCATGCGGCGGCCGGGGTCATCGGGGGGAGCAGGCACGGCGGTGAGCTGGACAGCCTCTTCGCCCGGGGCGGAGAGGGAGGCTGGATCAACCTGGGCTCCGGATTCTCCCTGGGCATGATAGGCGAGAGCATCGACATAGGGGGCTACCGCTTCCCCTCCCTCGGGGTCCTCATAAGAGCGGTGGAGAGCCTAGACTCGGTGAACGTCCTTTCCAAGCCCCAGCTCCTCACCCTTAACAACGAGACGGCACGAATCAACATCTCGGAGAACCGGCCCTTCCAGACCACCGAGACCCGGCTGGAAGGGGGCGGGACCTCACAGAATATCGACTACCGGGACGTGGGCATAATCCTGGAGATCACCCCGCACATCAACAAGCAGGGAAAGATCCGCCTGGAGCTGAACCAGGAGGTGAACCGCATCACCGGGTCGGTGACCGAGACCCAGCCCATAACCAGGAAGCGCACCATCAACACCGTGGTCGAGGTCATGAACGGCCATACGGTGGTGATAGGCGGGCTCATAGAGCGGGAGCAGGATTTCTCCAAGAGCCGGGTGCCCTGCCTGGGCGGGCTCCCCTTCGCCGGCTGGGGCTTCAAGAGCATGGGGATGACCGACAGGCGCACCAACCTGCTGGTGTTCCTGAGCCCCAGGGTCATCGACAGTGCAACCGAGGCGGACGACCTGAGCAACGAGAAGCGACGCCACATGGAGAAGGAGAGATCCGGGTACGACCGGACGCTCAGGAATGAAAAACCCTGGTTTCACAAGCTGGAGCAAAAGGACCCGGCCGGGGGATCACCCTAGCCCGAGGACAAGCGAGGCCCATGATCAGCGAGCTCGCCGACATCCTGCGCCGCGACTTGGGGGTCCCCGAGGCAAGCGTCCGGAGCATAGAGGAGCCGGACCGAACCGGCGAAACCTCCCCGGCCGAGCGCATCCGGTCCGAGGGCGTCATCGGGGAGGAGACCATGCTGGAGGCCTTCTCCCGCCTGCTCGGGCTGGAGAGGCTCGAGCAGATCCCCTCCTCCATGATCGACCCGGAACTCGCCGCGACCCTGAGCGTCGGCTACCTCAAGCAGAAGAGGGCGGTTCCCCTGAGGGGCGGGAACGGGCGCCCGGTGATCGCTGTAAACGACCCCTTTGACTACGAGACGATCGACCACATCACCTGCGCCGTAAACCGCGGGTTCGTGGAGACGATCCTAGCCCCGGAAAGGGAGATCCTGAAGGCGGTCAATGCGACCTTCGAGGAAGGCCCGCACACGGCCGAGCAGATCTTGAAGGATATTGACGAGGAGGACTCGGATCGGATCTTCGCCGAGATCGGGGAGACCACCGATCTGCTGGAAGACACCTCGGAAGCGCCGGTCATCAAGTTCGTGAACCTGATGTTCTCCAAGGCGGTCAAGAACCGGGCGAGCGACATACATGTCGAGCCCTACCACCGCGACCTGACGATCAGGTTCCGGATAGACGGCCTGCTCTATCCCGTGTTCTCCCCGCCCAAGCGGCTCCATCCGGCCGTAACCAGCAGGATAAAGGTCATGGCGGGTTTGAACATAGCGGAGAAGAGGGTCCCCCAGGACGGCCGAATCGAGATCCGGGTGGCGGACAAGAGCATAGACATCCGGGTCTCCACCCTGCCCACGGTATACGGCGAAAGGGTGGTCCTGCGCCTCCTGGACAAGAGCTCCCGCATGTTCGGGCTGGACGAGCTGGGCATACCCGGGGACCGCTTGACCGGCTTCAGGAAGCTGATATCCTTGTCCCACGGGATCATACTGGTGACCGGCCCCACGGGCAGCGGAAAGACCACCACGCTCTACGCGGCCCTCTCCGAGATCAACACCCCGGAGAAGAACATCATCACCGTAGAGGACCCTGTGGAATACCGGATATCGGGGATAGGACAGGTGCCGGTCAACCGCAAGGTGGGGCTGACATTCGCCAACGGCCTCCGGACCATCGTACGCCAGGACCCGGACGTCATCCTGGTGGGCGAGATACGCGACCCGGAGACGGCCGAGATCGCCATCCAGGCGGCCCTGACCGGCCACCTGGTCTTCTCCACCCTTCACACCAACGACGCGGCCTCGGCCGTGACCCGCCTGATCGACATGGGAATCGAGCCCTTTTTGATCACCTCGTCGGTCATGGCCATAGCGGCCCAGAGGCTGGTCCGAACCATATGCCCTCACTGCCGGAGGGAGGCGGCCGTCAACCCCGAGGCCATGAATGAGCTGGGGGTGAGCGAGGAGGCCCTGGCCGGGGCCACGGTCTACGAGGGGGCCGGCTGCGAAAAGTGCCTCCGGACCGGGTACCTGGGGAGATGCGGAATTTATGAGATTCTCCGTATATCCGAAAGGATCAAAGATGTGATACTCTCCACCTCGGATTCCAACACCATCAAGAAGGCCGGCCTCGAGGAGGGAATGAGAACCCTTCGCCGGGACGGCGCGGACAAGGTGATCCGTGGAATCAGCACCGCGGAGGAGGTCCTCCGGGTCACCCGGGTCTAGGCGTGGTCGGTGCCATGAAAAAAAGACACTCCATAGGGTTCGATCCACTGCCCATGCTGCTCTCCATGCTCCTATACGCGGCCTACTTCTTCTATCTGGTCAGGGACGAGTTTATGGCGATCCTCTCCAGGAACCAGGCCCTGGAGTCCCTCGGGCTCGTCGCGGTCCCGGGGACCGCCTTCCTCCAAGAGGCCGGGGCGCTGTTCGTGTTCAAGAGCTCCCTCTTCTTCCTCCTGCTCATAGGGCTCCTGATCCTGGCGTTTCAGGGCGCATCCCTGGTGCTCCGCTCAAGGGCGCTAAGGGCGGTCTACCTGTTGATCGGTCTCGCCGCGCTCTGCCTGCTCCTTCGGGACGACCGCATCCTCTTCTCCTTCATGGCGGTCACCGCTCTTTCCTTCGCCTCCTTCTTTGTCCTGACCTTTCAGAAAAGATCGGGGTGGTCCTTGCTCGAGGTCTTCAACTACCTGCTGATCGCCCTGTTGGTGGCGGCCGCCCTCTACCTGGGCGGGTCCAAGGGGGACTTTTTCATCAAGGCCCGGGACCGCATCCTGCTGGACTCGGCTTTGGGAGGCGGGATCTCGGGCTTTTACTACGCACACTCCCCCCTTGCGGCCGGGGTCGTCTCCAAGCCCAAGGGCGTGTTCCAGGGCCTGGTCTACATGGAGGGCTTCAAGGAAGCACCCTTCCTGCACCTGGGCGGCGGGATGGTCATGAGCGGCAGGCGCGCCGCAGCCGGGGGCGCGGACTTCGTTATCCGGGATACCGGCAGGGGGTTCATGATAGAGGACCGCCACGGCCGGGAGCTCCCCGTTCGATCGCCGGAGAAGGAGGAGATTTTGGAAGCGGCCGACCGGCTGTTCGCAATGGAAGGATTCAAGAAGCTCAACGGCGCAGCCCTCTACTACTTTCCCGCGGGACTCATGCTGGCATTGCTCGCCGTTCTGAGGAGACCGACAAGGACCCGAAGGGTCTTCATAGCCGTGAGCTGGATACCGGCTCTCGGGGCGGCCGGGTTCATAGCGGCCACGGCCCTGGCCGGGCGCATGGAGGCCCTCCCCCCCGAGCCCCCCGGAGGAGCGGGGAACAAGGCTGAAATCCTGTCCCTTTGTTATCATATGAACGATGAAAAGAAGGTGCCCTACGGCTACCTGCCGCTCCTGCGGGAGATGGCCTCATCCGAGTCCGCCGCCCTGCGCTACTGGGCGGGCAGGCTCATGGGGATCCACGGCGATCCCGCCGCCGGGCGCACTTTGGAGGAACTCCTCCGCGACCCGTCACCCAACGTGCGGTATACCGCCGCGCTCTCCCTTTACAAGGTAATGGGCAGAGAGAGTCTCCGCTCCCTGTGGCCCCTGTTGCTGGACGACCCTTACTGGTATGTCAAATGCAAGATCTTTTCCGCATTTCTGAGGTCTGGCACGATCCCCCGCCGAAACTCCGGCTTGCTGCCGGGCTGATCGGCGCTCTGCTCCTGCTGGAGGGAGGGGGCTGGCTGTTCCACGAGCTCATCCCCCTGGAGCCCCTGCATGTCACCGGCCTGACCCGGGCGCTCGGGGCCGTGCTCCTGCTATGGCTCGGCCCCTGGATACCCTCGATCAAAACGGCCGGTCGGAGGCCGGCCCTTCGGGCCGCGGTGCTCGCCCTCGCAGCCGGGCTCCTCGGGGCGGCCGCACTCTGTATCCGGAACCTGGTTGCGGGCGCCCCCATCTTCCGGGCCGGCGCCGCCCCCATGGGGCTCCTCATCACTGCGGGCGTCTCCCCTGTGACCGAGGAGCTCTTCTTCAGGGGCCTGGTCTACCGGCGGATCCGCACCAGGCTGGGACCCGCCGCGGCCGCCGGCCTGGTATCGGGCGGCTTCGCCGGACTCCATGCCGTCTTCGGCGGGCCCTTCCTCCTTCCCCTTGCAGGGAGCCTGGTCTTCTGCGCCGGTTACGAAAAGGACAAGCACATCCTCACCCCCATCCTGCTCCACATCTCGGGCAATCTCCTCCTAGGAATCATGTAACCTTAGGTCGGAGGCCGAAACAGGGCTTGCATTGAGGGGAATTGCGCTGTATATTGAAATTATTTCCGGAATCGTGGGGATGTAGCTCAGCCGGGAGAGCGGTACGTTCGCAACGTACAGGTCGTGGGTTCGAATCCCATCATCTCCACCACCAATGTGATATGGAACGCGCCGCCACCGTGGAGAGGAAGACCAGAGAGACCGATATCCGGATCCGATTGGCACTGGACGGAACCGGCGAATCCACGGTGGACACGGGCATCCCCTTCCTGGACCACATGCTGGCGCTGCTCGCCGCCCACGGCTTCATGGACCTGGAGATACGGGCCCGAGGGGACATCGAGATAGACTACCACCACACGGTGGAGGACATAGGCATCTGCCTCGGAACGGCCCTGGACAAGGCCTTGGGCGACAAAGAAGGTATACGCCGTTACGGCTCGGCCCTGGTGCCCATGGACGAGGCCCTGGCCCGGGTCGTGATAGACATCTCCAACCGCCCCTTCCTCAAGTATTGTGCGGCCCCGGCTGAAGGAAACGCCGGTTCCTTTCCCGTGGCGCTCCTCAAGGAGTTCTTCAGGGCCCTGGCCGTCCACTCGGGAATGACCCTCCACGTGGACCTGCTGGAAGGCGAGGACCCCCATCACTCGGCGGAATCGATATGCAAGGCCTTCGGCCGGGCGCTCGCCGAGGCCGTGACCCCTGAGAGCAGACTGAAAGGCGCCTCCCTCTCCACCAAGGGGACCCTATAACCTGATTCGACATTCACCGGAAACACGGAGGCAAGCCAATGCGTGCCTGGAACAATTCCGCCGAACCGGTCCTTTTTCGCATCCTGCTCCTGGCCATGAGTGCCGGGATTCTTCTCTACGGGTGCGCCGCGCCCGGCGAGAGGCGGGCCGGTCCCCCCCCCTTCCCCAGGCTTGACGGCGGGATAGCGGTTGTAGGATTCGAGCCGGCCCTTTTGGAGGGCTCTTCACCGGGCATGGCAAGGAGCCCGATTACGGGCGGCTCCTTCTGGGCCTCCCCGGTGCCGAGGGCGGTCGCCGGACGCATGACCGACCGCCTGATGGATCACCTCTCCCGCATGGGCGGCCACCGGCTGGTTTCCCCCTCGGAGGCCCAGGGCGCCCGGGCCGAGCTCATTTCTTCGGACCCGGCCCGGGAGGAGATGGACCTCCTGGTGAACATAGCCCGGGAGCTCGAGACCGAAGCGGTTCTGGCGGGTTACATCTACAGGTGGCGGGAGCGCCGGGGGCGCGAATACGCCGTTGACAGCCCAGCCTCTGTGGCCTTCGACCTCTCCCTGGTCTCGGCCGATAACGGGCGGATCCTCTGGAAGGGGCGCTTCGACATGACCCAAAAGTCATTGAGCGAGAATGTCCTGGAGATGGGGACCTTCATCGAAGCCGGCGGCAAGTGGATGACCGCCGAGCAGCTCGCCCTCCTGGGCCTGGGGAGGCTCCTCGGCGCCCCCGGGAAGGAGGGGGGCGCGGCGGGGAAGAAGACCCCGTGATCGTAATCCCCGCAGTGGACATCAAGGCCGGCAGGTGCGTAAGGCTGCGCCAGGGCCGGATGGAAGACGAGACCGTATATTCGGACGCGCCGGAGGAAATGGCCATCCGCTGGGTGTCCCAAGGCGCGGAGAGGCTCCACCTGGTGGACCTGGACGGCGCGGTCCAAGGGAAGCCGGTCAACCGGGAGGCGGCCGGCCGGATAACCTCGGCGGTCTCGGTTCCAGTCCAACTGGGCGGCGGCGTCAGGTCCTTGGACACCATAGAGGCCTACCTGGAAGCCGGCGTGACCCAGGTGATCCTGGGGACGTCGGCCATAAAGGACCCGGACTTCACCGAGACCGCCTGCAGGGAGTTCCCGGGCAGGATAATCCTGGGTATAGACGCAAGAGGGGAAAGAGTCGCGGTGGAGGGGTGGACCGAGGAGACCGGCCTCTCCCCTTCGGCCATCTGCATGCGGTACCAGGACCTCGGCGTTTCAGCCGTCATCTATACCGATATATTGAGGGACGGGATGGAAACCGGTCCGAACCTGGAGGGCGCCCGCGCCCTGGCCCGGTCACTGGAGATCCCGGTCATCGTATCCGGCGGCATTTCCGGAATCAGGGACGTGGCCCGGGTGGCCCGGCTGGCCCGGGACGGGGTCGCCGGCATGATCACGGGCCGGGCCCTCTACCAGGGGACCTTGGACCTGAGATCGGCCGTCAGCGAAGCGGCCAAGTGGAGGAGCTTGACAAGCAGGGAGGCAAAGCTTAAGTTATAAGTTTGACATTTGTCAGGAACTATAGAGAAAATACGTCAGGACGGGGGCGGCGTGAAAGAGGAGGTCAAGCGGGCGGCCGATATCGTGGAAGTTATCGGACAGTTCGTGCAGCTCCGGAAGGCCGGGCAGAATTACATGGGTCTGTGCCCCTTTCATTCGGAGAAGACACCGTCCTTTGCGGTCAACCCGGCAAGGCGGATCTTCCATTGCTTCGGATGCAAGAAGGGGGGCGATGTCTTCGCCTTCTGGATGGACTATCACAACGTCACCTTTTCCCAGGCACTACGGGATTTGGCCGAACGGTACCAGGTGCCGCTGGACGAGCCCCGGTGGACGCCCGGGGAAAAGCGCCGGATGGAGCTGAAGGACGTCCTGTTCGGGGTCAACGGCACGGCGGCCGATTTCTACCGGAGGATTTTGACCGGGTCCAAGGCCGGTGAACCCGGGAGGAAATACCTGGAAACCAGGGGAATAGACCGGGAGACCGCCTCCTCCTTCCTGCTCGGATACGCCCCCGACCGCTGGGACGCCCTGAGCCGGCACCTGCAGAAGCAGGGGCTGGACATGGATACTGCGGTCCGGGCCGGCCTGGTGATTCCCAGGCGAAGCGGGGGATGGTACGACCGCTTCCGCGGCCGGCTGATCTTCCCCATTCTAACGGTGACCAACCGGGTGGCCGGGTTCGGGGGCAGGATCCTGGCGGAGCGGGAAAATCAGCCCAAGTACCTGAACACCCCGGAGACGCCGGTCTTCCAGAAGGGGGAGATACTCTACGGGCTCTCCACCGCGGGCCCCGCCATGCGCAAGCGCGGCCGGGCCGTGGTGGTGGAGGGATACACGGACGTATTGGCGCTGCACGGGCATGGATTCAGGGAAGCGGCGGCGACCCTGGGGACCGCCCTCACCCGGAGCCACATACGCACGCTCAAGGGATACGCCTCCGAGGTGGTGGTGGTGTTCGATCCGGACGAGGCCGGAAGGAGGGCGGCGCTCAAGAGCCTGCCCTTTTTCCTTCAGGAGGGGGTGCCGGCCAGGGTCCTGGTGCTCCCCGGGGGGGAGGACCCGGACGGGTTCGTGAAGCGGAGCGGCCTCGAGGCCTTCCGCGAGCTGGTGGACTCGGCCGAGCCCATGCTGGATTACTTCGTGGATTCGACCCTGGCCGAGGCGGGCGACGGCCCGGAGGACCGCGCCGGGGCGGTGAACCGAATATCGGCGGTGCTCTCAGGACTGGACGACGCCGCCTTGAAGGCGCTTTACATCAAGAGGATCTCCGAGCGGACCGGGCTTCCCGAGGCGGTGCTGGCAAGCCGGCTGCGGGTGCCGGCCGGCCCCCGCGGATCCGGGACAAGGGCCTCGGGAGGGGCGTCACCGGCCGCGGGGCTCAGGGTGAATGAACGTAATCTACTGGATATACTCTTGCACTACCCCGAATCCGCACCTCTGCTCCTGGAGTGCGAGTGCGAGGTGCTCCTCGCGCACCCCGCGGCCAGGGCCGTGTTCCGGGCGGCCAGGGAGCACTTTTCGGCGGAAGGGAGACTGAGCGCCGAAGGCATAGCGCGGCGGATGCAGGGAGAAAACAGCCTGGCACTGGTCAGGGAGCTCACGGTCTCCGAGCCCTTTTGCCCTCGAGAGGCCGTTGAGAGTACTGTGGACGAGCTCAAGACGGCGATCATGGATCGGCTCTCGGAGAGGATCTCCGAGGCCGTCCGCCAAGGGGACATGGAGAAGGCCAACCGGCTTCTCAGACTCAAGGCGGAGCGCCGTGGGGAGGCGGCGAGATGACGGGCCACAATGAGGAGGAAAAGGGTATGAGCAGCAGCTCCGACATGGTTAACCTCAAGAGGCTGATCGACATAGGCAAGGACAAGGGCTACATCACTTACGAAGAGCTGAACGACGATTTGTCCGAGGAGATCACTTCCTCGGAATACATCGACGACTTGATGATGATGTTCGAAGAGCTCGACATCATGGTGATAGACGAGGCCTCCAAGAACAAGATAGAGAAGGCCAAGAAGGCCGCCAAGAAGGAGGAAAAGGCCGAGGACAAGGAAGGCCTCCGCGCGGAGATCTCCGAAGCCGCCGGCAAGGTGTCCGACCCCGTCAAGATGTACCTCAAGGAGATGGGATGCATTTCGCTCCTCACCCGAGAGGGGGAGGTGGCCATCGCCAAGAGGATCGAGGCCGGCGAGCTGGAGGCCATGAACGCCTTCCTGGAGTGCCGCATAGGGATCGAGTACATCATAAACCTGGGCAACAAGCTGAAGCGCGGCGAGATAAAGATCAAGAACGTCATAAACGACCTGGAGGACGAGGACAGCCATGTCCAGGCGGGAGAGCGCCGCGAGGCGGTCATACGGGTGATCGACGAGATCGAGGCTCTGTACAGGGAATGCTGCGAGCTGAGGCAGGAGGCCCAGAAGAAGCGGTGCCCCGCGGCCAGGAGGAAAGAGCTGAACGCCCGGATGGAGGAGAACCACAAGCGGATCGCCGAGCTGATAGACTCCTTCAAGCTGGAGAAGAGGCAACTCGACAAGATGGTGGAGCGCCTCAGGGAGACGGTGGCGGCCATCGAGGAGGCCGAGAAGGAGCTCACCGACTGCATGGTGAGGGCCGGGGGCAAGCCCGTCTCCCAGCTCAAGAAGATCTTTAGGCAGATCCCCAAGACCGCCGGGGACGAACAGAAGGTCACCTCGCTCAAGCTCAAGAAGCGCGAGGTCCTGGAGATGAAGGAGCGAGTCGAGAGCGCCGAGAAGACTATTCAAGACATTAAATCCCGCACCAATATGACTCCAAAGGAGCTCAAGAACACCCTCAAAAAGGTCGAGAACAGCCTGAGGAAATCAAAGGAGGCAAAGAGCGAGCTGATAGAGGCCAACCTGAGGCTCGTGGTGAGCATCGCCAAGAAATACACCAACCGGGGCCTCCAGTTCCTGGACCTGATACAGGAGGGGAACATCGGCCTGATGAAAGCCGTGGACAAGTTCGAGTACCAGAGGGGGTACAAGTTCAGCACCTACGCCACCTGGTGGATCAGGCAGGCGATCACCCGGGCCATAGCGGACCAGGCTCGGACCATCAGGATCCCGGTCCATATGATCGAGACCATCAACAAGCTGATCCGCACCTCCAGGTACCTGGTCCAGGAGCACGGAAGGGAGCCCACGCCCGAGGAGATAGCGGAGAAGATGGAGTTTCCCCTGGAAAAGGTCCGGAAGGTGCTGAAGATAGCCAAGGAGCCCATAAGCCTGGAGACCCCCATAGGAGAGGAGGAGGACAGCCACCTGGGCGACTTCATCGAGGACAAGAAGATCATGTCACCGTCCGATGCGGTCGCCAATCACAACCTGGGGGAGCAGACCAGGCGGGTGCTGACCTCTCTCACGCCCAGGGAGGAAAAGGTCCTGAGGATGCGCTTCGGCATAGGGGAGAAGTCCGACCACACCCTGGAGGAGGTGGGGAAGGACTTCAACGTGACAAGGGAGCGCATCAGGCAGATCGAGGCCAAGGCCCTGCGGAAGCTCAGGCACCCCAGCCGGGCCAAGAAGCTGAAAGGATTCCAGGAGTACTGATCCGGCTCTATCAGCCATATTTTGGCTTGACAAGCCGGCGCTTCGTCTGACAAGCTATACTTTTGCCGGAGCAATGATACGGGAAGCGACAAGGGGGCCTATAGCTCAGCTGGAAGAGCCACCGGCTCATAACCGGTAGGTCCCTGGTTCGAATCCAGGTGGGCCCACCATAAATGACTGCCTGATTATGGGCGAGGAACCTTATCCACACGGAATGTCCCGCCGGCGTTGCCGGCGGCAGAGGGCGCACCTCCAAGGGTGCGCCCTTTTCCTTTCCCGTGGATCGGACCCGAGTCCGTGCCCGGGCCTTCAGGGAGGCGCGATTTGGACTGCGAAAACCGCGTAGAACCGCGAGGCGGCCATGACCCCGAGTGTTGACCAGGTCATGGCCTGCCTCGAGGCAATGGCCCCGGCCCGCCTTGCAGAGGAGTGGGACAATCCCGGGGTCCAGGTCAGGGCCTGGTCGGGGCGGGTGGAGAGAATGCTCATCTGCCTGGACCCCACCCCGCAAGCGATCAGGCAGGCGGTCGAAAGAAAAGCCCGAATCCTGCTCACCCATCACCCCCTCATATTCCGCCCCCTCAAATCCATCCAAGACCAAGCCTTTCCCGGAGACGTAATTCAAGCGGCGGTCAAGAACTCCGTCACAGTGGTCTCCGCCCACACCAACCTGGACTCGGCGCGCGGCGGGATAAACGATATCCTGGCCGGCCTTTTCGGGCTCACGGGCGTGGAGGTATTGGAGCCTTCCCGGGATGGAGAGGAAGGCCACGGCCTGGGAAGGGTCGGGGAGCTCCCGGCGCCGCTTCCCTTCTCAGGGCTCATCCAGGAGGCAAAGCGCGTCTTCGGGACGGATTCGCTCCGCGCCTCCGGGCCGGCGGACCTGGTGGTGAAGCGCCTGGCCGTGGCCGGCGGATCGGGCGGCGGCTTGGGCCCGAGGGCGTTTCAAACGGGTGCGCAGGCCCTGGTGACGGGCGACGTGGGCCACCATGACGCTCTGGCTTGCGCGGGATTGGGCCTGGCCCTGATAGATGCGGGGCACTTCCACACCGAGGCGGCCGCCATGAAGGGGTTCGGGCGCGCATTGGCCTCCAGGTTCCGGTCCCTGGGCTGGGAGGTCCGGGTGGATATCTACGAGGGGGAGGCGCCGCCCATGAGATACGTGTAACAGGATCCCGGCCTTGACCGGGAAACGGCAATAGAGGGGAGAGCAATTGAAGGACAAAATTCGCCTACTGATCGAGCTTCAGAGTTGTGACAACCGGATTCAACGGATAATGGAGCAGAGGCGGGAAGGGCCGGCCAAGATCCAGGCCTTGACCAGGGAGCTGGACGAGGCGGCCCGGGGCTTTCAGGACGACGAGGAGCGCCTGGCCGGACTTCAAGAGGAGCGCCGCTCCACGGAAAGGGAGATAGAGGACCTGGACCGGAGGATCGTCAAGGGAAACGAAAAGCTCGCCAATATCAAATCCAACAAGGAGTACGGCGCCGCGCTCAAGGAGATCGAGGACCTCCAAAAGAAAAAGGCCGAGCTCGAGGACGGGCTGATCCAGAGGATGGAGGAGCTCGACGAGATGAGCCGCAGGTGCGAGGCCAACAAGCAGAAGCTGGACACCCTGAAGCAGAAGCTCGAGGAGGACAAGAAGACGGTCCAGGCCGAGCTCCGGGAACTGGAGGCGAGCCTCAAGGAGGCCGAGGCCGACAAGGCCGAGGTCACCCGGAAGGTGGACCCGCAGCTCCTCAGCTACTACAACCTGGTGCGGCAGCGCCTGGGGACCCAGGCCGTGAGCCCGGTGGTGGGTGGGGTCTGCCAGACATGCCACATGGGCCTTCCCCCGCAGAAGTTCAACGAGCTGATGAAGTGCCTGGAGCTGGACAGCTGCCCGCACTGCAACCGGATCATCTACTGGGGGGAGGACGAGTACTTCCAGGATTTGACAAACGCCTGAGACGTATTACCATGTGTGGACGCACACGGCGTCTCGGCGCGCGCCCCGGCGGGTCGGGTGGCCGCTGTCCCGCACTCCGTGCGGGAGGGAGGAAAGTCCGGGCTCCACAGGACAGGGCGCTGGGTAACGCCCAGTCCCGGCAACGGGGGGAAAGTGCCACAGAAAGCAGACCGCCCCCGCCCAGGCGGGGGTAAGGGTGAAACGGTGAGGTAAGAGCTCACCAGTCCCGCCGGCGACGGCGGGAGCTTGGTAAACCCCGCCCGGAGCAAGACCAAATAGGGGGACGATCGAGGGTGGTCCGCCCGAGGTCCCCGGGTAGGTCGCTGGACCCCGGCGGCGACGCCGGGGCTAGATGAATGGTCACCGCCCTTGGAGCGGAGCGCCGTGTGAGCCGCTCCAAGGGAACAGAACCCGGCTTATGACCCGCCGGGGCGCGCGCCGGCACCCAAAACCCGGAACCCGGCACCCGAAACCCGACACCCGACACCCGAATGACCTCGATGGAAAGAGACCTCGTGCTAATACTGGGGGCCGGGCGGTTCGGGAGCAGGGCCGCGCGCATCATGGCCCGGGAGACGGGAAGAACGATTTGGCTGGTGGACCCCTCAGGGGAGGCCCTGGAGGCGGCCGCGGGCCCGCCTGTGAAGCGCATCCGGGCCGGCGGGGTGGAGTTTCTGTCGGAACGGGCCGACGAGCTGCCGTGGGAGGCGACCGTGGTCCCGGCCCTGCCCGTTCACCTGGCGGCCTTGTGGCTCTGCCGCGCGCCGGGCAGCGGCATGCGGGGCCGGATAGTGGCGGTGCCCGAGCCCGCGCGCCCCGGATCGGCACATGTCTGGACAGGGGATGACGGGACCCTGCTTGTCAGCTTCGCCGGCTTCCTCTGCCCCGAGGACTGCCCGGAGCCGGCGGACTACTGCACGGTGACCGGCAGGAAGAGGCCCGTGCCAATGTATGAGCTCTTGCGGTCCCTCTCGGCCCCGGGGTTTAATGTCCACGTAATACGCAGCCGGCAGCTCGCTCCAGGACTGGGGGGATACAAGCTGCGGGATCTCTCGGAAATGCTGGAGCGGGTAATCAAGGCGGGGCCGGGCGACTGGCTGGTGGGGACCGCCTGCCGCTGCCACGGCGCACTCACCGCCGTTCACATGGAGGATACATGTTCGTCTTCTCAAACTTCCTTGTAGCCGTAGCCAAGATCCTGGATATCGGACTCACCTTGTACATGTGGATCATCATAGGCAGGGCGGTGATCTCCTGGGTAAACCCAGACCCTTACAACCCCATAGTCCGCTTCCTCAACGCTGCCACCGAGCCGGTGCTATTCCCCATCCGCCGCCGACTGCCCATCTTCTTCGGAGGAATCGACTTCTCCCCCATCCTGGTGATACTGGCCATCATCTTCCTCCAGACCTTCCTGGTACAGACCCTGATGCAGATGGCCGCCCGCATGGCCTGACCATCCGCCGGAGGCCGAGCATGCCCGAGGCATCCCCTACCTCCCCGGCAGAAAAGGAGGCCCGAATAAGGGTCCGCCTCACCCCCAGGGCCTCGCGGGACCGGGTCACGGGCTTGGAGGGCGGCGTCTACAGGATCAAGGTCAAGGCCCCGCCCCTCGAGGACCGCGCGAACAAGGCCCTGACCGAGCTCCTTGCCAAGGAGCTGGGGGTCCCCAAACGTGATGTGGAAATAGTTTCAGGCGGGAAGTCGCGGGAAAAGGGCGTGAGGATAAAGGGATTGGATGAGGAAGAGGTGGGCCGCGCCCTTCTCAGGCGCGGAACTGGATGTCGTGGAGCCGTCTGAAGCGGCCGTTGGCGGCGAGGAGGGCCTCCCTGGTGCCCGACTCCACGATGCCGCCCTGCTCCACCACGTAGATCCTGTCGGCCTTCCTGATGGTGCTCAGGCGGTGGGAGACCGCCAGGATGGTGTGCCCCCCGTGGAGCGCGTCGATGGTCTCCTGCACCAGCCGCTCGCTCTCAGCGTCCAGGGCCGAGGCGGCCTCGTCCAGGATCAGGATGGTCGGGTTCATGAGGAGGGCCCTGGCAATGGCTATCCGCTGCCTCTGCCCGCCCGAGAGCAGGCTCCCCCTGTCCCCCACCAAGGTTTGGTAGCCCGAGGCCTGGGCCTCTATGAAGTCGTGCGCCTGGGCCGCCTTGGCCGCGGCCACCACCTCGTCCATGGAGGCATCGGGGCGGCCGTATCGTATGTTCTCCGCAATGGTGTCATGGAACAAAAGCACCTCCTGGCCCACTATGCCTATCTGGCGGCGGAGTGATTCCAGGGTGACGGTGCGGACGTCCACCCCGTCGATCCGAACCGCGCCGGAGGCGACATCATAGAACCTGGGGATCAGGTCCAGGAGCGTGCTCTTCCCCGCGCCCGTGGAGCCCACGAAGGCCGCCATCTCCCCGGCCGCGACCCGGAAGGATATATCCCTCAGCACGGGCAGGGAAGGGTCGTACCCGAACCAGACCCGGTCGAACTCCACGGACTCACGGTGCCTGGGCAGCCTCCGGGCTCCGGGCGGGGCCTGGATCTCGGGGTCGGTCTTCATTATCCGGAACACCCGGTCCGTGGCGCCCTGAAGGGTGCGGAGCTCGTTGTTCACCCTGGCCAGGTTCTTGACCGGGGAGTAGACCCGGGAGAAGGCGTATATCATGGACATGAGCTCCCCCAGGGTATGGTGGAAGTAGATCTTCCCCACCACCAGGACGCCCGGGAGCACCAGGAACACGGTGGAATCCATCATGGGGCCCAGGCCCAGGAACCACCGGTTCCACCGCATCACCTTGCGGTAGAGATGATCCGCCAGGGTCCTGAACTTGGCCGACTCGCGCTCCTCCATGCATGCGGACTGGACGATCTTGAGGCAGAGCAGGGTCTCCTGGTAGGCCGAGGTCACCCTGGAGACGGCCTCCTGGACCCGGGCGGAGTGCTTCTTGACCTTGCGGCCGAAGAGCCTGATCAGCCCCACGATCAACGGCCCGACCACGAAGACCAGCATGGTCAGCCGCCAGTTCATCAGGAAGAGATAGGCCATGAAGACCATGGCGGTCAGCGGGTGCTGGACCAGGCCTATCAGTATGTTGGCGATCCGCTCCTGAATCACGGTGACGTCCGCGGTGGACCGCGAGAGCAGCTCGCCCACCCGGTGCTTGTGGTAGAAGCCCGGGGGCAGGGACACGAAACGCTCGAACAGATCCATTCGTATGGATCGGATGGCCCGGTTGGAGAACGCGGCCGCGGCCAACTGGCTCAGGTAGATGCTGGCCGACTTCAAGAGCACCGAGGCGAAGGCCACCAGGGTGAGGATGACCAGGAGGCGGTTGGGGGATACATCCTCCACAAGCACCTTCTCGGTCCTCTCCCACTCGCTTATCGGCCCCTCAATGCTCAGCCAGGGTATCCTCCAGGTGGCCGGCTCGGTACCGGTCTTCATCCCCTCGTCCACAAAGGGCTGGAGCAGGTAGGCCGGGACCACCACGAACAGGGCCGAGACCGCGGTCAGGGCCACGGCCGCGGCCACCAGCCCGCGGTGGGCCCGGACGTAACGGGCGATGTCCTTTCCCAGTACGGCGTCCAGCATGGGGTACCGCTACACCGCACCTATCAACCGGGAGATCACCAGGCGCTGGACCTCCGAGGTCCCCTCGCCTATCTCCAGGAGCTTCTGGTCCCGGTAGAAGCGCTCCACGTCGTACTCCTTCATCAGGCCGTACCCGCCGTGGAGCTGCACCGCATGATTCGCGCAGCGGTACATGACCTCCGAGCAGTGGAGCTTGGCCATGGCCGCCTCCTTTGCAAAGGGCTTGTCATTGTCCCTGAGCCAGCACGCCTTGTAGAGGAGGAGCCTGGCGCACTCGATCTCCAGGGCCATGTCGGCCAGCTTGAATGCGTTCGCCTGGAAGGTGGAAATCGGCCTCCCGAACTGCTCCCTCTCCCGGGAGTACTTGAGGGCCATCTCGTAGCACCCCTGGGCCCCGCCCAGGCCCATGGCCCCGATGGAGAGCCGCCCTCCGTCCAGGGTGGAGAGCATCTGGCGGAACCCGTGCCCGATCTTTCCCAGGAGATTCTCCTTGGGGACGCGGCAGTCCTCGAAGTAGAGCTCGCTGGTGTTGGACGCCCGCCACATCATCTTTCCGTGCATCTCCCTGGCCTCGAACCCGGGAGTGCCGGTCTCCACCAGGATGCAGGAGAGATCCGGGCGGCCGTCGTCCCGGGTCCCGGTCCTGCAGAGGACGGTCACTCCTGTGGTGATGTCCGTGGAGGCGTTGGTGATGAAGATCTTGCTCCCGTTTATCACCCACTCGTCCCCGTCCTGGACCGCGGTGGTCTTGGAGTTGCCCGCGTCCGACCCCGCATTGGGCTCGGTAAGGCCGAAGCCCCACAAGGCCTCGCCCGAGCAGAGCTTGGGCAGGTATTTCTTCTTCTGCTCCTCGCTCCCGAAGTAATAGATCGGGCCTATCCCGAGGGAGTTGCCCGCGGCCACGGTGGCGGCGTGGGAGCCGTCCACCCTGGCGATCTCCTCGGTGGCGATGATGTATGAGACATAGTCCATGCCCTGGCCGCCGTACTCCTCGGAGACGAACATCCCGAAGAGCCCCAGCCCGGCCATCTTGGCCATGGTGTCGTAGGAAAACTCCTCCTTATCGTCCAGCAGCCCGGCCGCCGGGCGGATCTCGTTCTCCGCGAACTGGCGCACCGAGTTCCTCAGGATCTCCTGCTCCATCGAAAGACTGAAGTCCATGGCTTCTCCTTTCCCCGGCCTACTCCAGAACCAACTTCATTTGGCTGACCGCAACCTCGGCGTCCATCTGCTGGCACCTGGCCCGGAGCTCCCTCTTGGTCTCCTCGCCCCCGTTCTTGAAGGAGACGATCACCTGCCGGATCCCCTTCTTGCGGATTATCTCCTCGAAATCCTCCATGCTACCCAGGACCGGGTAGCCCATGATCTTCTTCTTCCACTTGTCCGGGTTGTCGTCGATAAAGCCCTCGATAACCAGCCCGAGCGCCGGGTTGCTCTCTATCTCCTTGGCCGCCATGCGCCCGCCCCGCCCGGCCCCGTATATCAGTGTGGGCTTGCCCTTTTGCTTGCTCTTTTTCACCCCCTCGTCCACCAGGCGGAATGAGAGCCGCGAGAGCGAGACCACCAGCAGCATGAGCACCCAGTAGATTATGAAGACCGCCCTGGAAAAGCTCTCGAAGCGGTACAGAAACAAGAGGATCAGCATGGCTGAGACGGTCCCGGCGGTGATGGCCTTGATGTAGTCTATCAAGTCGCTGAGTCCGGTGGTCTCCCACACCCCTCTGTAGACGCCCATTATGTAGAAAGAGAAGATCTGGCATGCCAGCAGGATGGGAAGGGATTTGAGGAAGAACTTGAAGTCTTCCCCGATCAGGTAGTAGACCGGCCCTTCGAATCGCAGGAGGTAGGAAGCATAGTAGGTGACCGTCACCAGGATGAAGTCCAGCAGGACCTCCAGGAGTCTCCTTCTATAAGTGAGTTGAATGAGGAGAGGGGTGATAGAGCCGAGCTCGCTCCCGGAGAGTATGGACTGCTCGTCGTACACTTTGACCCTGGCCAGGTAGATCCAGAAAAACCCGAGAAACAAGAGGTAAAAGGCTGTGAGCACCAGGGTCACTCCGATTGACAGTCTATTGACCGCAAGGGCCAACAGACCGGAGAGGACGGAGAAGAAATACAGGACCAGCACCGCCCTCCTCTCGGAGAACCCGATGGCCACCATCCGATGCGAGGAGTGGTCCCTTCCGCCCTGGGATATGGGCCGCCTGAAGAGCTTTCGCATGAAGCTCACGAAGCCGGTGTCCAGGATCGGAATGAAAAGGATCAGTATGGGAACCGCTATCACGGAGAGGAGGTGCTTCACGCCGAGCCCCGAAGCGGCCTCGGGCGCCCTGCTGAGGGTCAAACCGGCCATAATGAAGCCTATGAACAGACTCCCCGCATCGCCCATGAATATGGAGGCCGGATTGAAGTTGTAGACCAGGAAACCGAGCAAGGCCCCGAGGTAAGCACAGGTCAGGACAAGGATGGGGCTCGAGGATGAGTTTAGTCCCGGATTCATATAATGGTTGAGGAAAAGGAATATCCCCGCTATGAAGGCCACGCCCGCGGCCAGACCGTCCATGTTGTCCAGGAGATTGAACGCGTTGGTGATCCCCACCACCCATAGAACGGTCAGGAACAGGTTGGCGGTTTTGGGGGCCGCCCATCCCAGCCGGAAGCCGAAGACCATGAAAAGTGAGACTATTACCAGTTGTGCGGCCAGCTTGCTCTGCGGGTCCAGGCTGGATATGTCGTCCACCAGGCCCACCAGGAAGACGCCCGCTGCGCATAGGACGAGCGGGAGATAAGGGTGGCCGTGGACATCCCAGCCGGCATAGGCCGCCCCTGCGGCCCAAGCCGTTGTGGTGGCGATGAATATGGCCACTCCCCCGAGGAGCGGGATCTCTTTCTTGTGCCATCGGGTGTCCCGGGGGATCGCCACGTGCCCAGTGGCCCGGGCGGCGGCCCTTGCCAGGGGGGTGAGGACCACGGAGAGACACAGTCCTGCGCCGAAAAAGATGAGGTAATGATAATACGACAAAGTCGCCATCACGATCCGATCAGGGTTCCCGAGCTTCAGGCGGGACCCGGGGTTTTCAAGACCTCCATATACATCCCCTTGACGTCGTTTACAAGTCTCTGAAGGCCGTGGGACGCCAGAGCCCAGGCCCGGGCCCTGTCCGACATCAGTGAGGCCCGGCCGGGGCCGTCCCTCAGGAATGCGAGCGCCGCGGCCATGCCCGGGACATCGCCCGATCGGACCAGGATGCCCCTCTCGGCGATGCAAAACCCCTGATCCCTCCTCTCCAGGACCGGTCCGAGCAGATCCGGCACGCCGCCCACCGCTGTCGCGACAACCGGCCGCCCCGCGGCCATGGCCTCGATCAGGCTGACCGGCGTCCCTTCGTTGAACGAGGTGAGGGCCACCGCATCCAGGGCCTTATAGACCTGAGGCATTGATCTGTGCCACCCTTCGAAGGCCACCCTCCCGGCGAGCCCCAGATCCCCGGCCTCCTGCTCAAGCTCCGCCCTAAGCTCCCCGTCGCCTACGATGATGAACCGGATCCCCTCCGCCCGGCCGCTCTCCTCGAGCAAACGGGCCGCGCCGAGGAGCATCGAGTGATTTTTGACCGGGGCGAGCCTTCCCGCCACCCCCACCAGGTAAGAGTATTCGCCGCCCGCCGAGAAGCGCTCCCTCAACCCGCCCTTCGGGTTTCCGTCCGATACGAAAGGACCCAGGTCGAAGCCGAGGGGCACCACGCTGACCCGGTCCGGGGATGCTATCCTAAAGCGGTCGCAGATGTCGCGCTTCTGCTCCGCACTCACGGCCACTATCCTGTCCGTGAACTTGGCCAGAAAGCGCTCGATCCACAGAAAAAAGGCCGTCTTGGTCCTGCCGAAGTAACCGCTGAAGACATGGCCGTGGAAGGTGTGCACCAGCCGGATCCTCCGGCCCGCCGGGCGGGCGGCGTTCATGAGCACTCCGGCCGCTCGTCCCAGGGTGCCGGCCTTTGCAGTGTGGGTGTGAATGACGGCGGGCCGGTACGCCCTGATCACCCGCACCAGCTCGGCCAGGACCCGGAGGTCCCTCAGGGGGGAGATCTCCCTGCCCAGCCCCGCGATCTCGAGCGGCTCCACCCCCTGCTCCCGGGCCAGGTAGGACATGTCCCCCTCGTAGGGCTCCACCCGGCCGCAGACGAGCAGGGAGTCCCAGCCCCCGCCCCTGAGCTCCCGGGTGAGGGAGACGGTCTGGATGGCCGGCCCTCCTATATTGAGCCGGGCTATCACCCTCAGGACCCGCACCTTTTCCGCAGCCCCGGACCTCTTCACGACCGCGTCATCCCGCCTTTCACCGGTCCACCGAGATCACAAGGTAGCCTCCGAGGAGACCGAAGGACAAGTTGGAAAGCCAAGCAGCCAAGACAGGAGGCAGGATTCCGGCCAAACCCAAAGAGCGCGAAAAACCGAGGATCAACAAATACAGAAAACAGATTCCCACCCCTATGGCTACGGCCGGCGGAGTTCCGATTCTTGTCCTCATGAGTGGTATCGGCATACCTATTAGAATCATTATAAACATAATAAAAGGATAAGAGGTTTTTATGTGCATATCTACAAGGTATGGCGTATTATCATAACCTTCAAGCCTTACTTTTTTCGCGTATTTGCGAAGCTCCAGAAAACTCATCTCTTCGGGCTCCCTCTCCGGCCGGACAAAGGTCTCGGGGGTCTCGAGTATCTCCAGCTCCTTCTCTTCGAACCGTTCGAGCTCGAAGTCCCCGTCCGCCCGCCGTGTCTGCACATAGCCGTCATGGACCGACCACCCGCCGCCTTCCCACGAGGCCTTTTCCCCCCCGACCCTTTTGACGAGCCTGAAGGATTGATCGAAGAAAAAGAACCTGGGTTTCTCCATCACCCCCTTGTCTTGATCGAACCATCGAATCCAGTAGATACGCCCGGGGGCTCGGTACCATATTTGATCATGCCCGTAGTAATAATGGCCCGGATCTCTTTTTTCCACTTCATACATCCATATCTCATTGCTCTTTGCAATCGCATTTCGGACCACTAGTTCCGAGAATAAAAACAGCCCTGCTGAAAGCACCAAAGCCGTAACTCCAAGGGTCTTAAAAAGCGAGTAAAGGTTGACACCGCAGGCCTTGAGCGCCGTTATCTCATGATTGTTTCGCATAAGCGCAAAAAGAATTATTGCTCCTATGAGTGCAGCGGATGGGAATAGTTGTGCTATAATAAACGGCGTCTTGTACAAGAAGTAAGAAAAAACCAATGGTGCCGAGACTTCTGCCTCAATGAAATTATCTATCTTTTGCACAAAATCCACTACCAAGTAGATGGCTACGAACACCGCTTCGCATATTCCCATGATCTTGAGGAATTCCTTGAGGAGATATCTTGGGAGGATCTTCACGGGCGGCACACTTTACAGGCTTCATAGCCCGCTTGGACCGCCTCTTCCCTGGACTCGAACGTGCGGCGGTTGCCGGCGGCGAGGCGCTGGAGGCAGCGGCAATCCGATCTGTGAAATCTTTCCCGCCGGGCGTTGCCCACATAGGCGGCCTGTTGGGGCCTGCGCTCAGCTTGGGGCCGCAAACGGGCCCTTGCCAAACCAGAGATCCGGTCCCACCCCGCGCTCAGCCGCCGCCCCAGGGGGGCCTCCGGAGAGAACGGAAGGGGTTTGTCCTTGGCGGCGACCTCGGTCAGGTAGGCGCAGCTTGCCAAGAGAAAAATATTGGGAATCCACATACCGGTCGCGGGGTCCAGTCGGCCTGTCTCGCACAGGCTCCTCACTCCCACGAAAATCGTATAATAAGCCAAGAACACCACCAGGCTCACCCCGATTCCGGTGGAGTAGGCCCGCGCCCGGAGATGGGTGCCCAGCGGCAGGCCCACCACTCCGAGCAGGAATACTCCGAGGGGCAGAGTAACCCGCTCCAACAGCTCCACTAGGAGCTCGTTGCGCACACCTGAGCCGGGCGGCGCTTGTCCGAGGCGCTCCACGAGCTCGCCCACCCGCATCTCCTTGGGTGCAGTGGCCGTATTCTTTATGGACTCCATTATGTCCTCGAGCCCCACCCTGAGGTCATAAGTCTTGAATTCCACCGTCCTGACCGACTCCATCCCCCGCTCGTCCACAAAAATCGTCCCGTCCTGGAACCTAACCAGAATGACCCTCTGCTCCGGCTGATGCAGCATCAGCCCTTTGCGCGCCACAATGGTATAGACCATGTCCTGCGTTCTCTTGTCCACGGCAAAGACGTCCCTCATGACTCCCTCGCCGCTGGAGAGATCGTGCACGTAGAACATCACGTCGCGGAAAGGCTCGCAAAAGACCCGCTCCTTCAAACCCGTATTCACGCCCGATTCGGCAATCTTGTAGACGGCGTCCTTCACCGAGCGATTCCCCCAGGGCACTCCCACCATTGAGGTCGCCCCGGCCAGCATGCACGCCCCGGCCGAGAAGACCAGAACAGGCGGCAAGATCTGGTAGAGGCTGATCCCCGAGGACATGAGAGCAATGGTCTCATTGTCACTGGAAAGTCTTATAAAGGCCAGCAGGGAGGACATAAGGGCAGCAGCCGGCAATGCCAGAAGGAGGATTCGGGGCAGCAAGTATACGATCAACATCAATACCTGGCCTGCGTCCGCCCCGCGATTGACCACGATCTCTGCGATTCCCAAGAGGCGGGTGCCCAGGATGATAAACCCCAGGACAAAGACGCCTGTCGCCAGTATCGGCAGCATCTCTCGAAAAATATATTTATATAAGATGTATTTCAAAAGCGGATGTGACTTATACGGAGAGTTCTTCAGATCTCGAAAGCATCAGCCCTGCCTGTATACCGATACTTGCAGCCAGCAGAAAAGCACCTCCCGCGTCCAGAAGATTGGTTTCCGTCATACCGTTTAACAGCAACAAAAACCCGGAGCATAAGGTAAAAAGCCCTAACGGTTCACTTCTATACTTCCATCCGTTATATAGAAGTACTCCGAAAACCCATATGAAGCCGGCAACGCCAAACAGCCCGTAGCTCACCGCCATGTGGAGGAGGTTGTTATGAGGATGCGGGATTCCGACGCTTCCTCCCGCAGCCAGCGTAGCCTTGTAAAGCCCGCCGGTCCCGACTCCTACGATCGGATGATCCAAGAACAGCTCAATCGCCCAGCGCCACATGTAGATCCGATCCAGGTTCTCCGAGTATTCTTTTCCCCAACCGATATCTCCGCCTGCATTAAAACGTGCTTGTATTTCATCATAGGTCTCTCCTACTCTTTGCTGCACGACAGGAGACAGAAAAGACAATGAAAGTATAAGCAAAAATATGCCGGCTGTTTTCAGTAACGATTTGGTATATAATAAATTGTAAATAATTATTGGAAGAAACAATATAAAACAAAAATAAGCACCCCTGCTCCTCAATATAATAAGATGCAAAAAGCAGGCTATTATCATAATAGAAAGCAAATGTTTTGTTTTTTTTGTCCCGGCTTGCTTCCATAAAAAGGCCCCGATCAGGATGCCCAAGACAAGCAGCATACCCAGCGTATTGTATCCGCCGTGAAGCCCCACATAACCATAACTACCGAGGCTTTTCCGTAAGGGGACAACCCCTCCGAATTGCAGGAAGGCGACACAAGCATTTATGGAAAGCCCGGCCAAAAAGGCATAGATTATGGTTTTCTGGGCCCTTACATGGAGCCCAAGCCCTGCCAGGGCGAATGGGAGCAGCCAGTAGTGGGCTTTCTCGGCGAATTTCATCCCCAGTCCCTGTGGATCGGGACTATAAATAAGGCCCACTCCCTTCAAGGCTATTATAAGCATTACCGGCCACAGGCATGTTGCTCGCAAGTATTTTTTCCTGTTCTTCCAACATTCGCCTGAAAACAACCATATGGCTAATATCAGCACTTCCGCTATAGTAAAAGGGCTTGTCCCCATCGGGAGCACCAGAAAACCCAGCAAGACAAGCAGAAAGACAGCACGGGATACGCCTCCACCCTCCGGGAAGAGCGTCCAAAGGGAAGAGTCGTTCCAAGCCGCTGATTCGGCAGGCGCGGACTTCAATGGTCCTACTATAAGGCCCATGTTTCTCAATGATCCATCATGATTGCTCAATAGGCCTGAAAAAAGGTATAATACAACAAGGCCTTGATTTCAGAATAATGCATAGATGAAAGGGGCGACGGAACTGCCTTCCGTAAGAAAGACCAGAAACCCGAGGAATGTCAACATTACTACTATCGGGAGGAGCCAAAACCGCTTCCTCATCTTCAGAAACTCCCAGAGCTCCCCGATCAGCGACTGCTTGGCCATGGCCCGCTCTCCTCGTCAGAACCTCTTGTGGAATCGTTCCTTTGGCTGGACCGGCTCTTCCCGCTCCACCCAGTAGGTGGAGGCTCCGGGGTCGGGGCGGGACCTGATCGGCCTGCCGCCGAAGATCCTCTTGAGCCAGGCCGAGGGGGTTATCACCAGAATATAGGCCAGTGTAAAGATGATCGCCGTAATCAGATTGGCGACGGCATTCGCGGCCTTCAGCCATCCACTGTAAACCGGCCGCATGGGCCCGGGCAGGACCAGGAACAAGACCCCGAGAATCCCCAACGCCCCGAAGACCGCCGAGGGGACGGTCCTCTCGCGCCAAACCGCCAGGCCGAAGAGCGCCCCGAAGAACACCAGCGCGATCAGACCGAACTTTCGTATCTCCTTCCGGGGGTCGGGAGGTAAGAGTACAGGATTCGTCATTTCGTTGGAGACTTTACTCCGGATACTCGATCCACCCAGTAATCCGGCTTTCTGTGCAAATTTGCAACGGCTACAATAAGAATTTCGCTGGTCCTTACCTGGTAAATCACGGCATAGGGGAACCGCCTGACCATACATCTTCTTGTCTTACTGGAACAAGGAGGCCAGGCATCGGGAAAATCATCAATCCTTTGAAGTGCTTGCAGTACTTCTTGGAGAAACACCCTCCCCAAGCCTTGCACTTCATAATCATAATATTCGATAGCATCATCCAATTCCGCTTGTGCCGCTTCAAGGAATCGGATACGCATTTATTACCTATACTTAGCCAGGACCTGCTCCAAGTCCACAGCTTTGAGCCTTCCTTCCTCGTACGCCTCGATCCTCCGCTCCGCCTCCTCGGCCCACAAGGCATCGATGGTGCTATCAGGCTTATCAAGGCTTTGAAGGAGCTTGTCTATCAAGTCGGCCTTCTCGGCCGGTTTGAGCGCCAAGGCCTCCCTGAGTATGTGGTCCGGGCTGGTCATGTATCCGACCCTCCGTGGCTTGTTTATGAGAATTTAATACGGCTCCATTTTGACAGATCAGGCGAGTCCGAGTCAATCAAGAACCAGGTCCTTGCGCCGCTCCCTGCCCTGCTCCAGGCGGGGCTGCTCCTCCTTGAAGAGTATGCAGTCCTCCATGACCAGGACGTCCATCTCGGTGCGCATGAAGCATCGATATGCATCCTCGGGGGTGCAGACTATGGGCTCGCCCCTCACGTTGAAGCTGGTGTTGACCACCACGGGGCATCCGGTCAGATCCTCGAATGCCCGGATGACATCATGGAACCCGGGATTAACCTCGCGGCTCACGGTCTGGATCCTGGCCGAGTAGTCCAAGTGGGTGACCGCGGGTATGTCGCTTCGCTTGGTCTTGAGCCTCTCCAGTATGGTCCGGCCGTCGTCCCCGGGTTGAGGGAGCCTGCGCTCCTCCTTTACCGCGGCCACCAGGAGCATGTAGGGGCTGGGCCGGTCCAGCTCGAAGTAATCCGACACCCTCTCCTCCAACACGGCGGGCGCGAAGGGCCGAAAGGACTCCCTGTACTTGATCTTGAGATTCATTACGCTCTGGGTCTCCTCCCTGCGCGGGTCCCCCAGAATGCTCCTGGCCCCCAGGGCCCTGGGCCCGAACTCCATTCTCCCGGCCATGTATCCCACTATCCTGCCCGCGGCTATCTGCTGGGCGATCATCCTGCTCCTCTCGGCCCCCTCGAGCCTGTGGTAGCGATATCCTTTGACGTCCAGGAAGTCCCTGATCTTGTCCGGGGCGAATGCCGGGCCGAGGTAAGAGCCCTGCTGGGCGTCAAATCCCGGCACTACCCGCCGTGGGTTTCCCAGAAACCGATACCACACGGACAGGGCCGCACCCAGGGCCCCGCCGGCATCCCCTGCGGCCGGCTGGATCCAGACGTCCTCGAACGGCCCCTCCCTCAGGATGCGGCCGTTTGCCACGCAGTTGAGGGCCACCCCGCCTGCAAGGCAGAGATAACGCCTGCCGGTCTCGCTGTGGACGTGCCGCATCATTCGGAGCACCGCCTCCTCGGTGACCGACTGGACGCTGGCCGCGACGTCCATCTCCCGCTGCGTGATCTCGGTCTCGGGCTTTCTCGGCGGCCCCCCGAAGAGCCGGTCGAACCTCTTGTTGGTCATCCGCAGCCCGCCCAGGAAATCGAAATAATCCAGGTTCAGCCGCAGGGATCCGTCCTCCTTGAGGTCCACGACCTCCTCGAGGATCACGTCCTTGTAGATCGGCCGCCCGTAGGGGGCGAGCCCCATGAGCTTGTACTCCCCGCTGTTCACCCTGAAGCCGGTGAAGTAGGTGAAGGCCGAGTACAGGAGCCCCAGGGAGTCCGGGAAGTGGAGCTCCTTTCGGAGCAGGATCTCGTTTCCGCGGCCCTCTCCGTAACTCGCAGTGGCCCACTCCCCCACCCCGTCCATGGTGAGTATGGCCGCCTCCTCGAAAGGCGAGGGATAGAAGGCCGAGGCCGCGTGGGCCTCGTGGTGCTCGGTGAAAAGTAAGTCTCCCTCGTAGCCTGTCTCCTTCCGAACCACCTTGGGCACGTGGAGCTTCCTTCCCAGCCAAAGGGGCATGGCCTTGAGCCAGGAACGGAGCCCCTTGGGCGCCACGCTCAAGTAGCTCAGCAGCAACCGCTCGAAGGTCGGCAGCGGCTTGTCGTAGAAGACCGCGTAGTCCAGCTCGTCCGCCTCGATTCCCGCCTCCTCCAGGCAGTACTCCACCGCGTTCGACGGGAAGCGCGGGTCGTGTTTCTTCCGTGTGAAGCGCTCCTCCTGGGCCGCGGCCACGATGGACCCGTCCCTCAGGATGCACGCGGCGCTGTCATGATAAAAGCAGGATATCCCTAAAATATGCATGCGATATTATCTTGCCTTCACGATCCCTGGATCACGCCCCCCTCGGCCGAGAGCGAGGAGAACCCCTTGACCGCCCTCATCCTGCGCTCGGCCAGGACCCGGTCGAGCTCCTCGTCCAGGAGGTCCCGCCCACTGTTCTTCCTGACCGGATGATACAGGTGGTACTGGAGCCCGGTGAACCACAGGTTGCGGCACTCAACCCCCGTGTTGAAAAGCCTGTAGCAGATGTCCGAGTCCTCCCTGCCCCAGGCCGCGTCAAAAGTCTCGTCGTATCCGTCCACCCGCAGGAAGTCCTCCCGCCTCATGGAGAGGTTGCACCCCCTGAGCCCGATCTGAAATCCCTTGGGTCTCGCCATGAGCCTTCCCAGCCAAGGGATCCTGAGGGCGTTCTTGCGGTTCCCCATGCCGGCCAGGAAGGGCCCGGGCGTCCCCTTCACCGATCCCTCCAACACCCCCCGGGTGTAGCCCTCGGGCAGGAAGGCCCTTTTTCCCTGCAAAAAAGCCCCTTCCCCGGCCAAGGCCAAGTGGTCCTCCAGGAACCGGGGATGGAGCATTACGTCATGATCCACAAAAACCAGGTAGTCGGCAACCGTATTCTTGACCGCGAGGTTCTTCACCCTGGCCTGCCGGATTCCCCTGTCCTCCTGCCTCACGTGGATCCACGAAAGACCCGACCACCCGAGCGCCCTCTCCACCGCCTCGGCCGTCTCCGGACCGGACCCGTCATCGGCCACCGCCACCATGTCGGGCGCCCTGGTCTGCCGGACCACGGACCTCAACACCGCTCCCAGGGCCTCGGGCCAATTGTAGGTGGTTATGATCAGTCCGGCGGTCAAATGACCACACCCTCCGGGGACCGGATAAACATCAGATCCGCCGGTCCAGCTTCTCAGGATGGGCTCGCAGCCAGCCCACCAGGGCTTCCAATAACAGCTCAAGATCCCCCAGGTTCCCTGTGGACAGACGGTAGAGCTCCTTGTCGGTCACCTCGTGATAAAAGTGCACCATCCGGTTTCTATAGCCCGCGATCATGCGAAAAAGCTCCGCCTGGTCCTGCGTAAGCACACCCTCGGCGTGAAGGCTCCGCATTCTTTCCTTTTTGAAGGGCATCAAGTCCCCCGCCCTTCTAAGCACATAGAGCTCGTACCTTGCCTGCCGGTCCGCGTCCTCGGTGTAGAGCAGCCCTCCTCGAATGACATCCAATGCAAGGTAGGGCTCGGCCTGGGGCAGGAGCACCAGGTCCACTCTATCCACTTGGAAGAGGTCCTCCAACTCCATGGAAAGCCTTACCCGCCTCTCCGGCCCCCATTCCGCCCGCTCCGCCGGCAGCACGCCTATGTCCACATCCGAGCCGGAGGGCTCCAGCGATACGCGCCCCCCGCTCACGAGATCTTCGACCTCCCCGGCCCTGCTCCCGAATACGTAGAGGTCTGCGACGCCGTAGCTCCGGCATATCTCTTCAAGCCTTCTTGCTATATCCCCGGCCATGACCCATCAGCCTCTCATAAAGGTCCTCAAACCGGCGCACCACGCCGCCGATTTCGAACTCCCGCCGGATCCGATCCCGCGCCCGGGCCCCCAGATCCCCCCGCCCCTCGGGGCCCATTTCCAGCAGCCTGCGCAAGCCCCCGGCGAGCGCCTTGCTGTCTCCCGCCCGCACCACAATGCCCGTATCCCCTACCACATCGGCCGCATCCCCCACCCCTGTGGCCACGCAAGGCACGCCACAGGACATGGCCTCGCCTATGGTGTTGGAGAATCCCTCCCCGAAGGCCGAAGAAGACGAGGCGATGTCCAGCCCCGCCGTGATCATCGGGATATCGTCCCTCTGCCCGAGGAGGTGCACCCTGCCGCGCAGTCCCCCGGGCACGGCTCCGGCCAGGGCCCTGTTCTCCCATACCACTCCGCGCCCGGCCATGACGAAGTGGACCCCGGGGTAATCTTTTCCCACGATGCCCGCCGCCCTCAAGAACATGGCCTGGTCCTTCATGGGGTCGTACCTGGCGATCAGCCCCACCAGGACCGAGTCCATGGGGATACCCAGCTCCTCCCTGAGCCTCGGGCCGGCTTCCGGGTCGGGCCTGAAGAGCTCCGTATCGAAGCCGTTCGGTATCAGGTGCATACGTCCGGTCCTGTAGCCTCGAGCTCGATGTATCCTGGCCCCTTCCCTGGAATTCACCACTATGGCGTCGGCAAGAGGCGAGAGCAGGCTGCACAGCCTCACGGTAAGGGCGGTGAGGGGGCGATACTCTCCGAGTCTCATGTCCGAGCACCGAATTCCCCACACCACCTTGCCCGCGCCGGCCGTCTTGCCCGCCAGCAGTCCCAGGAGATCCGCATGATAGAGCCATGTCTGGACTATATGAAAGGGCTCCCTTCTCAACAGGCGATAGAGCCTGCCGGCGCCGCCCGGGGTAGGCCTTCCCAAGCCCATTCCCAACTCGCGGACCGGCACCCCGGCCTCGGCGATCTTCGCGCCCACCGCCCCCCGGTCGGTCATGGAGGCCACCACGCACCTGAAACGATCCCTGTCCATGCGGGCGACGAGCTTCCCCAGCATCTGCTCGGCCCCGCCCGTGTTGAGCTCGGTTATCAAATGGAGGACCCTGATCGGTCCGGTGCTCACTCCTTCAGCCCTCCCCAAGGAGCGCCTCGTACGCACTGACAGCGCCGGCGCACTCATAGGCCCCGGGCAGCAGCCTCTCTGCGTCCATGGCCTCCCAGGCCCTCCTCCCCGCTATCTCGATCAGCCCGGCCGCCATGGCCTCGGTGTCCTCCGCCGGCACGAGCCAGCCGTTCAGCCCCTCGCCGATTATCTCCCCGGTCCCTCCCGGGCAGTCGAAGGCCAGCACCGGCGTGCCGCAGGCCAAGGCCTCCAGAACCGCATTGGGGGACCCCTCGAACCTGGACGAGGAGACAAAGAGGTCCGCATATGCCATGAAGGGATAGGGGTTCTCCCTGTGCCCGGCAAAGGCGACAGAATCCCCCAGCCCCAGTCGTCTCACCAGGGCCTCGAGCTCCCCCCTCTCCTCCCCGTCACCCACCAGGGTCAGTCTGAGCCCGGGGGCCTCATTCACGGCCCCGTGCATTGCGGCCAGCAGCAGGTCATAGCCCTTCTGCCGGTTGAGCCTCCCCACCGAGACAAGCCTCACTCCGCCCCCCTCATACGGATCCCCTCGCCCCTCCAGCCTCAGGCGTATGCGCTCGCGGTCCACCGGGTTGGGTATCACCGCGATCTTTTCACCTGGTACCGAGAATCGGTCCGCCAGATCCGCCCTCATAAAGGCCGAGTTGCATATCACCCGGTCGGCAAGCGGGTAGAGCCTCCTATAAGCCCACCGGTAAAGACCGGGGCGATAGGTTTGCATGAGCCGAGCACTGGGCGTGTTTGCCTCCCTCACCAAGAGCCTCGTACCCGGGGGCAGCAGCCTCCTTGCCGCCAGGAGCGCCAGGTTCAGGTGGCCCAAGGTGGAGAGCACCGCCTTCGGCCTTATGCGCCTGGTCAACCTGACAAGCCCCGGGACGGCGTATCTCACCCTCTCTCCCGGGAGCCTGTGGACCGGGACGTCCTCCGGGATTTCCCGATGGAGCGGTCCGGAGGCCCTTCCGACCGCCAGGTGCGGGGCGAAGGCGCGGCGGCTCAGATGCCTGACCACGGTCAGGATCACCCGCTGCGCTCCGCCCGCCTCCAGATCGGAGAGCACGAAAAGGACCCGGATCCGCCGCTTGCCGTCTATGACGCCTTCTCCAGCACCACGAACAGGCGGTAGCCCAAAAACCGCCCGAGCGGCCTCAAGAGGCCCTCCAGGGCCTCCAAAAAACCCCAAAGCCGGACAGGGGCCAGGCTCGGCCCGTGAAACCCCCCGCTCAACGGGTAGGCAAGGCAGTCCATGGGCTCCGCCCTGAGGAGGGCCAGCCCGGGAAAGCGCCTCTTGAATTCGGAAGCGTACCCCCCGAAGAGAAGCGCCGGGATCGCCTGGTTCCCTTCCAAGGGGCCGCTGCGGCTCGAGGGCGCCAGCGGATCCACCCCCATGGACAGGCCCTCGTGATGGAGAAAGCGGTAAACCGGGTACGATCCGGGCGAGACAAAGGGCTCCATCATGATTATCCTGCCGCCCCGGACCAGGGCCCGGCCCGCCTCTTCAAAGAAGCCCGGGAGATCCGGCAGGTGATGGAGCACGTCGAAGAGGACGATGTTTCCAAGGGCCCCGGGTCTCACCGGGAGCCGCCGGGCGTCCAGCACCGCGTCCAGCCAAGGCTGGCATACGATATCCGAGCTGATCACCCCCGGGAAGCGCTCCTTCAGGTTGCCGCTCCCCCCGCCGAGCTCCAGGGCCGGTCCGGGGACGAGCTCCGCCCGGATGAGATCATACCACCGGTTGTAGAGCCTCCTCAGGATCTCCTTTTTCCGCCATGTCTCGCGGCGCTCCCGGAGGATCTCACCGGCCCTTGCTTTGCTTCCCAATCAAATGGCCTTTATCTTGCGGTAGGCGAAGAGGGTCATCCGGAGGAGGAGCCAGCCGTGGCGGAAACGGCTGATGTTGGTGCTCCCATAGGTGCGCTCGCGGTACCGGATGGGGACCTCCACCACCTTGAGGTTCCGCTTAACCGCGCCGAAGATCAGGTCGAAGTCGCCGAAGGGGTCGAAGTCGCCGAAGTAGCCGCGCTCCGCCCGGATCTTGAGGTAGTCTCCGCGGAAGAGGACCTTGGTCCCGCAAAGGGTGTCCTTGAACCGCTGGTTCAGGATCCAGGTGAACATCACGGAGAAGAACTTGTTCCCCACGAGGTTGAGGAACCGCATGGCCTCCCTGTCCATGGGGTAGACCAGGCGGCAGCCGTTGATGAACTCCCCCAGGTCCCCGGCTATGGCGTGGTAGAACCTGGGCAGGTCCTCGGGCTGCACTGTGAGGTCCCCGTCCAGGATCATCAGGATGTCGCCCGAGGCCCGTGAAAAACCGGTCCGCACCGCGTCCCCCTTGCCCTTTCCGGTCTGGAGGGCCAGCTTGATGTCCTTTTCCGGGTAGGCCTCGATCACCCGCTCGATCTCCCGCCGGGTATTGTCGGTGGACCCCCCCTCCACGAATATGATCTCCTGGTGCCCGCCGAAGGGAGGAATGCGCTTGACCGCGTCCTCCACGTTTCCCTCCTCGTTCCTTGCCGGCACCAGTATTGTCGTGGAATACGACTCCTCCTCCCTCAGCCCCAGGGGCCGGGCCACAACGTAGCGGCAGAGGGAGAGCTTGCGGAGCCCCGGCAGGGAGCCCACGCAGCGGTTGATCCGCCCGCCGAGCCAGGGGATCCTCTTGGGCAAAAGCAGCCTGCACTCGCTCTTGACCACCTCGAAGCGCTCCAGGTGGAGCAGATTGGCGATATCCTCGGTGGCCAGCCAGTTCTGATGATCCTGGGGCATCTTCCGGCCCAGGCGCTCCCCGAGCTTGAGCACCGGCTCCCAGAGGAAGTTGTAGTAGGTGATGATCACCCTGGTATCCGCCCGGCAGAAAGGGCGAAGGCCCCTCAAGGCGGCCTGGACGTCCTGGAGATGCCCGATCACGTCGTCCAGGATCAGGAAGTCGAACGTCCCGTGAACGCCCCCCGGCTCCTCGATGTCCGACTCAACGAACTCCAGCTCCGGGTGCTTCTCCCGGGCCCTCCGGAGCATAGCGGAGCTGAAATCCACCCCCACCCCGCGCGAGGGCCTCAGGGCGTGGAGCAGATCGCCCGTCCCGCACCCGAGCTCCAGGACCTCCGCGCCCTCGGGCACCAGGAACCGCATGTACCGCTCCCGGTCTTCATAGTAATAGCGGTTCTTTTCCTTCCAGGCGTCCCTCTCGGGCGCAAGCTCATCGAACCGCCGTATAATCTCCGATTTCGTCATAAGAAAAGGTTTGCCTCCAGCGGTACCGGACAAGAAGACCCTTGACCTGATGGTGTTTTGGTGTTATGGTGATTAATCAAACAATCCGAATATGGAGGGATACATGGGCCGCCTGACCATTACCCTTGAAGACGATATGCACCGTGCGATCAAAGAGGCCGCCACCCGACAGGGGCGCAGCATACGCGAAATCATAGAAGAGAGCTTGAAGCTCAGCGGCATTAAACCCATGGCAACCGCCCGCCGACTGGCCGCACAAGCTCGGTCCCGAGCAGGGCTGAACGAAGAAGAGGCCGCCCGCTTAGCCATTGAAGAGACCCGCGCCCATCGAGTGCGATGAGTGGCCGTATCTTCATCATCGATACGAATGTGCTGGCTGCCGCACTCATCACGGCCGAAAGCAACAGCCCCACCGCCCGGGTATTGGATTCCATGCTGAGCGGCGGCCTGTTCTACCTCCTCTCTGCGGAGCTACTGCGCGAGTACCGAAGTGTCCTGCTACGGCCGAAGCTCTCACGGCTGCATGGCCTCAGCGAGGCGGAGATCGATAGGCTCTTGACCGAGATCACAGCGAACGCCATATGGCGAGAGCCCCCACCGGATCCTGATCAATCATCTCCCGACCCGCGGGATGCCCACTTGTGGTCGCTTTTGGCAACAGAACCGACGGCTGTTCTTATCACCGGCGATAGGCTGCTCATCGAGAAACCAAGACCGCATAGCTCGGTGATCTCTCCTGCAACCTGGGCGGAACATTTTCAACACCCCAAGTCCCCCTAGGGCTTCTCCCCGCGCCGGAAGTCCGCATACCACGTGTAGGTCTCCTCTATGCCCCGCCGGAGCGGGATCTTGCTCCTCCACCCGAGGGAGCTCAGGCGGCTCACGTCCAGGAGCTTCCGGGGCGTCCCGTCGGGCTTGGAGGGATCCAGCCGGATCTCGCCCCTGAAACCCGCCACGTCCTTTATCAGCAGGGCCAGGTCATGGATGCCGATGTCCTCTCCCACGCCTATGTTGATGATCTCGTCATCGTCGTAATGCCGCATGACGAAGAGGCAGGCGTCCGCCAGGTCGTCCACGTGCAGGAACTCCCGCCTGGGCCTGCCCGTGCCCCACACGGTCACCGCGTCCTCTCCCGCGGCCTTGGCGTCGTGAAACTTCCGGATCAGGGCGGCCAGCACGTGGCTGGTCTCCAGGTCGAAGTCGTCCCCCGGGCCGTAGAGGTTGGTGGGCATCACCGATACGAACCGCGTGCCGTACTGCCGGTTGTAGGCCTGGCACATCTTGATCCCTGCGATCTTGGCGACCGCATAGGGCTCGTTCGTGGGCTCGAGCTTGCCCGAGAGCAGGTGCTCCTCCTTCATCGGCTGGGGGCAGTCCCTGGGGTAGATGCAGGAGCTCCCCAGGAAGAGGAGCTTCTTCACCCCCGCCCGGTAGGCCGAATCGATCACGTTGGTCTGGATTTGGAGGTTGTCCCGGATGAAGTCCGCCGGATAGGTGCTGTTCGCCAGGATCCCGCCCACCCTGGCCGCCGCCAGGAACACGTACTCGGGCCGCTCCTCCCGGAAAAAGCCCTCCACCTCGGCCTGAACGGTCAGGTCCAGCTCCCGGTGCGACCTGGTGATCAGCCCGGTGAAGCCTTCCCTCTCGAGCCTCCTTAGGATCGCCGATCCCACCAGCCCCCGATGCCCTGCCACATACACTCTGGAGTCCTTCTCATCCATTCATCACTCTCTTCGAATGTCCTGAAACGGTAAACCCCCGAGGGACAAAGGGCCGAACCCTACCAACTCCTTTCGGGCGCTCATCAGATTCTGCTCGGTTTCTTCTATACCACACTGTTCGAGGAACTGAGCTAGCGTATTCATTTTCTTCGTCTCTTCTATATTGATTTCGAT
This sequence comes from uncultured Desulfobacterales bacterium, assembly GCA_964647905.1. Lineage (GTDB taxonomy): Bacteria > Desulfobacterota > DSM-4660 > Desulfatiglandales > HGW-15 > CAZYJR01. The sequence goes on along the minus strand of CAZYJR010000004.1, from coordinate 3,951 downwards.
AGCTTCCATTAAGTTCCTCTTTGCCTGCCAAACGTCTTTGCCACAAGAAGCTATGTCCAGTTCGGGACAATAAGCAACATACATATTGCCTTCTTTCCAAACCTCTTCAGTCAATCTTATCTTCTTCATGATATTTCCTCTCCCGAATCTCTTCGGGCCCAATCAGTCGAAGCTGTTGCCGGGCACCCGGTACCCGCTCTCCTGGCAAAGCAGGTCTCTCGAGGCCTGCTCCAGGTCCTCCCTCACCATCTGGGCCACCATCTCCCCGAAGGACACCTTCGGCGCCCAGCCGAGCCTCTCCCTGGCCTTGGAGGCGTCGCCCAGGAGGAAGTCCACCTCGGTGGGCCGGAAGTACCTGGGGTCCACCTCCACCACCACGTCCCCGGGCCGGAGCTCCCCGGCACCCGACCCCCGATCCCCGACACCCGACACCACTCCCTTCTCATCCACGCCCTCGCCCCTCCACTCCAGCTCCATCCCTATCTCCCTGAACGCCCACTCGGCGAACTCCCTCACCGAGTGGGCCTCGCCGGTCGCCACCACATAGTCGTCAGGTTCATCCTGCTGGAGTATCAGGTACATGGAGCGCACGTAGTCCCGCGCATGGCCCCAGTCCCGCTTGGCGTTCAGGTTCCCCAGGTAGAGCTTTTTCTGGAGCCCCAGCTTCATCCTGGCAACGGCACGGGTGATCTTCCTCGTCACAAAGGTCTCGCCCCGCACCGGGGACTCGTGGTTGAAAAGGATCCCGTTGCAAGCGAACATCCCGTAGGCCTCGCGGTAGTTGACGCAGATCCAGTAGGCGTAGAGCTTGGCCGCCGCATAGGGGCTCCTGGGGTAGAACGGGGTCTCCTCGTTCTGGGGTGTTTCCCGGACCTTTCCGTAGAGCTCGCTGGTGGAGGCCTGGTAGAACCGGATCCTGTCCCCCATCCCGAGGATGCGCACGGCCTCGAGCAGCCTCAATGTGCCCAGGGCGTCCGCATTGGCCGTATACTCCGCGCTCTCAAAGGAAACCTTCACATGGCTCTGCGCGGCCAGATTATAGACCTCGTCCGGCCGCACCTCCTGCACGATCCTGATCAGATTGGTCGCATCGGTGAGGTCCCCGTAGTGCATGAAGAACCGCACGCCTTCCTCGTGCGGATCCCTGTACAAGTGATCCACCCGGGCCGTGTTGAACGAAGACGACCTCCTCTTGATCCCGTGCACCTCGTAGCCCTTGCCCAGCAGGTACTCGGCCAGATAGGCCCCGTCCTGCCCGGTGATGCCCGTAATGAGCGCTTTTTTCATACACCGCCCCTCCTTAAATGATCTCTCCGGCCCACAGCATCTCGCAGAACATCCGCCATGGTAGAACGGTTATCCCGTGATTGATCTTTCGCGGCCGGGGTTCCCGTGAAACGATGAAGCCCTTCTTGCAGGCAGTCTCTTCCTGAAACAGATGAAGCCCTCTGATTCTCTCGCCGACATCTGTGGCCGATTTGATCTCCAGGGCCGCATCCGCCTCTCCCAGAATCAGGTCGACCTCCGAGCCGCCGGCTGTTCTCCAAAAGTAGATGGGGAAGTCTTTTCTGCTGTAATGGCGGTACGCCCAGCACTCTTGAAGAACGAAATGCTCAAACGCCCGTCCATACTCCCGGGTTCCGGGAGTAAGCGATGTATAGCCCAGAAGGGCCGACACCATACCGGTGTCGAAGAAAAAGAACTTGGATGTCTCGATGAGCCTCCGCTTCTTGCGCTTCCTCCAGGGAGGCAGTTGTCTTCCAACCAGCGTGTCCTCAAGAATCTGATAATATTCCCGTATGGTCTTTACCGAAACTCCTGCCTCCCTTGCCGCGTTGGAGTAATTGAGCAGCATGCCGTTGGTGGTGGCAGCGGACTGTAAGAACCTGGAAAAGGCCGGCAGGTTCCGGGTAAGGGCCTCGGCCTGAATCTCTTCTTTGAGGTAGTCGTGCACATATCCCCTGAGATCCATCTCAGGGTCAGGAGACAAATAGTGCGATGGGAGCAATCCGAAGCAAAGCGCCTTGTCCAGATTGAATGCATCCACCTCCTGCGTGACCAGAGGATAAAGCTCAAAGCGCCACGCCCTTCCGCCGAGCAAATTGGCTTTCCCTCTAACGAGCTTTCGAGCGCTCGAACCCGACAGGATGAATTGATACCCCTTGTTCTCAATCAGCCAGTGGATCTCGTCCAGGAGATGCGGGATCTTCTGCACTTCATCAATCACGACCGTACGCGTCCTCTGAGCCTCCAGGATCTGGCGTAACCGGGTCGGTCTTTGACTGAGAGCGAGGTAAAGATCATAGTCCAGGAGGTCGATCCAGGAGGCCTCCGGGTACTGCTGCTTGAGCAGTGTGGTCTTCCCCACCTTTCTTGGCCCCCACAGAAACGCGGATCGACCGGGAGGAACGGCGACATCCAAAACCCTCTTTATCAACGACCCCGAGTCCACACGCCATTCATATGACAGTTGTTATATAAAGTCAATTCATTTGTGATAATTTGGAGTGTAGGCACAGCTATCATGTCTCCTTGTATTCTTCGAGTTCCGACAGGGCGATTCGATCAACCAACCTCGGCACATTGAGAGCGGCGAAGCCGCGCCGCATTGAATCGCCCGGCGATTTCCTTTATGCCGACCGCCAAGAGCACAATCAAGACCGGCTCGAAGGGGATCCTGTATTTGGCATACCCCACGGGCCCTGATACCAGCAGAAAGTACCCCGTTATGACCACGAACAGCAGCCCCGCCCAGACCCGCTCCCTCAATACGCGAACCAGCCCCCAGGCCTGTACCAACCGCACCAGGGGCATCATCGCCAAACTCCCCAGCAGCACCCACCCGAACCACCCCTTGATACCCGTAACAAAGTTCCAGGCCCTCTCCACCAGGGTCCTGCCCTCGGTATAGAAGAAATGGGGCCGCTCAACGCCCAAGAGATAAGAAAAATCCACAACAGCCGGCGCAAACAGGTTCTTCACCATCCCGAAGACCCAGGCCTTGGCGATCGCGCCCAAAGGCTCCTCTTTGAGTATCCCGAGGGCCATGGCCTTCTTCCGCTCGCTCGCCTCGAACCGCCCCAGCTCCTTCCATTCCACCCCCTCCTTTTCGGCCTCGAGAGCCATCTCCCTGTTCACCTTCTTCATGCCCTCGATGAAGGGGATCCCCTTGGAGTACTGCCACACAAAGGGGACCACGTACTGGACCAGGTGCTCCCCTGCTTGTGCCGTAAGCTGAAACCGCCCCCCCACTGCAAGATTCCGCCCGAGCCAGGGCACCACCACCATGCCGAAGAGCGCGCCCACCGCCAGCACATAACCCGCCCCTCGCACCGGCGAGACCCTTTTCCCCCACACCAAGAAACCCCACAAAAAAGGGATCAAAAACAAGGGGAAATAAAACAGAACCGGCCTTACCAGGGTCGCCGCCCCCATAAGCGCCCCTGCGGCCGCCCCCGTCCACCAACAAGGCCTCTCCATGAACCGGAGGACCAAAAGGACACCCGCCAAAAAAATCAACAAAAACAACGAGTCGCTCAGGACAAAAAAGGAATAGGTAAGCATGTTGATATTGAAGGCGGCCAAGATGCCCGCCAAGAGCCCAACCCCGCTCCGGACCCGCTCCCCGAGCACCCCGACCAGCACACAGCTCACCGAGTCCAGCAAGGCCTGAACCGCAACCACCGCAATGTAAGACCCGCCGAAGAGCCCCAGCAGTAAAGCCAAGAACACCGGGTACCCCGGCAGCCTCTCCATGTCGGGCTCACCCGGGCTCCCCGGATAGCAAAAGGCCCCGTGCTCCCTGATCCCCTCGGCAAGGCCGGTATACATCCGGGAGTCGGGCTGGAAGATCACATCCGGCCGCTCCAGGACCTGCCAGAATAGAAGCCCCCGGATGACCACTGCGACCAAGAAGACGACCAGCCACTTCCTCTTTGCCGTCAGCCCCAA
>CAZYJR010000003.1:135046-188054 GCA_964647905.1 uncultured Desulfobacterales bacterium | reverse complement strand
CCTCAAAACCGGGGCCGAACGCCGTGAGTGGCTGGAGTCTCCACACAAACGCATCATCGTGCATTTCGTGCCTTTTCATGCCTCCTGGTTGAACATGGTGGAGATATGGTTCGGAATCCTAAAGGCCAAGTGCCTGAAATACAGCCATTTCTTCTCGATCCCTCAGCTCTGCCAAGCGATCCTCTCTTTTGTGGATACCTGGAACAACTTCTACGCCCACCCCTTTCACTGGTCTTACACGGGACAAGGGCTGCATGGAAAATCCGTACGCCGTTTTAGTAGGCTCCTTGAGATCGAAACCGATCAGATGGAAAGTACGTTCCTGACGAAACAGCTGCTTCTCATGTCCAATATAGCCGAGCAGTACCTGCACTTCATCCCCAATTCCGACTGGGCCCATTTGCTCTCTCTTGCGAAGGAGAAATCTGACTATATCCTGCACACTATCGAAGCCGATGACAGGCCGAGGGCGAGGAAAAAAGCCTTGGAAGCGCACAGCCGCTTCGTGCAAACCGTCCTCCAGCAACCCTCGGCAATGGCAGCATAACTGACTATGTCAACAAGAATTCAAATTGCCAAAACACTGAGCGAAACTTTTGAGACACGGTACTAGAAGCATTGTCCAGTTCTTGCTCCCCTTCTTAACCTCTAGTTTTCACGAGTATTTTTGATGGGAGGTCCCTATGAAGCCCAAATACGTAACTTTGACGGTCTGTGTTGTGTCCTTGCTGATGGCAGCTCCCGCCATGGGGGCCACATTCGAGTCCTTGCAGCTTTTTACGGACAACCGTTCGGCATCAGTGGGGCATCCAGGATATTCATTACGGGCCTACATGAATGTAGGCAATATAAGTGGAGATGGCAACGGGTACTATACCTGGGGCGGCCGGAATTATTCCATGAGTTGGTTTAATTGGGGATCTGTTGGAGGTTTGGAGGCATGGGTTTCGGACGATGTGGGCCGGGATCCCGAGAGTTTTGAAGATGAGGAGTTCACGTTCGTATTCGAGGACAATACCGGATCAATCTCGGCTACCGCGACTCCCTCCGGTATAAGGAAGGTGCCTCTTTCCTATGACATCAAGGTCCTGGAAAGTGGGGGTAAGCCCGTCATTTCCTGGAAAAACGACGACCCCGACCTGGATTACTATCGGATTCGGATAGTGGACAGCTCCCGCGAGCTGATAAAGCAATCGGATCTTCTGGATTATGGGGAGTACGGCCCTGAGGCTCAATTCGACTTTGACGGCTTCTACAGCTTTGCGCCGGGGAGGGATTACGGCATCCGGATAGAGGCGATAGAGATCAAACCCTTGGCGTTTACCGGGAGCCCTGTGAACGCTTCATCTCTGATGAATCGATCCTCTGTGAGCATCCCCTACCCCGACCTGCCGATCACCGGCTCGGTGATAAACGTACACAGGGAGGATGGCAGCCGGGAGACAGAGGTCATAGTAATGATTGATCGATCCTATCCAGGGCCGCTCCCAGGCGACATAGAGAGTATCAGTGTGACCGGCCCCGATGGGACCTTGCTCTATGACTTGGCTGACTTCGAATACTATGGCGCGCATCGGCTCTTTTTCCTGGAAGAGGCCGGATCCCCTGCTTTGGGCCCTTATACGTTCGAGGTGGAGGTCAAGAATTCTCTTCTGGAAGGCATCGACCGGGACTACCAAGCCGAGAATGTCGTCCTGCCAATCCCGGAAGCAGAGGGAATGTCCCCATCCGAGGGAGAGGTAGTTACAAGCAAGACGCCTCGGTTTACGTGGACCCCCGTTGAAGGGGATGATGTCTTCTACCAGTTGATAGTCCGCGATGCGAACGGGGAGCGCTTATACACTACGAACAGGGTGAAGGGCATGACTTCGTTTACCCTGCCCCAAGGAGTATTGGCACCGGGTGGCAGCTATCAGTGGCAGGTATTCGCCCTGGACAACTGCGATTGGCCCAAGGTGCAAAACCGCTCGGAGAGCGCATTGCATAGCTTCACCATGGCCTCCAACCTGAGCCACGATACTAAGCCAGCCGTAGACTTGAACAATATTTGGGGGGCCGTAACGTGGCATACCGAGGATTACGGCACGGCCCTTGTCTGCTCGGTCAAGGTGGTTGATATGGACGGGGTGAGCTCGCAAGGCGACCGGCCGTCTCATCAAGTAACGGTCACGTATCCTGACGGGGTCACGACGCGGTCCTTGCAGTATGACGTTTCGGACGGTCCTAATGCGGGATGGTACTCGGTGTATGTGAACGATGGCGGAACGCCGCCGCCCGCAGGGGAGTATGTTTTTACGGTGACGGACCCGGATGGGAACACGGGCACGGGATCGGACACCCTTGTTGTAGATCCGCTGCCGGCACCTGATGAGACAACGATTACGCCCAGCCTGTTGAACCCGTCGCAGGAGTATATCACTGCCACCTTTGACAATGTATACGTAAACGGGGCCCTCTATGATGACTTTGACGGGTATGGGGACATAAGCGAGCTGGACACTGGCAAGTGGGAGCCGGTATGGTCGAATGACGTCTCCCTGGAGGACGGCAAGGTCAAGATAGAGAGCAGCCCTTCGGTGGGCCGCTACAGCAACTTCCTCATGCTCAAGGATCCTGGGTCGGTGGAAAGTCTCCAGGCGGATATCGGGGTTACCGAGGCCGCCTCCGATGATATTCCCAAGGCCAGACTCGGGGGCTATTTCTACAATGACGGGGTGGACGACGTTTTTGCGAGCATCCGGGTCAAGCGGGACAAAGTCGTCTACAGGGTGGGGCCGGACAGGGTGGCCTGCGGGCAGGTCTCATGGGATTCGCCCCCCCTTGCACACGGTGAGCTGATGTCTGTTTCCCCCGGGCAGACCGTGACTGCGTCCATCTCCTGGGACGGCTCTAAGCTCACCTTCCAGGCTGGCGACCATACCGCCTCCTATACCCCGGAGGGTATGGTCATGCCCGTGCTGTCCCCCATGAAACGGATCGGCCTCCGTATGGACCTGAAGCTGGACGGCACGTCTCATACGTTTTCGTGGAACCCGGTGGAGGGGGCGAACCAGTATAGCTTTCGGGTATACGATACGTTCAATCAGTCGACGCTGTGGAGGGGTTACCCTGGTAATGATCCGGTATACAGAATCCCGCCTGGGGTCCTGGAGCCCAACAGCATGTACCGGTACCGTGTCGAGGCCAGGGACGCCCACAATCCCCTGGATGTGGACAATGTCTCCAAGACCCCGTCTTCCAATGATGACAACTTTGTCTTTTATACAGGTGACGAGTCAGAAGATCCTTATGTGGAACTCCTGTATTCAGCCGCAACTACCTGGAACGATGCGGTTTACGGGGAGCGGCTGGATTTCTGGGTGAGGGTGTATGACGCCCAGGGAGTCCCGGAGAACATACGGAGCGCCAGCGTGGAGCTCCCCAGCGGCAAGGTGGTGCCGCTCTACTATGACGACGAGAACGGTTACAACACCTCCACGTGCGGGATCTACCTCAACAATTCATTCGAGCCCACGGAATCGGGTACCTACACCTTCCGGGTGGAGGACCGGGAAGGGCATGTCCACACAGCCTCGGAGGAGATGACCTCTGATCCCATCGGGTACCCGTCCGAGGGGAGCATTCAAGCTACGCTTGACGGTACGGCGGTGGATTTTGATTGGGAGGACGTGGACGGAGTAGCCTTCTACCGGGTGGAGATCTACAATGAGGACTACGAGCGTATATACACGTTGAACACCCGGGAGAGCCACTACGAGCTCGGCCCGGGCTTCTTGAAGGAAGGCGAGCTCTACCGCTACAGGATCACCAGCCGGCGGGAGTTCTGGGACCAGAACGCCGACAACGGCTCGTCCGCCCCGGGGGAATTCTTTTCCATGCCTACCTTTGTCCCGGGCCGAAAGACGGGCGGTAAGGCTGTCCCGGATATAGAGACAAGGAATTTGGGCTCCTACGTGATCCATACTGTCAAGCCCGGCTCAGGGGAAGATACCTATATGCTCTTCCTGGAGTGCCATGTGGAGGATGAAGACGGGGTTCCGGCAAACATACAGTCCGTCGTGGCGGAGGACCCTAACGGTGTGGAGCGGACCATGTTCTTCACGGACAGGACCGCCCGGAGCGGGGCTACCTATTATGGGCTGGAGTACTTCAGCGACCCGAGGGATATCCCGGAAGGTACCTACACCTTCAAAGTCACCGACATGGACGGGAACCAGGCCCAGGCCGCGGACAGCCTCTCGGTGGATCCCATTCCTGTGGCGGGGAATCTCTCGCCGGTCGACGGGGCAACGGTCTCAGGCACACAGCCGGTTATCGACTGGGACGATGTCCCTGGTGCGGCGAGGTACCGTGTACACATTTTCAACGGGGCCAACACCCGGATCTATTCCACGGAGAGCCTGAGTGAGAGCCGGTATGAAGTACCCGAAGGTGTCCTGGAGCCGGGGCGAACCTACAGCTACAGGGTGAACGCGTCCAGAGAGGCGTACCCGGAGGAGGACATGGGCAACATTTCCATCAACTCGATGTATCGGTTGGTGCTGCCTCACTTCACCACCTTCGGCGCCGGCGGAGAGACTACTATTGAATGGGGGGATGTCAACGGCAATGGAAGCGTGGGCTTCGAGGACGCGGTCCTGGCACTCCAGGCGAGCGCAGGATTGTCCGTGCAGGATGTCAATCTTGATGCGGACGTAAACGGCGACGATAGAATCGGCCTGAGCGAGGCCCTGTATGTGCTCAATAATGCAAATTATACGTCCTCTTGCAGTGGATCCTGGACCCGGACGAGCGAGGGCGATCCCGCCGGTTCCGGAGAATTCAGTCTCGGGTACCGCTTCGTAAACGGCGACATGTCCGGCAGGATCACGTTCAACGATCTGGGCGGCCCGGGGTCTCATAGGGAGTTCGTGGTGATTTCCGAGGACGGGATTCACTTTGCACCGGACCCGGGCGTCTACGGAGATAATCCACCGGACTTGAGTCTTGCCATTTCAGGGCAGGGTGTTTCCGGAACCTTTGTCTACATGCTTATGACGGCTTTTGCCCACTACGACACGGAAGAGGGAGAGGAGACGGGTACGGCTTTCCTACAAGAGGTCAGGTTCACCGGGACTTGCAACTGAGACAGGCCTCCGGACCAAGCAGGCGGGAGTGGACCGGCAAGATTCTTGTTGACACCCCTTACCACAAGGGGTAGTATCAGTGCCTATATCAGAGTTGAAGGAGTCGCAAAAGACCCAAAGTTTGAAGCCCGCCTCCGTAATCTCAACAGGTTACAGCTAGGCGGTCGAGCGGGTCTCTGAGAAATTGTCGCATTAGTTTCCACTCAAACGGAAGGCGGGCTGGCGTAAATGAAGAAGACGGCCGTAATAACAATCAGCGTCGTCTTTGTCTTCCACCTGCTGGCGCTGAGATTTCCACACGGCGACGCAAACCTGGACGGAAGGGTGGAGCTGAGCGACGCCATTCTCGCCGTTCGGGGGCTTCAAAACTCCACGGATGCAGAAGCCGGCCCCACCGGCCCTAAGTTCAGCGTTGAGATGAAGAAGGCACTGGATGCCTTCAAGACCGTGGCGGAAGAGAAATCCTTTACCACGGACGGCGAAAAGAAGGCCGTGCCCGTTTACTCAACCGTTCTCGCCTTGTCATCGTCATCAACAGCCCCGACACCGAACCCGGGCCACCGGCTCGGGCCTCCGAAGGCTTTTCTTCCCAACAACATAATACTGGATTTGTCCACACCCCCACCTAGAAACGTTGCTGCCTAAACGCCGGAACCCTAGGGGCATGACTTTTGCCCCGCAGTGACAATTCTTTAGTAGATGACATATGGGCAGCCAATTACTACTTAGAAGGGCTCTATTCGCAGGGCTCGTTGCGCTCTCCATCCTTGCCGAGCCCCCCCAGGCCTTCTCGCAGAACCAGGCCCGGGTGAGCTACTCGGACGGACGGCTTTCGGTGGATGCCACCGAGGTCCCGCTCCACTCGGTCCTAAGGACCGTAGCGGAGATGACCGGCCTTGAGATCTTCGTATCCGAGGACCTCCAGGGCGAGCGGGTCACGGCCAGGGTCGAGCACCAGCCCCTTGAAGCGGCCCTAAAGAGACTCTTGAGGCGCTTCAGCCATGCCATGACTTATGAGACCCAAGACGGCTCCATCGCGCTTTCCTCGGTAAAGGTCTACCCCCAGGGCGTGTTCAAGGGGCCGGTGGTGGCCGTGGCTCCTCCGCCTTCCCCAACCCCCACTGCGCAATCTAAGGCACAGGGGGCGAGTGAAAGGGGCGCACCGGCCGGTGACCCGGAAGCATCCGGATCTTTGCTTCCCAGGTCCTACACCCGGCAACCGGGCCTGGAGACCGGTCAGCATGCTGGTGCGAGCGATGCAGCCGGCATGGCCGCACGCCTCGAGTTCGAAGAGCGAAAGGCCTACAGTGAGATAGAGGACCTGAAGGCCAAGATCGCCGAGACCGTGGACCCTGACCAAGAAGAGGCCCTGGAGCTCGTACTCATGGAAAAGATAGCCGAGTTCCAGGAGCTCCAGCACAGGAACCGCAACAAGATGGAGTCCCTGCGCAGAATAGAGCTTTTTCACCAGCAATCATCCAGTGGGAAATAGAGTCTTCCTAAACCATAAGGAGCTTTGTCATGAATAGACTGGTAAGGATTTTTGGGATCTCCCTCGCCCTGCTACTGGCAGGGATCATCGGGTTTTCCCCGGCACCGGCCGCCGCTGCCAAGCAGCTGGTGGTGGGAACCGGGGCCATTGACGACAGTACCGGGGACGAGGCCGCACGGACCGTGGACATTCCCGTAACCCTGAAGGGAGGGTTCAATGATGTCAACGGCCTGACATTCACTCTCCTCTTCGACCAGGATGTATTCGAATTCGTGGAACTGGTCCAGGGGGATAAGAGCCTTTATGACGGCGACGATTATGAATCCGGAGTGACACCCTCGACCGACACTATCACCAACGGACTGATCTTTATCGCCAACAACCCCGAAGGCGAGGGCCGGGTCCTGATCGCCTCGGCCGGGGCCGAATTCCTGGTAAGCGACACGTCCGACGTGGTGCCTTTCAAGGCGCGCTTCCGGGCCAAGCCGGGGGCGGGATACGGGGCCTACCCCATAAACGTGCAGCAGACCATAATAGGCCCGGAGACGGCCGAGGCTGCAGGCTACAAAGAGCCCACCAGCCTCCCTGTGGCCGTGGGCCTGGCCCCGGACGCCGACCCGACCACTGCCCAGAGCTACTCTGTGGAGCTGGTGGCTGGACGGATCACACTCGGCGGCGGGTACCAGATATCCGCTCAGGTCCAGTACCAGGGGGGCGAAAATGCGGACGGAGCAACGGTCAGGCTCAGGAAGAAGCTGGGCGACTCCTTCGTGACCGATGGCGAGGCCACTGTGTCGGGAGGGACGGTCAGCTTTACCAACAAGCCCAACGGCGAGTACAAGCTGGTCATCCTCTCGGGCAAGGCCGGGTACCAGCACCGTTACGAAGGCGATGTGTTTACGGTATCGGACGGGAATGTGGACCGGGGCACCATCACCCTTGCCGCTTACAGCCCGATCAGCGGGAAAATCACGGTGAACGGGGATGTGATAAAGGGCGTCAAGGCCAGGGTCACTTTGGGGGACCTCCTCGTTGGGACCTATCCCGTGGATGCCAACGGGAACTTCGTCACCACGCCGCTTGACCCGAGCAAGGAATACACCGTCACAGCGGTCTATGGGAACCAGGAGTCTGATGCATTCACAGGAGACAAGGATTGGGACTTGGCGCTCGGCTCACTCTCGGGGACAGTCTCCGGCCTGAGCGACGGGCAGCGCGTCATGCTCCATATCGTGTCCTCGAGCGCGGGTTTGGAGAAGTTGTTGACCAGGACCGGCAGCGGGGACTACAAGTTCGAAAACCTCCTGGTGGCAACCGACTACATCGTCTCGGCGGTTGGCGACGGGATCCCTGTGACCTACTATGACGGCAAGACCGATATCAGCAAGGCGGATAAGCAGGCTGTATCCGAAGGCCAGGAAACCGGCGGGATCGATTTCGCCTTTGACGCCGGCGTCCAAGCCGTCTCCGGCACTGTCACACTGGGCGGAGACGGGGCGGCCTCAGTTCCGGTGTTCGCATTCGACGAGGACACTTATGCGACACAGGCGGCTTACACGGATCAGGATGGCAACTATACCCTGAACCTGCCGGACGGATCGTACCTGGTATTCGCCTTGAAGCGAAACGGAAAGACCTTTTACTACAAGACGGCTGAGGAATCCACGCAGGTCGAGTCCCAGGCCGCTACGGTCGAAGTGGCAGGACAGGATGTCCAGGGGATTGATATCTTCCTGGATGAGGCGAACTGCCTGATCCAAGGAAGGATCTCATTCAAGACCCAAGACGGCGATCCGGTCGAGGGCATCATGGTATGGGCCGAAGGCCCCAATGGAAACGCACTCGGCGTGACCGACGAAAACGGCGAGTACGAGCTATCCGGGCTCAGCTGTGGCGACGAACACGAGGTCACCATATTCCCGGGTGCTCCGTATCCGCCGCAGACCAAGACGGCCACCCCGTCTGAGGAGGGAGCGATCCTGAACTTCGTCATCCAGACCGGCTGGACCTTTGCCGGGAAGGTAATCGATAAGGACAGCCAGGATCCCATCCAGGATGCCTGGGTGTACCTCAAGGACAGGGCCGGCAAGCTCCAGGGTGTCCCCGCCCGTACGAAGAGCGATGGGACCTTCTCCCTGGCCGATCTCCCAACGGGGATCTACACGGTGTTTGCGGAGCACAAAGACTACCGCCCCGTAAGAACCCCCAATGTCTCGGTGCAGTATGATGTCAGCGATTACCGCATCGAAATGACCAAGGGGGCCAGCATCTCGGGGACCGTGCTTGAGCACAAGACTGACGGGCTCCCCGGGGTCCATGTGAGCGCTACAAGAGTAGGAGAAGCGACCCGCTATGCAACCACGGACGGGAACGGCGAATTCACTATTCCCGGCCTGAGCAATGGCAAGACATATGGCCTCTTCTTCTACAAGAAGGGATATCCGAGGCAGTACACCCAGGTGGCGGCACCTGAGGACGCCTTGGAAGTACCAATGGACGCCCCCGATGAGCCGGTGAGCTTCAGCGGGGAAGTGGAGCTCGGCCAGGACGGGGATCCCGTTGCTGGTGCCAAGGTCGTGATTCATTCGGCTGATAAGAAGTACCACGCCTCGACCACCACCGGTCAGGACGGAGGATTCTCCTTCACTGGAGTGGTGGCCTCAAGCGACTACAAGCTGGTGGTCATTCCGGGCCGGGGTAGGCCGGGCTATGTCGAGGATCCGTTGGATCTCAGTAGTTCAATCACAGACAAGGTCATCACCATCCCGGTGCAGGAAATCAAGGGGACGGTGACCCTGAGTGACAATGCAACGGGCGCTCTGGTAGCGGTCTATCTCCTGAGGAGCGACGACCAAAAGTGCGTGGCCGACGTGGTGGCCGCAGGTGAGGGGGACGGGACTTACACTTACACTTTTGAGAACGTAAGCAGCGGGACTTACAATGTCGGCGCATTCAGTCCCGGATACGGGCTCGTGTGGTACGACGGAGTCGCGGGCATTGGGAACGCTGACGAGGTGAACGCGGGAGCTGCGGGCGTTGATATCACCTTGGATCCGAACTAAACGCTAAGCGGCCGCCCGGCAGGATCCTGCCGGGCGGCTTTCAAACGGCAAAGGAAGCGATTCACCCGATAATAAGAGGCCACCGTTCCAGTTTCTCAGGGGGTTGAATATGACTGGCTCGTTTACAAAAAAGGGAAGTATAGTGATCGTGGCACTGTGTGCCTTGTTCTTGTTGTTCAACACGGCTTGGGCCAAATACGAGATTGAGGACTTGGATGTCCGCTCGAGCGTCTCCACCGGAGTGGATCCGAAGCAAGGCCCCAGCGAGAATCTGAAGATTGAGTGGGACAAGCCTACCATGGATCAGGGGGATGTGCTGGTCAAGTACATCTACCTATTGAATAATTCCGACGCCTCCCTCGATGAGGCAGAGTTCGACTCCGAGGGTGCGGACGACGAGGTGAGTGCGGAGTTGGACAACCCTTTTCTGGAGATCTCCAAAGACTTTTTCGCCTCGGATAATTACGATACGCATTGGTACGTCCACGTAAAAACAGCCTATATTGTCGGGGGTCAGGGGGCTGAGCTGAGTGATGACACGGTGGTCGGCCCTTTCAACTTCGACAATGTCCCTCCCACAGGGACCGTAAGGCTCGACACCGAGGTGGACGGACAAACTTCCACTACCTCCTCGGTCAATCCCGTGACCTTGAAGCTTACGGCCTCATTCGCACAAGACGAGGGGGGAAAGGTCTATCTGAGCAACACCTCGACAAGACCGAGCTCCGCCAAGGACTTCGCAGCCACGCTCCAGCACGAGGTCTCGGAAGGCGAAGGCGACAAGAACATATATTACTGGTTTGAGGATGAGGCCGGGAACATCAGCTCCGTCAAGACACTGAGCTTTGAGCTGATCGCCGGAAAGTCCATGCAACCGGCCGATGATGTGACACTGGAGGTAGGCGCAACCCGGACCTTCACCATTCTCGGTGCCGGAGAAAGTGAAACCTTCGACTGGTCGATAATCAACGCCGCTCCCGCGGGTGTGGCCTCTTTCGTGGGAGACTCGCAGGGTGTGGCCAGCGCCGAAGTGGAGGGAGACGAGGAAGGCAGCTTCAAGGTAAAAGCCACCTCCAAGGATGACGCCGCTGAGTATACCAGCGGAACAATAACAGTGGTGAAGACCTTCAACCTGGACGTAGACGGAAACGGTGAGGTTGGTGCACTTAGTGATGGTGTTTTGATTGTTCGATATTTGCTTGATTTCCCGTCTTTCCAAGGAGCCGCATGGGCTGATGGTGCAATAGGAAACAACGCTGCAAGAAACGCTTCGGAAATTGAGCAATACATTTCAGGTGGTGTGGATAACCTCGCCGTGGACGTAGACGGAAACGCTGAGGCTGGTGCACTTAGTGATGGTGTTTTGATTGTTCGATATTTGCTTGATTTCCCATCTTTCCAAGGAGCCGAATGGGCTGATGGTGCAATAGGAAACAACGCTACAAAAAATGCCTCAGAGATCGAAAATTATGTAAAGTCATTAGAGGACTAACTGATAAAATATTTGCCAATATGAAACCAAAGGTTCTTAGTTCATGACACTATGTTTTAGGAGAGGAGCGGTCGGATGAAGAAATTAGAAATAGCTTTGTTGAGGACTTTAGTGCCTGCAATTGTAAGTGTCTTCGTCCTTGGTTTTTCAATGGCTGGTGTTGCGTTTGCTCAGTCGCAAATTGTAACGCTTACCCCAAGTGCTGATACTTTAAAGGTAGGATCAAGCTTCGAAGTGACTGTTTATTATGACGTTAGCGACGGTGATAATGAGCTGGGCGGGCTCGATATGCAGGTGCACTTTGATTCAACCGCGCTGACCTACGACGGGTACAAGGATTTCCTTGATAAAGGGGACATCAAACTAAAGCCGGATAATGCAATCGATGATACGGGAAATGATGACGGCGATGCCTCCACGGATAAGAAATTAGGGCTGAAATGGACCAGCTTTTCTGGTGCTTGGCCGGGTTCGGATGTATCACTTCCGGCAGTGCTGGTAACACTTCAGTTCACCGTTAGGGACGATGCCGCGATAGGTTCGAGCAACGTGAACGGGTTTGTTGCGGAAACCGCCCCGGGCTATACCGATCAGGTCACCGACGCCGCTGTGAGCATCGTGCCTCACGGTGATCCCGCCAAGTTTGTAATCTTGGATCCGGCGGATACAACGGTGGATGCCGCCGCTGAGGCAACTATTCAGCTTCAGGATGCGGACGGGATCGTCGCGAGTACTGTGAGCGGTACCCAAGTGACAGTGGTGGCGGACGGTGCTGATATCACCGAGGACCAGCCCATAACCTTGACCAATGGGGAAGCCAAGGTCCATCTGACCCGTACGACGCCGGGGACAGTGGATATATCCCTGTCCGACACCGAGAACACCGGCTACGATGTTAGTTCCACCCAGGATGTGGCATTTACCCATGGTGCGGCAACCCAGATTCAGCTTTTGGCCGAACCTGCCCAGATTTCAAGCTCGGCGCAGGAAGAAGCCTTGCTCACCGCGACCATTCAGGACCAATACGGAAACACGGTAACCACCGGTGCGGATTCCACCCAGACGGTGACATTCGGCACTACCGATGCGACCTATGGAGAAATCAAGACCGGGGAAACGTCGGTGGACGCTGTTGCCGGTGTCGCGACCAGCCATGTGGTCTCCAAGATCGACGCCGCTGGCGGGACCATAACCTGCACCGCCGACGCCGGAGCTCTTCCCCAGGCCACCGTGGACGTTACCACTGTCCCTCGGCAGCTCGTAAGCATCGAGATCGCCGCTGCCGGGGACTCGATCAATGTGGGGCAAGGGCTGGCCTTCACCGCCACCGGTACCTACGACGATGATTTCGAGCAGGATATCACGGACAGCGTGACCTGGACTGCACAGTCCGATCCGGCTGGCGCCGGGGCCTTTGATGCGACGACGGCGGGGCAGTTGAACGGCCTCAAGCCCGGAACGGTCACCGTCAAGGCGACCAAGGGCGGAGTGGATTCGGCGACAAGTGAAGTGACAGTGAACCCCTTCGAGGGGACGATCACCGTTACCGCAGCTCCGGCATCCATTACCGCCGACGGGGTTTCTACATCCACGATCACCGCAGCGGTCAAGACAAACGGGGCCGATGCCGTGGACGGGGTCCAGGTGGCCTTCTCGGTCACGCAGGGGACAGGTACGGTGGATGCTACTGCAGTGACAGCAGGCGGTAACGCTGTTGCCACCTACACCTCGTCCACAGCGGCAGGTGATGAGGAGGTTACAGCCACAATAGGAGCGGAAAGCGACTCGGCAACAATCACCCTGGTGCCAGGGGCACCCGCCAAGATGGAGCTGGAGGCGGACAAGACCACCCTGGCCAGCGACCAGAAGGGGACAGCGGTCCTGACCGTGAGGATCCTTGATGCCAACGATAATCTGGTGACCTCGGACGACACGACCGTGGTGAATTTCGCGTTGACCGACGAGACGTACGCGGCCCTGGACAGCGCGACCGCCACGGCGGAAGGCGGCGTGGCGACCACGACGGTGACAACCAAACGGGGTACCGTAGCCAATCCTCCGGCCACCACGGGGGTCAATGTCACCTCAGGGGCCTTGACCGCTCCCGCGGAGCTGACGCTTACCATCGTCAACTTCTCCATACAGGTGGATGCGCCTGCTCCCGGCTTTCTTGACGGAAGCGGTGTGCATCTGGTCACCAGCGATTCCACGCCCAGCACCGCCACCTTCAGCGGTGTAGGCGGGACCCCAGGGAAATACAGGTGGGAGCTTGCAAGCGTAGGGGCCATTGACAGCGAAACAGCCGATACGGTCAATTATACCGCCCCCGAGACGATTGAAGGGGATGCGGCCAAGGACACCCTGACGCTTTTTGATGCCGATGATCCGGATAACCTGAGGGATACCATCGACATCAATATCTACAACCCGATGAGCATTACCTGGCCGACCACTGAGATCGGGGTGGCGATCGGTGATCTCAGCTACGGTGCAACAGCCTCCGGCGGGAGCGGGGCGTCCAAGTTCCAGAGCTCTGCTGCGGGGGTGGCCACGGTCAACGCGGACACCGGTGCCATAACCCCGGTGGCGGCAGGGACGTTTACCGTCCAGGTGAGGGATGAGAACTACGGAGACTTTGCCGTTGCGAACGGATTCTCGGCCGAGTCGTCCACCATAGAGATAGTAAACGCCATAGTCATAGGGGGCACGCCCGCCAATGACTCCATGGAGAGCGGGAAGACCAACACCTTCACCGCCACCGGCGGAAAGGATGACGGGGAGGTGGTCTGGGAGGCCAGCGCAGGGACTATTGACCAGGACGGCGTGTTCACCGCTCCCACGGTCCAGGAAGGCAGCGTGGATGTGACCGTTACGGCATATGACAAGACCTACGGCAAGGACCATGCCACACCGGTCAAGACCGAGTACACCTTCAAGGTGTATGCGGGCCTGGACGAGGTCCTGGAGAAGCCGGCCGGTTACGAGGACGGCAAGCCCTCCACATATCCGTTGCTCGTCCTGGGCAAGAGCACCACTTTGAAGGCCCTGGATGACACAAGGGCATACAAGTGGGTGGCGGCCGACTGGAACGGAAACGATGTGGTGACCCAGGATACCGGTGCGGCTACATTTGATCTGAATCCCGATGACCTGTTTGCTGCCGCGGGCGCCGGAGTCTACACGGTAACGGTGACCGACAAGAACAACCCCGGGCTTACCGCGGGGACCGTCAAGGTTCGTGTACCCATGAAGCTGGTGGCCGCGAAGTTCGCCGGTGCGGCGGTGCAGGACGCGGGCACGTACAAGACCGACGTGGACAACGGGGACACCTATACGGTGACGGGCGGCCCGGCAGGAGATGTGTACAATTTCTTTGCGGTCGACCTTGACGGGAAGGCTGTGGACTTCGGGCAGTTCCAGGATACACTGCCGGATGACAACAGCAACACGTTCACCTTCGGTGAGATCACCGAGGTGGAGACCTTCAGGGTGGAGGTGGACCTGGACTCTGCTTCCCAGGATGCGGATGTACAGCGCTTGGTGGATGCCGAGCTCAACGTGGTAAGGTCCGGTTTGTTCAGGGTGGTGCCGGTGAAGCAGTGGAGCGGCGAGGTGGTGGAAGCGGACGGGGTCACGCCCATCTCAGGGGTAACCGTGACCGCGACCCACGACGTTGCCAAGACCGACACCACTGATGCGAACGGTGAGTTCAGCATAGCTCTTGAAGATACGGGAGTGACATACAAGTTCTACGTGGAAAAGGACGGGTATGTGAGCAGGATCGTCACCGGCGATCAGATCGAGGCCGGGGTGGTTGTGCTGGAAGCCCTGGGTGCCGGAGGGACCATCAAAGGCACGGTCACCTTGAGCGACGACCACCCGGCGCCCTATGCATCCGGCACGGTCAGAGTCAAGGCGAAGACCGCAGCCGGAGACTATGTCCAAAACGCGGAAGGAGAGGACATAGAAGCGCTTGCAGATCCGGCCACCGGCCAATTCTCCTTCCCCGTGCCGGCGGGTTTTGCAGGGGACGGCCCGTTTACCCTGGAGTACAGGAAGAAGGGGTATATCTTCAACGCGGATGCGGGCGAGGGAGTCCGGGCCAATGTGGCCCTTGGCGACACGAATGCGGATGCCACCCTCAACCCCGTGACCTTGATAACGGTGAGCGGCACCCCCAAAGACATCGATGCGGATGGTGTGTATGATGAGGTCCTGGTGAAGATCACCGCCAGGGCCGGCCTCACGCCGCTCAGGTTCGATGGGACCGCCACGGAGATCAAGGTCCTGGACGAGGAGGGTACTGACCTAGCCAGCGAGCTCCATGTATTCGCCAGCGAGGGGGCCAACACCTGGTCCTTTACACATGACGGCTACGAGAATTTCAGTATCACTGTACAGGCCGATGTGAGCGTGAGCGAGGACAGGGACGTGGAGGCCGGGTATAAGGCAACACGAGAATGGACTTATGTCAAGTCCGCCACTGCACCTGTCGAGCAGACCATGAACAACCCCAACTCGGGCGGGGTGGTGGCCTTTGGCTCCGCCCTGCGGTCCGGGGTCACCACCACTGTCAACCTTCCCCCTGGCGGACTCCTGGGTGAGATCGTGTCCACAGTGACCGTGGAGTTCGAGGAAGCGGACCCTGCCGGTGCCGGTGCAGCCGGTATCACGGGATCGGACATGGTGGAACTGGACGTCCTCGACGAGGACGGCGAGAAGGTTGATAACGAAAACCTCAGCCGTATCGAGATAACCATTAAGTTCGATCCTTCGGTGGTGACCGACGGGAGTCTGGAGAACGGGACCTATGTGATCTATCATGCCGACACCATGGCTGATTTGGCGGCGGGGAACGCAAGCCAGATACCTCGAAGCCAGATCATTCTCCCGGTGGATTACGCTAACGGCTATGTGACCTTCTGGGTGGATGAGCTCTCAGCGTTCGGAGTGGGAGCGGCCCCGGGTGTGACGCCCACTGCAGAGGGAGACGACGACAGCGGGTGCTTCATCAGCACCCTGACAGGGTCTTCCGATTCAGGGGATAAGAACGGCTTCCTGTGGCTGGGCCTGTTGCTGCTGGTCCTGGTCGGAGGCGCCTTGATGCTCCCGAGAAGGGGAAGAGTGGGCTAGAGGTGTAATACCGCGGCGTGATTCATGCCGCCGATTGGTAGGGCAATGAGGGAGGGCCCCCGGGGGTCCTCCCTTTTTTGCGTTCAGTCATCACATGGGTTACTTGTTGACACAAGGCCCTTTAGAGGGCTATGATTTCTTAGGAAAAACAATCTCCTGATCACGCCCTTGCTCATCTCCTTCTCTTGATCTCACCTCATGCCGGCCTGAAAGAAAGGGCCTTGGTTTGTGTCCATTCAAAAGGGAGGCCTTTCTTAGGGAAGGGGACCGCCGAAGCCCGGACCCGCCGATGCTTATGACCGAACGAGTGATCATAGCCTGGATCTTGGTGATTCTGCTTGTGCCCGCCCCGGCATGGTCGCAGATAACACAGATCGTCGAAATATCCTCCTCCCCCAATCCCGTGGGATCGGGCGCTCGGGCCCTGGGCATGGGTGGGGCGTTCATCGGTGTTGCGGATGACGCCACAGCCGCTTCGTGGAACCCTGCAGGCCTGATCCAGCTGGAGACTCCCGAGGTGTCCATCGTGGGAGGCTACAACCATCGTACGGAAGATGCGAGATATGCGGCCTTTCCCGAGGCCTCGGGTCCCCAGGAGGCCGCTGCTTATGAACTGAATTACCTCAGCCTGGCGTTTCCGTTTACCTTTTTCAGTAGAAATATGATCGTCTCCTTGAATTACCAGCACCTCTATGACTTCAACAAGGAGGCGGACTTCAGCTATAGCCTGGCGGACCATACGCCGCCGCCGCTTTTTCTTCGAAACAACATCCACTACGATCAAGAGGGCGCCTTTAGGGCCCTCTCGCCCGCCTTCGCCGCCCAAATTACCCCTGATCTTTCACTTGGATTCACCGTTAACCTCTGGGGTCATGGTATTTATGACAACTGCTGGGAGTCGACTTATCGATCGTGGGGCGGCGGCACCTTTGGCGGAGATCCCTTTAATGTGAATACATTGATCCGCGAACGTTATGATATGAAAGGATTGCGGATAGATCCGGGCAATCCCGCCCATTGGTATAATGCAAATTTCAATATCGGTCTGATGTGGAACATGGCACCCAAATTGACCCTTGGTGCTGTATTCAAGTCACCATTTGAAGCCATAATGGAGCACAGTTTCGAGTTCGACTCCGCCATAACCTTTCCTGCTTCTCCAGCCTCAGACTCGCACAATGTCTTTAGATACGAAGAAACTGTAAAGCTGGATATGCCGATGTCCTTCGGCATGGGGCTCGCCGCCCGCCTCAGCGATGTATTGACTTTGGGCCTGGATGTCTATTGGACGGACTGGAGCAAGTATGCGTTGCGGGATGGAGAAGGTAATTTGATGAATCCAATAACCGGGAGGCTGCAGAGTCATTCGGACATAGCCGATACCATCCAGGTGAGATTGGGTGGTGAACAGCTGTTTATCAAGGAAAGGGTGGTGATCCCCGTTCGGGCCGGCCTTTTCTACGACCCCGAGCCGGCCGAAAAGGACCCGGACGGCTTCTGGGGCATCAGCATCGGCTCAGGGGTGGCCTACAAGGCTTTTGTCTATGACATAGCCTATCAGTACCGATTCGGAAGGAATGTGAGGAGCACCACGGTGGCCGGGCGCGAGGCTTCCCAGGATGTGGATCAGCATACGGTTTACATGTCCGTGATCTATCATTTTTGATCTCCCGGGCGGGTTTGCGGGCGGACTGGAGGGGAGGGCCTGAAGGGTCTGCCGGTTATTCGGCCGCAAGAATCGCCGGTGTAATGTGTCTGTGTAGGACAGGAGACATCTTCCAGGCACGTTAGCAATAGGGGGGGTAGGATGTTCAAGGGATCAAAGACAACCGGCCTGTTCGGCCGGCCGGTTTCCGTCCGGATCTTGTTGTTTGTCTTCTTTATCGGCTTTGTATGGGCGGGAAGCGCATCGGCTTGGGACGAGGGAAACTACCTGGTCACCGACGGCGTCGATGACTATGCCGAATTGTCCGGGGAAGACACCGTCGATGTCGCGGTCACCGGAGAAAAAGACTTCACGGTGGAGGCCTGGATTTACCCCACGGGATATGGCTGTTTCCTGGCAGACGATGCCTACGACGTGGGATACGCCCTCCAGGACGGCTCGAGCTGCATCAAGTTTCGACTTTGGTTGGGGGACCGGAGTGTTACGATGTACGAATACGAGGCGTTGACCGATGGGTGGCACCATGTGGTCGTAATGTTCGACAATGTCAACGATCGGGCGGCCATCGGTATCGACGGTGATCTCTCCTGGTGGCAGGACAATCTGGAAGACGATGACGGCCTTTACAACGAAGCCTGGCCTCTTAGTATAGGTAGCTTTTTTGCCTCCAGCGGCTTTTTCCCGGGCTGCATAGACGAAGTCCGCATCTCCGATGTCCTGCGCTACTCCGGAGACAGCTATCCCGTGCCCGCCGGGCCGTTTGCCCCGGACTTGAGCACCCTGGCCCTCTGGCATTTCGACGACAATCCGGATGCCGCCACTTTTTTGGACGGTTCCGGACATTTAAACCATCTGACCGCTAAGAACGGGGCCGCGACGAAAAGAGCCCTGTATACGGCGGCGGCGCCGGTTTTTACGCGAGCCTCGTTCATCGTTTATCGCACCCCACAGAAGATAGGACTTTCTTCCGAGACCCCGGACGTCGAGATCCGATACACCCTGGACGGGACCGAGCCGACAGACACATCGACCCTCTACACCGGGGAGATTCCTGTTTCGGAGACCACCACGATAAAGGCTCGGGCCTACAAAGACGGATGGCAGCCGAGTGAAACAGCGGCGGCCACTTTTGTCATCGAAAGGGTCGAGGGAACCAAGCTCTACCTTCGAGATGCCGGCCTGCTCTCGGAATCCATGGGCACTCCGATTCCCTGGGTGACGAATTACCTCTATCCTGATGCCGGATCGGACGTGATGCAGTGGGAAACCTCACTGACCGGAGATATCACCGGCACGTTCCATTACAATCTCGACGTAGTCGAATGCGAATCGGCCGCCGAGCTCGACATCGAATGCATTGTGGAGCAGGACGGGGCGGAGACCACGATCGCCAGGGACAGCCGTCTTCTGCATCCGGTCCAGGGCGGTGGTTACCGGGCGTATTTCGGGGCCGTTTCCGGGACCGATTCGGCCACGAGCGAAGAGGATCGGCTGATTCTTCGCATCACCCATGCGGGCGGAAAAGACCGGGTCGGAATCGCCCTGGACGGAGACGATACTGAAACAGACTCCCACATCCAGGTCTATTACGGCGACCTGACGGCCTGCTTTACGGTGACGCCTTCGGAGGGTACTCCGGACACCCTGTTTTCGTTCGACGCGTCCTGTGTCCATGATCCTGATTTTCCTTCCGAGCAGCTCCAGGTCCGCTGGGACTGGGAAAGCGACGGGTCCTACGACACGGCTTATTCAACGGAGAAGACCGCTGTCCATCAATTCGAAAGATCCGGGCTTCGCTCGGTGACGCTCCAGGTGCAAAACCCGGAGGGCAAGACCCGGACAAAGACCGTCAAGGTGCCGGTGAACTGGGTCGTAACCGGTTCGTTCTCAACGGGCGGGCAGGCCCCCAAGGGACTTGCCTGGGACGGCAGCCACTTGTGGGTGTCCGACCTTGTGGGCGGTTCAAATGTCATCCGTCGCATGACCGTGGAAGGAGATGCTGTCGATTCTTTCCCCTCCCCTTGCGGCGATCCTTTGGGCATGGCCTGGGACGGCGAGCACCTGTGGGTGCTCGACGCCTGGGGTCCCGACGACATCGGCAACAGACTCTACCAAGTGGACGGGGCTGGAACCATTCTGAAAACAGTGAAATTGCCGGCGGACTATTCGACCGGGCTTGCCTGGGACGGGGCGTTCTTGTGGGCGGCCGACGGCACTCAAGGCCGGATCGGCAAGATCGATCCGAGCACGGGCGATGTGGTGGCTTCCTTCGACTCGCCCGGCCCGGATCCCCGGGGGCTTGCCTGGGACGGCCGGTATTTGTGGAATGCGGACTGGACAAACCGGGAAATCTACCAGCTCGATACCGCCGGCACCGTTCTTCGGACCTTTTCCGCGCCGGGGATCACCCCCATGGGCCTGGCCTGGGACGGCGAGAACCTCTGGTGCGCCGACTTGGACACCTATACCCTTTACCGACTGACGGACCGGATTCCCAGCGTGATCACCTGTGGGTTGTCCGATGCTGACATCGTTTTCGGCGAGCCCATGACCGTGAAGGGGCGGATCTCTCCGGCGCCGGGCAGCGCCGGGGCCGGGGTGAGCATCGAACTGGTGCCCCCCGAAGGGGACACGGTCTTTCGGGCGGCCCTGGCGGATATCAACGGCGAATTCAGCTACGGGTTGCAGTGTGAGGATCTTTCCCGGGCGGGCTCCTGGACGGTCCGCGCGAGCTGGGCGGGGCAGGGGCCGTACGAGGGGGCGCAAAGCGCCGGAGCCGCGCTGGAGGTCTCCCCCGCGCAGACCCGAACGAGTTTGAGCCTGACGTCCCAGGCGATCAAGTCCGGGGAAAAGGTATCGATCGGGGGAAAGATAACCCCGTATCCGGACTGCGGGCGCAGCTTGCAGGGGCTGCCGGTGGAACTGCATCTCGCCGGGCCGGATGATGTTTCTTTGACAATCGACGTGGTCACCGACGATCGCTGGGGCCATTTCAAGCTGTCGGAGACCGATGCCTTCGATCTTCTGGGAGATTGGACCGCCACGGCCCATTTCCCCGGGACGACGGCCTATGCGGCGTCGGCTTCTTCGGCGGCGGAGTTGAAGGTGGTGGAAACCGCCGGCTATGCCGTGATCGTCCAGGGGCGGATCGAAGGCGAAGAAGGGATTCTTTCTCACCAGAAGACAGCAGGTTTTGTGTACGACACCCTGATCGACAGGGGGCTCCAGGAAGACGACATCTTCTATCTTGCCACCGACAAAAGCCGGCCGGGGGTGGATGCCGCTACCGGCAAGGCCGGCGTTGCCGATACCGTCCAAAGCTGGGCGGCCAGCAAGATGAACGCTGCGCCGGCCAACCTGTACATCGTGCTGCTGGACCACGGATTTACGGATGCCTTTTATATACATCCGGAAACGATCACCGCCCAGGAGCTTTCCGGTTGGCTCGATCATCTGCGGGCCGATCTTTCCGGACAGGCGGTGAATCAGGAAATCGTCGTTTTCTTAGGGTTTTGCCGGTCAGGCTCGTTTATCGATGATCTGTCCGGTGAAAACAGGGTGGTCATCGCCAGTGCGGCGGCGGACGAGTCTTCCTACAAGGGGCCTTTGGACGAGGAGGAGGGGGTCCGGGAAGGCGAGTATTTCGTGTCCGAGTTCTTCAAGGAGGCGGCCCTGGGAAAATCCGTGGCGGCGTGCTTTACGGCCGCAACGCTTCGAACCGAACAGTTCACGGCCAGGGGGTCGGCCGAGCTGAACGGGCCTTATTACGATTTTTCACGCCAGCATCCCCTGCTGGAGGATAATGGAGACGGCAAAGGGAGCAACGACCTGGCCGATCTGACCGGCGACGGTGCGGTAACCAAAGAGCTCTTCATAGGCGTGAGCAGCATTACAGGAAACGATCCCGGAGACGTCCGGGTGGTCGACACCGCGCCTACACGGTTTCTGGAGGCGGAGCAGACCGGTGCCGGCCTCTGGGCCCGGGTTGACGACAACCAGCGGTTGATGACCATCTGGGCCGAGGTGAAGCCTCCGGGATACGATCCGGTCGATACCGGCGGAACCGGCCAGGCCACCATGGATCTACCCCGGACTCTCTTCGATACCTACAATGCTGGCGACGACCGGTACGAGTGGCCGGCCCTTTCCGGCTTTGACCATCCCGGAACCTACCAGGTGTTTTACTTTGCCAAGGACGACGCAACCGGAAACGTCTCTCCCTTGAAGGAAACCCGTGTTTACAAGGCGGCATCGGACAACTCGCCGCCGGAGGCGTTTTCGCTGGTTTCCCCGGATGATGGGGCTGAGGTCCTGACCAGGACCCTGCTCGATTGGACCGACTCTGCGGACCCGGACGGCGACGCCCTGACCTACACCGTGCTTCTTTCTCGAAATGATCCGTCGTTTTCGGATCCGATTCGAATCGAAGGACTCACTCAAAGCGCCTGCGTGCTGACAGAGCAGGCGGGCATCGCGGATCTTTCCACTTATCATTGGAAGGTGCGGGCGGTTGATGAATACGGTGAAATGCAGGAGAGCGACGTACGGGTTTTTCACACCGATAACACCAACCCGGTCTGGCCCTGCTGGATTCGGGGCCATGTCTACCAGGCGCAAACCGGACGATCCATCGCCGGGGCACAGGTAAGCGTCGGATCCGCGGCCTTTGAAACAGACTCCGCCGGATTTTATATCGGACAGGTCGCTGCCGGCGTCTACGACCTCCATGCCGCCGCGGCCGGCTGTCAATCTTTGGATTTATCCGACGTGGCTCTGTCTTCCGGCGGCATTGTCGTCAAGAGCTTTGCCCTGCAACCGGCGCCCGCCGGCCCCGGAGATGTCACCGGCGCCGATGGGATCACCCTGGCCGACGCCATCCTCGCACTCCAGTGCTGTTCCCGGGCGGCCGTCTCATCTCCACCGGACCTTGCCGGCGACGTCGACGGTGACCGGAAGATAGGCTTGGCCGAAGCCCTCTACGTACTCCAGGATCTTGCCGGGCACCGGTAATCAAGAACAGAGGGGGAATCAGAAGGAGAAGTCAATGAGTTTCTTGGTCCTTTTCTTCAGTGCAAAGAAGATATCTTTTTTTTCACTTGCATTCAGGGGCTTCCCCGCGCGTTCGGAAAAGCGCCTGCTCTCTTGCTCGACTCTTTTGGGTGTCTGTTTTGTCTTTGCAGGAGCCCCTTCATCCGCCTCGGTTTGGACCTCCGGCGGCCCCTTCGGCGGCGATATCGTCTGCCTGGAGATGGCCCAGACCGACTCGGATATCATTTACGCGGGCACGAACACCGCTGTCTTCAAGAGCGTGGACGGCGGCGCGACCTGGCGGCGAACCGGATTTCCGGATGTCATAGAGGGTGAGGAGACCCGCATTAGGGAAGCCAGCGTAACGGTGATTCGAATCGCCCACGATGATCCGGCCGTTGTTTACGCGGGCACCGAAGAAAAGGGCCTTTTCAAGAGCACCGACGGCGGAGAAACCTGGAGCCGAAAGGGATTGGCCGGGCTCACGATCAATGACATTGCCGTCGATCCCACCAAGTCGAATGTGCTGTATGCCGGCACCGGGCACCGGGTCTATTCCCAGCCCGGCAGGGTCTACAAGAGCAGCGACGGCGGAGAAACATGGGAAGTCGCCCTGGAGGTGGAGGAGTATGCTTCGGGAAATTGTGTCCTTTCCCTCCTCGTGGACTCCGACGACTCCCGGATCGTCTATGCCGGGGTGAAGGGCTGGGACAAGCAGGTCTACAAGAGCACGGACGCAGGGGCCACCTGGACCGGCAAAGACGTCGGAGAAGGCACCGGTCAGGACGTCGACGAGCTGGTCATGACGCCTGAGGGCTTCAGCCCGGCGGCCATCTATGCAAGATCCGGGGAGAGCCGTATTTACAAAAGCACGGACCGGGGAGAAACTTGGCGGCAGATCGGCATGGATTTGTCCTTTCCGATCGTCGACCTCACGGTCTCACCTATAGATCCGGATGTTGTGTATGCTGCTCACTACGAGCCCGATGCAGAGTTCTATAAGACCACGGACGGCGGTGAAACGTGGTCCCGGCAAGCCACAAGCGGTCTTCCGCCGGGCCCCCTTTCTGACATGGTGATCTCCTCGGCTACAGAGATGATAGCGGGGTCCGCCGAAGGGGTGTTCATGTCCGAGGACGGTGCCCGCACCTGGGGGTTTTCGAGCCATGGAATGATCAGTACCTTTATCGAGGATATAGCGGTCGTTCCCGGCTCATCGGACACCGTCTATGCGACGGTGCAGGGGGACTTTCCCCTCGCCAAATCCACAGACGCAGGGGTTTCCTGGCATTATCTCGACTCCGGTCCGGTCGACCTGTCTGCGGTGGCCTGCGATCCCTTGAATCCGAAAACGGTCTGGATCGGGGAGGGGTACCAGCACGGATACGACTATTTTGTTTACAAGAGCATCGATGAGGGCGTCTCATGGGCGGCGATCAATTGTGTTCATCTGACCAACGGCGGCACTAACAAAACCATGGCGATTCGGATAAGGGAAAACAACTCAGATGCCATTCTTGTCGGGGCGCAGAAAGAACCCGGTTTTCTGGCCAGGAGCATCGACGGCGGGCAGAATTGGGACGGTATCATGACCAGGGTGTTTGCCCTGGCGCTCGATCCCAACGACCCGGATATCGCCTATTGGGGTTCCCAGGAGCGAGGTCAGGTGTTCAGGCACCGCAATATCTGGCAAGAGAGTGTGGGAAGTTTTGACATCATTGCCCCGGATTTCGGAGACGTGCGGGATATCGCGGTCGATTCGAATTCCACCGTCTTTGTCGCGGCTGAAGACGGGCTGTGGCAGTGGCTGGGCGCGAATGCGGATCCGGATTGGGAGAAGCTGGCCGGCTTGCCCAGCGACGATATCACCGCGTTGGCCGTTGATCGAACCACGACGCCGGACACGCTTTACGCCGGCACGAAGGACGAAGGCGTGTTTTTTTCCAGATTCGATCAAAATCAATGGACCGCCCTGGGCTTTCCCATCCCCACCCCCTCCATTCATCGATTGGCCTTGGGCTCCGGGCCCCAAAAGAGACTCTATGCGGGTACCACAGCTAGGGGCGTATGGAGCCGGGCGATTGCGGATACGGGGGATGTTGACGGCAATGGCAGTATCGATCTGAGTGACGGCGTCCTTGCGATGAAACTGATTTGCACCATGCCGCCCGAAGCGGCCTTCGATATTTGCGCCGACGTCAACGGCGACGGCAGAATCGGCTTGGCCGAAGCTGTTTTCGTGCTCCAACATGTTGCCGGGCAGCGATAGGGAAACGAAAGCCCCTTTTTCTCCGCGGCCCAGCGCCTCTTCCAGGGCGCCTTCACGCAATGTCTGCACAGGGCCTGTATGAGAAGACGTTCGCCCACGATTCAGTCCATGCGGCCCGCCGGAATAGAGGCAGCAAACGGTCCCTCTTACCCGAGCCTTCTGAGAACAACCCCGAGACTTTTTTCGGGATCGCTCTTGGATCAGGGGTTTCCTATGAGAGATTCGTATTCGACATCGCCTATCAGTACCGGTTTGGGAGAGATGTGCAGACGGCCTCGTTCACCGTGGGGGACGACCAGCCGGTACAGGACGTGGATCAGCATCAGATATATGTCTCGGTGATCCATCACTTTTGATCTCCACAAAGGGGGTTTGCGTGCTCTTCGGAAAGAGAAGGATCAGGGACCGCCTCTTGTTTCTTGTGGGAGCCGCCGGTGTGTACTTCTTGGTCGGTTGCGGCGCCGAGACCACCGCACCACCGGTCCATATCAAGGACGGGAAAGTGTACGGCAGGGTCCAGGGTGCTTTTCGGCACCGATGGTGGAATTACTATGAACGGGCTCTTTCTTTCATGGATGGGGAGTTCTATGAGGAGGCCCTCTCTGATCTGAAGAAGGCCCTGGAGCAGAGGGACGAGGATCAGAGAATGGCCCGCACCTATGGTATGCATTTCATCGACTATTTCCCCCACAGGGAGTCGGGCGTCGTCCACTACAGGATGGAGAACCTGGAGGCGGCCGAGAGGGAGCTCGAGTTGTCACTCAGCCAATTCCCCTCGGCAAAGGCCATGTTTTACCTGGATCGTGTACGGAAAGAGCTGATCGAGAAGGAAGCAAGGGCGGTTACGCCTCCAAGGCTGACCCTGGATATTCAAGAGGATGAAATATGGACCCGGAAAGACAGATTAGTAATATCCGGGGTGGCCGAGGACGAGTCCTTTGTCTCCGGCATCACCATCAACGAGGAGCCTTTGTTTTTGGAGCTCTCCAAGAGGAGGGTCCCCTTCAGCAAGGCCTTGTCGCTCTCCCAGGGGATGCACCGCGTGGAGGTGGAGGCGGAGAACCTCCTGGGCGGGGTGAGCAGGCGCGAGATCTTGATCCATGTGGATCAACTGGGTCCTATGATCACCCTGGAGGAGGTGAAGCCGGATGGGGCCGGAGCAGGGACGGCGGTGGTGATATCCGGCTCGGTGTATGATGAATCCGGGATGGCCGAGCTCATCATTGACGGACGATCCGAGCCGATAGGCGAAGGTATGGAGATATCCTTTGTAAGGAGCGTGCCTGTCGGGAGGGGGGATGTGGAGATACGGGCGGTCGACCGGCTGGGAAACGCCACATCCGCAGAGGTGCCCGTCGCACAGGCGGCCGGGAGAGCGGATCATTCGCCTGTAATGGTCGCCTCGGCCGGACAGGGGGCGGGGGAGAATCTGCTTGCCGGGATCTTCGGCCCGAAGGACGACCGGCCGCCGCGGATAAGACTTAGCGGCTGGACAGACCGGCAGACCGTCTTCTTGGAAAAGATATATCTCCAAGGGGAAGTCAGGGACGAGAGCAGGATTGAAGAGCTGACCCTCAATGACCGCTCCCTCCTGCGGCGCAAGGGCAAGAGCATCTTTTTCAGTCATGTTGCCGAACTGGACAGGGGTGAGAACAGGATTCTGATCGAGGCCAGGGACGAGGCGGGCAACAGGGGGACCAAGGAGATCAAAGTGTTAAGGGAGGTGCCCGAGGCCTTGCAGCTCGAAGAGCGCCTGAGCCTCACCGTGGCACCCTTTGAGCAGAAGGGGCTGGCCTCGGAGATCAGCCTCGCCTTTCAGGACACCTTGATTGACGCCTTGGTCGATCAGGACCGTTTCAGGGTGGTGGAGCGGGATAAGCTGGATGTAATCCTTCAGGAGCAGAACCTGAGCCAAACCGCACTCGTGGATCAGGCCACCGCGCTCAGGCTGGGCAGATTGATAGCCGCCGGCGGAGTCATCGCAGGGAGTATCATAGAGACCGCCTCGGGGGTGGAGATAGTGGGGAGGCTGGTGGATACGGAGACATCGGAGATACTGGCCACGGAAGATGTCTATGATGAGGCCAAGGACCATCGGGCGGTCAAATCCCTGGCGGAAGGAATGGCCATCAAGTTTCACCACGACTTTCCCCTGGTTGAAGGGATAGTGGTCGAGCGAAAGGGTAATGCCATATTCACGGATCTCGGCAAGGACAAGGTCAGGGCCCAAAGGCGGTTGATCGTCTACCGGGAGAAGCCCGTAAAGCATCCTGTGACCGGCAAGGTCTTGGGCGCCGACAACGTCATCATAGGGCGGGCATGCATCACGCAGTTGATGCCGGAGATGTCAAAGGCGGAACTCGTTGCCGGGAAGGAAGCGTTGATCAGGCAGCTCGATAAGGTCCTAACGGAATGAGACTTTCCGATATCCGGTTGTAAGTGCGGAACGCTGTGGATTCAGTAGAAAAAGATCGGCATTTGTTGTCCGGATGCATCTCGGGGAACCGGGAGGCCCGGGAGGCCTTTGTGAGGCGGTTTTCGAACCTAGTTTATCACTATGTGCAATCGACATACATCATAAAGAACATTCCATACAATAGGCCGGACCTGGAGGATCTTCACCATACGGTTTTTGTTGAGCTTTTCGACCGGGGATGCCGAAAGCTCAAGCAGTATGAGGGCAGGAACGGGTGCAGCCCGGCCTCGTGGATAAGGCTGGTTACTGTGCGGATCGTTCTTAACCACCTTAGAAAAAAAGGACACGACGCCCCGGCCTGGGGGTCGAACAAGAACAGGCAGAGCATTGAGGACATTTCGGAGATCATGCGGGGGGAAGGGGCAGGGCCTCTGGAGCTGCTGGAGGAGGAGAGACGAGGACGTATACTGCAGCAAGGAATCCAAGACCTTTCTCCGAGAGATCGGCTGTTTATCAGGCTTCATTTCGATCAAGGACTCACCCTGGAACAGGTGGCCTCGGCCATGCGGATTTCGGTTGGAAACGCATACACCGTCAAGCACAGGGCCATAAACAGACTGAAGGCCAATGTGGCCGCTTTGGGTGAATGAGTGAAAAGCGAGGCTTATACTATGAAAGGATTACATGCGAACGAGGAAATGCTGGCCGATTATCTGGAGGGGCGGCTGCAGGATGCGGGTAGGAATGAACTGGAAGCCCACCTCGCCGAGTGCGAGCT
Organism: uncultured Desulfobacterales bacterium; assembly: GCA_964647905.1. Lineage (GTDB taxonomy): Bacteria > Desulfobacterota > DSM-4660 > Desulfatiglandales > HGW-15 > CAZYJR01. The sequence goes on along the minus strand of CAZYJR010000003.1, from coordinate 159,592 downwards.
GTGCCTGGAGGAGCTTGTGGCGGGCGGTCGCCTGGGCTGCAGGAGGGATTGCAGAGAGCTTGAAGGGGTCCCGAGCCGGGTCACTGAAGCGGCTGTGGATCTGGTGATCCGGCGGGGCCGGGGATCACGTATTTATTCGTGGTCAGCGGCCAAGAGGAGGCTGAAGACCCTGCTCTCCGGCTTTAAGCTCCCCTTCCCGGGCGGCTGGCAGTTCTCACCGATTAGGGGATCAAGGATCTTGGTATCCAAGGATTTGATCAGTTTGAGAAAGGCTCTCGAGGAAATGGAGGCTGAGATCGAGATCGAGAAAATAGGTGATAGTAGGGCTGATATACGCGTACGGGTGCTCAATAGAGAGCCGGCGGACGGCGTCAGAGTCACCCTTGCAAGGGGCGGCAGGGAGATTTCCTCTTACCTCCTTGGAGACGATTATGTCCTGTTTGAAAACACCCGGTTCGGGCATTACAGCCTGATCTTTACAATGAATGGTGAGGTGCTTGGAAGATACCATTTTGAGATCAAGGAGTCTCCCAATGGATGATGAGAGCAAGGGCAACTCAGAGGCCCGGAAGGAACGAATGGAAGAGATCCTGAGGGAGAGGGAGCGCCTGGATAAGCTGATTCAACAGAAGTTCAGGAAGAAGATGGCGATCCTTTTCAGCGACGTCTGCGGCTTCACCCAGTATGTGGACAAGGTGGGCGACATCAGCGGCAGGGCCTGGATTCAGAGGCACCATGACATCGTACTGCCTGCGATAGAGGGCAATGGGGGTAAAGTCCTGGACATCATGGGTGACGGGGTGATGGCCGTATTCGTGACATCGATATCAGCGGTCAAGGCATCCATAGACATCCAGCGGGGCCTTGAGGCCTATAACCGTACGGCGGGGAAGGAGGAGAGCATCCACGTCAGGATCGGAATCAATGCGGGTGACATCCTGGTGGACGGGGATCAGATTGCAGGCGATGCGGTCAATGTAGCCTCTCGCATCGAGGGTCAAGCGCATCAGGACCAGATACTGGTTTCAAAGAGTGTTTATGATGAGGTCTGCGGCGATGACGAGCTCATATGCAGGGCTCACGGCGAGGTGGAGCTCAAGGGGAAGCGGAGATCCGTGGAACTCTACCGGGTGCTTTGGAAGGATGAAGATATAGTGGTAAGCCATGAGGCCAAGGTGCGGGCCCAAGACATCATAGCGGAAAAGAAACCGGAAGCCGCATTCACCGTGCTCCACATCGAAGTCACCCTGAGTGCTTCTGATCTCCTGAAGATCAGCGCCAATGAGCAGCGCGCCGACGAAACCAGCACGATCAAACACTACGATGAAATGAATATCTCAATGGAAAGGCTGACTGCGCTTTGCCATGAAACGGTTGAGACCCTTAACAGCGTGAATAGAAAAGGAAGACTGAGCCGGGAGGTCTTGATCAAGCTCAGAGAGGTCGGGCAGGTCTTGTGTGACGAGTTGTTCACCCTGGGCGTCAAAGAGAAGATCAGGGAAACCGGCGCGGAGCATCTCATGCTCCTCCTGGACGATCAATTGATCCACGTCCCATGGGAGCTTCTACATGACGGCCGGCGGTTCCTCTGTCAGCGTTTCAGCATGGGACGGCTGGTGAAGACAAGGCAGGCCGTCACGGGTTCGAAGAGCCGCTCCTTGGGTCGGCCTTTCAAGATGCTCATACTGGCGGACCCTGAAGGAGACCTAAAAGGGGCTTATGAAGAAGGGATTGAAATACGCAATCTCTTGGATCGATACAGGGATTTCATCAGCGTCTCAATGCACTCCGACAACATAAGCACAGATTTCGTTCGCGGAAAGATCAAGAACTTCGATCTGGTCCACTTTGCAGGACATGCTGACTACAACCCTGAGAACCCTGTAGACAGCGGGTGGAGGCTGAGCGACGGGGTCTTGAGGTCCGAACACATCAAGCGTCTGGCGGGCACGGGCAGCATGCCGGCACTGGTATTCTCGAATGCATGTCAATCGGCACGCAGTGATGGATGGCTCATATATGAACACTTTCAGCATGAAATCTTCGGCCTGGCCAACGCCTTCATGGTTGCCGGAGTCAAACATTACATCGGCACGTTTTGGGAGATCTTGGATGAGCCCAGCAGCAAGTTCGCGCTTGAGTGCTACAAGCACGCCCTCTCCGGAAAGACGATAGGTGAGGCCATCAGGCAGGCCAGGCTGGCCTTGATCAAGGAGTACGGCGAGGAAACCATTGTCTGGGCTAGCTACCTCCTCTACGGCGACCCGACGTTCAATTACATGGACCAGGCAATGGGGGCCGAGTTCGAAGAAACGAAACAGTCGGCCTCCAAGCAGGCGGTGGAAGGCGGGGTCAGGGCGCGGGAGGAAGTGATCGACTTCGGGAAGGAGGTCCCCGGAAAAAGGAGATGGGCCTGGCTTGGGGCCGGGGCGGCCCTCCTTGCAATGGTCTTGCTGGCGCTGTTCGTCTACCCGGGATTCTTTCAGCAGGGAGTCGAGAATTATGAAAAGGCGGCGCTCAGCCACTATTCTTCCGGGAATTACGAGGCTGCACTGGATGCGTGCCGGGGGCTGGAGAGCAGGAATCCGGATCTGGCTCTGGCCCATTTGATTAGGGGGCACGTTTACCTGGCAACGGGGAGATTGAACGAGGCACGGGCCTCATATCAGCTCGCGATTCGAGCCCCGGAGGCCACGCAATCACAGAAAGGCGAGGCATTGGTCGGGTTGGGGCGTGTTGCATCGATTGAAGAGGAGCCTGCCAGGGCCCTTCAGTTCTACGAGCAGGCGAGCTCTGTGAATCCCCGGGGCAAGCTGGGATACCTGTCCCAGGCCGCCCTCTTGGAGGAGCAGGGAGACTATCGGAGCGCACTTGATATGCTGGAAAAGGCCCGGAAGCTGGCCCCTGAAGATCAGGCGCTCGCGGGGTTTGCCAGGGAGACCCGCAAGAGGTTGAGCGCGATCGAGGATCAACGAAAGAGGGCCGAGATCCAGTCGCTGGTGCAGGAGCTGCTGGAGCGAATGAAGTCTCCGCCCCGCGAAGTGCCGCCGTCCGATGGCTGGACTTCCCCGCGTCTGACCTTGTGGATCATGGACTTCACCACCGAGGGGTATTCGCTGCGGGAAGGAGAGGCGCGTGTTATCGCCTCGGGTATTTCCGAAGAGCTGCTCGAGCACGGCGGCATTGAACTCGTGGAGCGGGCACTGCTGGATCGATTGCTCGAGGAGCTGAAGCTTGGGACTTCCGAGTTGGCCGATGGCAGCACCGCCCTTTCGCTTGGCAGAATCCTGGCCGCCAGGCTGATCCTAAAAGGCAATATAGTGTACTCAGGTCCTCAGACTCAGGTCTCCCTGCGCCTGATAGAGACCGAGACAGGCCGTATCTCCGCGGCAGTGAATCAGTCCTTCGGAAGTGCGACGCCTGTTTCTGAGTTGATACAGCGGTTGTCCGAAGGGATAGCGGAAAAACTGGAGACGCTCTACCCGCTCCGGGGGAAGATAACCCAAGTGCCTCTGCATGGGAGGCCGGATCCAGGCTTATGTAGTCATAGTCAGGAAATATCCTCTCCAGGATGGAGGTCTTGCCGACCTGTCTCGGACCTATCAATGCCAAGACCGGAAAGGTCTTGATGATTTCTTGGAGCTCGCGGGAGATCTCTCTTTCAATCCACGTGGTTTGACAAATTTAAGGCCGCGCCTTGAAATTGTCAAACTAAGACTTCAGCTTTTTGATCTCTTCTTCCACTTCCTGCGCACCTTCGTTATAGAGTTTTTCTTCGTCAGGTGCGAGCTCCCGCATCAGTCTTAGGAAGTCCCCTGCGTGGACGCGCTCTTCATCGGCTGTGTCCTTGAGGACCTCTCTTTTTTTGTCTTTCGACTACTGAATCACGGTTGCGTTGCAAGCAATGCGCGTCGAGCGCCGGGACTTAGTCCCGGGGATGAGACGGAGCTTGCCCTGGACAGCGGCTCCTAAACGGGCGCTTTTGAGGGCAAAAGGGCCGTTCTTGGGGCCAAAACGGTCCTCTGAACGGTCTTGTTGGAGTAAATTGAATAGGTTGGCATGGCCCCCGACCCCAAAGGATTATCTAAACCGAAGGTCGTTCTGGATCACTCTTCGGTTTGGTTTTTCGGTTCATGGGGACGAAGCGGATTTCGACCCGCTTGTCGAGGGCGGCTGCAATCCGCTGGAGCATGAACAGCGAGTGGCCTTCGTAGTCGGTGTCTTCCAAGCGGCAAATCACAGAGGCGGATGTACCAACCCTTTGCGCCAATTCACGTGGAGTGAGATCTGCCGCAGAGCGCAGGTCGAAAATCCTTCGGGCAATCTCCGCGTTTGCAAGGTGTTCCTCATAGGCGGCTTGTTGTTCCGCATCGCCCTCGATATACTGCTCGTATAGATGCTTGAGGGCCGGGGACCGGGGCTTCCTTCGTATCGATTTCCCAGCCGGCATGATCATTACTCCTTTATGAATCGCTCTCCGTGCTTCGTCGGATCCATTTCGAAAGCGTTCTTTCTTCTAATAGCCTTATCTATTTCTCGTTTGCTCACTCTCCGTTCTTTGGTGCATCCGTGCGAGACGACGGCAACCCTCCTCCCATGAAAGAAGTAGAGCATGCGGTAGTTCATGCCCTGAAAGCGGACTCGAAGCTCATAGATGCCATCCCGCAGATAATCAGCCTCAGGACGACGAAGCTCATGGCCGAGCTCCTCCAAGCGGGTTAAGGCTGCAATACACTTTGCTTGCGCTTTCTTGGGGACCGATTGAAGCCACTCGACGAGCGGCACACCCTCCTCGTCCCTGAAAAGTATTACTTCGGTCGGCGGCACTCTGCTCCCCTATATGTTCGCAATATTAAGAACAAAAGTCAAGGGGGGCGTTTTTATTCGAGGCCGGCACAGGAGATCCGGCAGACGGGCTCCGTCTCTCCTGTGCCGGCCCGTGGTAGGGTTTAGAAATAGGGCGTGCCGTCCGGCTGGTACTTATAGTCGAACGAGCTCCTCAAGGTACCGTCTTCCAGCTCCACTGCGAACTCGGTGAAGCGGATCACCGCGTAGTCGCCCTCGGCGAGTTTGAAGGCGATGGTTCTCCCACTCAAATCCGCGGGAAGCACCGAAGCATCCTCTGAGTAGCCGGTCCGGGGCACCCAGGCGACCTGATCCAGCGGCATTGCGCCGAGATCCATGACCCCGACCCCAGGGGCGGTGAAGATGATGTTCCACTCCACTATGAAGTCGGAGGATTCTCCATCCGCCACCGAGCCTGAGCTGAAAATGAAGCCGTCAAAGGGGACATCGGCGTCCCATCCCCTGGAGATCAGGGACGCGCTCCCTGAGACCGACTCGACCGGGTACAGGGGGTCCCGGAGCTCGGCCTGGGTTTGAAGCACATAGACGGCCTCGGCCGATCCGATCCTCCCGTCCTGGTTGACGTCGCGGATCCCGGCTATGCCGGGGCCTTGCCCCGCCGCAATCCGGAGCGCACGGATCGCCTGATCCAAGCCGGGTTTGGGCAGCTCGCCCGAGAAGGTGCCGAGAATCATGCCCTCATGCACAGCGTCTTCACGGATGCCGTGGAAGCTCGGACCTTGGAAGCTCCAGTCGTCCTTCCGGGCTTCCACAGTGAGGTCGTCATCGGGTGCTACCCCGAAGATGAAGTAAAGGCCGTTGCCGGCGGTTGCGGTGGTGGTGAAGGAGTCTCCGTTGAAGTAAACTACATCATAGTCCGTGTTTCCCAGGGAGCTCGTGTAGGTGACGGTCACCCCCTGCAGGGTCTGGTCCGGATTGAGTGCATCAACCACGCGGCCGGTCACCATGCCCTTGCCTCCTTGCCACAAGGGCTGGTCCCCGAGCTCCTGAGAGGTGAACATTATGAAGGGCCACCTGCTCATTATGTCCTCATGGCTCAGGATGGTCTCCGAATAGACGGTCACGTAATCGTTGTGCGTGATCTCGAGAGCAAACGGATCTCCTATGGGGAGTCCGCTCAGTGTGAAGGCCCCGTTTGAATCGGTGTAGGCCTGGAGGTTCCAGTTTCCCGCCATTGATACCGTGGCGTTCTCCACGGGGATGTCATCCAGCTGCTCCTCCGGATCGGAGGCCATGACCGAGCCCGTAAAGGATATGGAAGGTTCCTTTTTCAGGAACACATAGACGTCCTCGACGCTCTCGCCGGCTGTGAATTCAAGGGGCAGGGCGTCTTCAAAACGGCCCGCATTGGGGTACCACTGGGCCCTTTCGAAACCGTTCACTTCATATACGAACTTGAGCCTGTAGGTGCCCGTAGGGATCCCGGGCAGGTGGAAATTCCTCTGGTGATGCATGAAGAGCTCCCGCTCGTGCACCTTGTTCCCTGCATTATCGTAGAACTCCAGTACAAAGTACTCGGCAAAGACATCATCATCCAGCATCCTCACCCCGCCCTTTAGCTGGGCGAGGTTGGGGTCGGGGACGATATCCAGCAGGGCATATCCGGTGGCGGTCTTTTCCCCGTCCGATGTGCCGGCATAGAGGAGCGCCGTGAAGATGCCCGGCTCCTGCTCCCCGTCCTCTTCATTCCCGAGCTGGAATGTCGAAGTGAGCTGCTTGTTCTCATCGAAATAATTCGTGTTGTCCAGAAAGGTGCTCCTGAAATCCACTTGACCTGTAGAAGAGAATCCGGCCCCGGTCAGGGGATGGGTGGATTGGGCCGTGAAGGTTATTTCTTCAGTGGAGTTGTGGTGGACCCGGATGGGGCTGAGGGAGACGTTCACATAGGGATCGCCATCCGGGACGGCGACGGTCACGGGAAGCTGGGCCGAGGTGCCGTCAGCGGCATTCACCTGCACGAAGCCGGTTCCTTCAGCCAGGGCATAGTAGTCGACATAGTAGTTCGTGGTAACAACCTCCACCACCTCGGAGTCGCCCGAGACGGAAAGCGGGCTTCCCTCGCCCAAGCCCAAGGGGCCGAAAAGGGTCCAGACGTCTCCGTTGGAGTCAACGGCCTGGATGTCAAAGAGGGGAGAGCCGTAATCGTCGTTGAACATGCCTTGGCGGTCGAGTGTAACCGAGGTGACGTCCTCATCGGTGTCGGGGTCAAAGAAGCGGATGGTGTCGATGGTCACCACTTCCAGCATGAGGCTCATTAGTCTGGGCTGGGTTGAGGGCTCTTGGGCCTGAAAAAAGATTACATACTCGCCCGGGGACATGCCGGTGGTGTCTATCCTGAGCAGGGCCCCTCCCTCTCCAGAAAGAGAAGCCGGGCTAAACTCGGCTGTCGCTCCTGCCGGCAGTGTTTGATCGTCAGTGCTGAAGGAGATGTTGCCGGACGCGTCGAAATCATTGTGGAAGTCCGCACGGATGATAAACTCGGCGACTTGACCCTTTACCACGGTGGCATCGTCTTGGATCAGATCCACGGTGTAATGGGGAGAGGTCACCCGGAAGGAATAGCGGGGGTCGCTCTCCACGTAATCAGAGATCACGTGGACCAACCCGCTCCTGGCCGGGTCCTCCACCGTAAGCTGGATGGAGCTATCGGACCAGGATTGGATATTCGCACCCTCTGAGCTTCCCCCTATGGATACGTACCCCTGGTCTGAGCCGAAGTGGTTTCCGGTAATGGTCACTTGGGTGCCGTAGCCGGCTTCAAGGGCGGAGAGCTCGGTAATCGCCGGTATATCGCCGGTGGTGACCGCCTCGGTGGTCATCAGGCTGATGTTGTCCCCGATGAAGTAGCCCCAGCCTTCCTTCACGATCTCCATCTTGATCAGCTTCCGGGCGTCTTCCGGAAAAGTCAAGTCCTGCTCTACGTTAGTGGGATTCAGCGGATCATCGGAGGTCTCGTCATTTGCAGGGATCTGGACCTCCATATACTCCGGCCCGCCCTCGTCTTTCACATAGACGAGCTCGACCCCCATGGACTTCCCGTCACCGGCTTCACTTGTCTTTATCAAATCCATGGAAAAGGTGAAGCTCTTGCCGGCGATATCGGAGACGTTGAGATTTTGGTAGAGCACGGCTCCCGTATACCCTTCCCACATTCCTCCCGGAGGATTGAGATCGACGGCCTCTTCTTGTAACGGACTCCATGTGGGGTCGATGCCCGGATCGATATTCCAATCGGTCAGGCCGTTGCTGAAATCTCCGTTTCTGATTACTTGCGTCCCTTGGGCCATGGCCATGGAAAAAGGGCCCAAAAACAAAACAGATATTAGTGCTGCACTCTTAACAAGCTTCATTTTTCTTGACATAGCTCCATCCTTTAATCAATTTTTCAAAAGGTTTAATATACATGTTCTTCAGTTCAATAAATAACCCTTTATAATAATTGCCTAAAACCACTTTCTTCAATATATCTATTGGAGTAAGCATGAGAAACTATTGGCAAAGTCTTGGTTCTTCGCCTGTCTTTAATCCTTGAACTTAGAAAGTTCATGCCGCGAGTAAGCAATAAATTCGGCTCCAAAAAATGTTTAATGATATTGCCATGTTCTATTGTCTATCTCCAACGGTTTGCCTCATTAGAGCACAATACTCCAAAGCCGGTCAATGAAATCCGTCACACCTAGGAGTTGAAATGGGTCACAGTAGGATGCAATAGTGCTCGGAGCCGTCCAGGTAAATTGGGACTTGACTTCGTCCGGGCCGGTGAACAAAGAATGGCTTGAATTTACATCTCTTTCTTGTGAGGCATACCATGAAACTCCTTTACTCTGTTGTAATTATTCAGATGTTTTGTGTCCTGATCTTATCCTCGAGCCCTGTTCGGGCGGGCGGGGAGGACGAAGCCTGCCCGCCTTCTGTGCTCACCGTCAGGGGATCAGGAGAGGTCGCGGCCAGGCCGGATCAGGCCGTGATCAGGCTCGGCGCCGTGGTTCAGGCCGGGGAAGCTTCAGAGGCGCAGCATGGGGTCAATCGTATTCTGGAGAACGCCGTTGAGCGGATCAAGGCCTTGTCCATACCTGAGAACAAGATAACCACCGTGGGGCTTTCTCTATCCCCGGTTTACGCCGGGCGGGGGAGGTCCGGAGGGCATGATGAAGAGCCCAGGATCGTGGGCTACCGCGCCCGAAGCTCCATAGAGGTAGAGGTGGAGGACACGGGCAAGGCGGGAGAGGTGATCGATGCGGGTATTTCCACGGGTGCCAACCAGGTGGAGGGCATCAGCTTCGGGCTCAAGGACGATACGCCCTATCGCCTCCAGGCCCTTCGCATGGCCATGGAGAATGCCCGGCTGAAAGCCCGAAAGATGGCGGAGGCCGGGGGATTCGTCTTGGGAGCGGTGAAGGAGGTAGTGGAGCAGCAATCCGACTTGATCAGCCCAAGAGGAGCGGTTGTTCGGGCACTGGCGTCGGCCGAGGCCGCTACCCCGGTCCAGCCTGGGGAGATCAGGGTGGAGGCCTCGGTGATGGTCAAATACCGGATCGAGGAGTAAGAGGAATCTTTTGTAGTAAATTGAATTGGTTAGTGTGGCCCGACCCCAATATGCCATACGGTCCAGCCCGGGACAGCGGTGATACCCTCGTCCAGGTCGAAGCTCTTCTCGATGGGGCAAGCCAGGTAGGAGTGCTCCATAAGGCTTTGGCCATAGAAGCCTTCCAGTTTCTTGATTCCCTTTAAGTCCTTGGATCCCGGCCGCCCGGTGAGCTTGCATTCCACTGCGATGAGCTTCTGGTCCTTCTCGATCAGTAGATCCACCTCGTGCCCTGCCTGATCGCGCCAGTACCAGAGCGATGTGGAGGGCTCGCGCCAGTCCCTCCAGCGAAGCCATTGTGAGATCACGTGGTTTTCCCAGAGGGCCCCGGCCTGATGAGAGCTCCACATGGCATCGGCGCTGCTGAACCCCATCAAGTAGGCGGCCAGCCCCGTGTCGGTGAAATAGAGCTTGGGGGTCTTGACCAGGCGTTTTCCTAGGGATCTGAAATATGGCTCCAGCAATAGGATCTGGTTGGAGGCCTGGAGCACGCTCAGCCATTGCCTGGTGGTTGTCGAGGATACTCCCACGTCCCTCCCGATTTCGGATAGGTTCAGGCTTTGGCCGCACCTGGCTGCGCACGCCCTGATGAATCGCTCGAAATCCCTCAGGCTGCCTATGTTGAGGAGATTACGGACGTCGCGCTCCAGATAGGTGGCCACGTACCCCTGGTACCACCGCTCCCTTGAGGGGGGGTGATCCGGTACGGCCCACAGTGCGGGGAAGCTCCCCCGCCACAGGAAATCCACCCACCTGAAACCGCGGCTGGCATCCTCGGCCTGCTTCCATTCCGACGCCGAGAGGCCGAGGAATGGAACGACAGCAGCACGCCCGGCCAAGCTCTCGGCCACTGCCTCCATCAACATGAAATTCTGAGAGCCCGTGAGGACGTACAGCCCGTTTTCGCCCTTGCGGGCATCCACACGGGTCTTGATGTAACGCAAAAAAGAGGGGGCGTACTGGATCTCGTCAAAAATGGCCGGCGGCGGATGCTGGTCCAGGAACTCCTCGGAGCGGGTTTCCGCAGCCTCTGCATGGGAGGCCAGATCCAGGCTTATGTAGGCATAGTCAGGAAATACCCTCTCCAAGATGGAAGTCTTGCCGACCTGTCTCGGACCTATCAATGCCAAGACCGGAAAGGTCTTGGTGATTTCTTGGAGCTCGCGGGAGATCTCTCTTTCAATCCACATGGTTTGACAATTTTAAGGCCGCGCCTTGAAATTGTCAAACTAAGACTTCAGCTTCTTGATCTCCTCTTCCACTTCCTGAGCCCCTTCGGTATAGAATTTTTCTTCGTCAGGTGCGAGCTCCCGCAGCAGTCTGAGGAACTCCCCTGCGTGGACCCGTTCTTCATCGGCTATGTCCTTGAGGACCTCGATGGCCAGCTCATTGTCCGTGGACTCGGCGAGCTGCATGTACAACTGAATGGCTTCATACTCCGCTGCGATCATGAATCTGACGGCCCTCACGAGCTCCTCATGGGTGAGCTTCCTGTCCTTGGCCGATCCTGAAAAAGGCGATCCGAACTCGGGCATGTTTTCCCTCCTCTCTTCCTTCGTCCTCCAACTCCTCAATCATGGGTACCTTACAAACAATGCCTTTCCAGCGCTGGGAGCTTGTCCCAAGGATGAAAGAGCACTTGCCAGTGGCAGCGGCTCCTAAACGGGCTTTTTTGAGGCCAAGAAGGCCGTTATAGGGGCCGAAAACGGTTCTCTAAAGGATTTTTTTGTATTAAATTGAATAGGTTGGCGTGGCCCGACCCTAGAGCTGGTCGACCAGGTCCTGGAGCTTTTCTATGACCTCCCGGAGGCCCTTGCGCACCGTTTCCAGCTTGTCCGGAGGCACTCCGGGCTCCTTTTCCGGTCCTGCCGGCTCCTCCCCGACTGTCTCGGCCACCGGGGCGACCGCCGGGAGCTTGCCCACCAGGGCGTCTACGGAGTCATCCAGGGTCTTGTGCATCACCACCTGGCGCGTGTCCGCCAGTATTATGCGCCTCAGCTCCGGGAAGTCCAGGGTCTCGGGCTTCAAAAACACGGGCTCGGCGTAGAGCAGGGAGTCTCCGATGGGGATGACTAACAGGATTCCCCTGGCTACCTCGGAGCCCACCTGCCCCCACAGGGTGAACTGCTCGGAGATGACGGCGTCGTTGTCTATGCGGGCCTCGACCTGGTTGGGCCCGTCCACGTGGCGTCCGGACGGAAAGTCGAAAAGGACCAGCTCGCCGTAATGCTCGCCGTCGCTCCGCGCCGCCATCCATCCCACCAGGTTGTGGCGGTTTTGGGGGGTGAAGGGTTGAATCAGGAGGAACTCCTCCTTTTCCTCGCCGGGCAGCCGGGCCACTATGTAGTAGGGCTTGAGGACCTCGCTCTTTCCGAATGAGTTCTGGAGTGGGATGGACCATTGGTCTTCCTTGTTGTAGAAGACCACCGGGTCTTGCATGTGATACTCCAGGAGCATCTCGGTCTGGACCGTGAACTGGTCAAGCGGATACCGGATGTGGGCCTTCAGGTACTCCGGCATTTGATCCATGGGTTTGAACAGATCCGGGAACATGGCCTGGTAAGTGCGGATGATCGGATCTTCGGGATCGGCCACGTAATAGTCGATGGTCCCGTTGTAGGCGTCCACCACGGCCTTGACGCTGTTGCGGAGGTAGTTGAACTTCCGGTTCCACGGGGTGGAGTATGGGTAGCGGTTGGTGAAGGTATATGCGTCCTGTATCCAGAAAAGGCGGCCGTCCGCCACCACGCTGTATGCCTCCCTGTCTCTCAATAGGAACGGGGTCACGGTGGAGAACCGCTCCTGGACGGTCCGGCGGTACTGGATCCGGCTCTCGGGGTTGGTCTCCGTAGAGATCAGGATGTTCAGATCCTTGAACTGCCAGGCATAGATCAGGCGGCGGAGGAAGGAGCCCAAGCCGACCCCGCCTTCGCCCTGGTACTTGGTGTAGACCGGGCCGTCCGGTCCGGGATAGTTGAACTCCTGCATGTCGGTTCGGACGATCAGGTAGTCCAGGCTCTTGAGCCCGTAATAGATGTCCGGTCTTTCCACCAGGATTTTGCCCTTGGGCGGTACGTCCCTTATGAAGAAGCTGGGCCGCCCGCCAGCCTCCACCTCGGTCACCGGGCTCATGGCCACGCCGTAGCCGTGGGTGAACTGGAGGTGCCTGTTCACCCAGCGCTGGGCCTCTTGGGGGAGCTTCTCGGCCGAGAGCTCCCTGGTGGCCAGCATGACCTGCCTGAGCTCGCCGTCCACTTCATAGCGGTCGGTATGGATCGACAGGAAGTCGTAATAGAGCCTGAAGAACTGGATCTGGTTGTAGCTCTGGAGCAGCGGCCCCTCGTCCCAGAGCCTTACGTTCTTGATGGTGCCTTGGTTTTGGGCCACTGTCTCGTGCTCCACCTTACCCTTGGCAGGGTGGCTCTTTGACTGGAGCTTGGTCAGGCCGTAGGCCTCCCTGGTGAACTCGATGTTGTTGGCCAGATAGGGCCTCTCCCTTGCGAGCTCGCTCGGCTCTACGTGGAGGCGCTGTACCAGGGCCGGAAGGGCGCTCCCTCCCACGAGGTTGAGGGCCACCCAGCCGGCCACCGCCCAGAGTGCCAGCCGGTTCCTTGTAGAGAAGGCGGTGGCCACCAGCATGCCCGCTGCGGCGAGCGCCACCAGGGCCAAGAAGGTCCTGACCGGGAGGGTCACATGGTCGTCCGTGTACCCGATCCCGAAGACCGCGCCCGAGGGGGAATAGAGCAAGTCGTACCGGCTGAGCCAGTGGCCTACTGCGATCAGCACGAAGAGGAACGCGCCCAGGAATGCCAAATGGCTCTTTACCCTGCCTTTGAGGGCGAAGTTCTCGCCCCGGAGGGCTGAGGTCAGGTAGTAGTAGGCGGCGGTCACCAGCATGGTCACCACCACCGCCCCGACGAGCCAGGATCGCAGCAGGCCTACGGCGGGCAGGGTGAAGACATAAAACGAGAAATCGTTCTCGAATATGGGGTCCTTGGCATTGAACAGGACCCCGTTCAGGAACTTGAGCACGGTCTCCCACTGGGAGGCCGGCTGGGCCGCCATGATCAGGGCCGCCAGGATGACAGCGCCCCCGGCCACCCAGGTGAGGAGCTTTTTGGCGGAGTCGAAGATCTCGGGCTGGAGCCTGTTTCCCGTGCGGGGCTTGAGCCCGTCCGTGTAGCGGCGGGCGGCCCAGAGGTTGACCCCGGCCAGGGCCATGAAGAGCAGGGCGGCCGCAACGAACAGGACCACCCTGGCCGCGGTTATCTTGAGGAGCACCGACTCGTAGCCCAGGCTGCCGTACCAGAGCCAGTCCGCGTAAAACCCCCGCGCCCAATTGACGGCCATCCAGGCCAGGATGACCAGGAGCGCCAAGAGCGCCCACCTCACGAACCGGGTGAGCTTGGTGAAATCCATGTCCTCCAGACTGATCTGGGGCTGCTGCGGGCCTTGTCCTTGTGATCCGAGAAATCTATCCATGACCCTATCCCTTAGAGAAGAGGCGCTCCCGTGTCAAGGGAAAACGGCCGATAAAAGGGGGTTGACATGCATCGGCTTTTCTGACATAGAGATCTTCATGCTGAGTATTCACGGTCATATCGGGCTCATTATCAGCGCAGCAAGGATCCTGGTATCCTTGTTGCTCGCGGTACTCGTACGCGTACTCGGACTGCGATCCGGGGGCCTGATGATGACGTGATCGTGATTTAAACCCTTAGAACTTCAAGATCCGCTGTCAGGCCCGGCCAGGCAGCGGATCTTTTTTTGCGGAAGACTCAAGAGCGATTGCCGGTGAACCGAACGGGCCGGCCGTTATGGGGGCCCCGGATGGAAGGAGCGGAACCATGGAGACAGCACAGGGTGTTATACGACCATTAAGAGAAGAGGACGCATCGAGGCCCCGGGATGCATCCCCGGGGGCCAAGAGGACTTCGGTCAGGCTCAAAGGCACGCAGGTCCTGTTCGATATCCTTAAGAGCGAGGGCGTGGAGTGCGTCTTCGGGTATCCCGGGGGCGCGGTCATAGACATATACGACGAGCTCGCCAGGACCGACATCAAGCACATACTCGCCCGGCACGAGCAGGGGGCGGTGCACGCGGCCGACGGCTACGCGCGGGCCTCGGGCAAGGTGGGCGTCTGCTTGGTCACCTCGGGCCCGGGCGCCACCAACACGGTCACCGGCATCGCCGCCGCCTACATGGACTCCTCGCCCGTGGTGGTGCTGACCGGCCAGGTCCCCACCAGCCTGATAGGAAACGACGCCTTCCAGGAGGTGGACATCGTGGGCATCACCCGGCCGTGCACCAAGCACAACTACCTGGTAAAGGACATAAGAGACCTTCCCAGGGTGCTAAAGGAGGCCTTTCACATAGCCCGCTCGGGCAGGCCGGGGCCGGTGGTGGTGGATCTCCCCAAGGACGTGATGCAGGCCACCCTGGACTACCGGCCCAGAGAGCGAGTGGGCCTCAAGTCCTACAACCCGACATACGAGCCCAACCCCAAGCAGCTCCGCAAGGTGGCGAGGCTGATCAGGCAGGCCGAGAGGCCTTTGATATTCGCTGGCGGCGGCATCATCCTGTCCCGCGCCGCCGAGGAGCTCACCCGATTCGCCAGGGCGGTCAAGGCGCCCGTGACCACCACCCTGATGGGGCTCGGGGGATTCCCGGCCGGCGACCCGTTGTGGCTGGGCATGATAGGGATGCACGGCACCTACAGGGCCAACATGTCCTCTTCCGAGTGCGACCTGATGATCGCGATCGGGGTCCGCTTCGACGACCGGGTGACCGGCAGGACCGACGCCTTCGCCCCCAAGGCCAAGATAGTCCACATAGACATCGACCCCACCTCCATCCGCAAGAACATCCCGGTTACCATACCCATCGTGGGCGACTGCAAGACCACGCTCCGGAGGCTCCTGGAGACAGTGGAGTCCGAGGACCTGGGCGACCTGGAGGAGCAGCGGCGGCCCTGGCTGGAGCTGATCGAGGAGTGGAAGGCCTCCAAGCGCCTCTCCTACGACCAGAACGACGTGATAAAGCCCCAGTACGTGGTGGAAAGGCTCTACGAGCTCACCAAGGGCGAAGCGGTGGTCGCCACCGAGGTGGGCCAGAATCAGATGTGGGCCGCCCAGTACTACCACTTGAACGGGCCCAATTGCTTCATCACCTCGGGCGGGCTGGGGTGCATGGGCTTCGGCCTGCCCGCGGCACTGGGCGCTCAGATCGCACGGCCGGAAAAGCTGGTGGTGGATATCGCCGGGGACGGGAGCATCCAGATGAACATCCAGGAGATGGCCACCGCGGTCCAGTACAAGCTCCCGGTCAAGGTGGTGATCCTGAACAACGGCTACCTCGGGATGGTGAGACAGTGGCAGGAGCTTTTCTACGAGCGGCGGTACTCCTGCACCAGCATGAACTGCGCCCCGGACTTCGTGAAGCTGGCGGAGGCCTACGGGGCCAAGGGCCTTCGTGCCACCCGCCCGGACGAGGTGGACCGTGTCCTGGAGCAGGGGCTGGCCGAGCCCGGACCCGTGATCATGGACTTTGCAGTGGAGCCCGAGGAGAGCGTCTACCCAATGGTGCCCGCAGGGGCCCCGATTACCGAGATGCTCCTGGTATAGGCGCAACATGGAATTACAGGGAGGATGAAATAATGAAGAACCAAGAAGCCGGCCGGCACGTCCTGGGTCTGCTGGTGGAAAACGAACCGGGGGTGCTCTCCAGGATCGCCGGGCTGTTCAGCGGCCGGGGCTTTAACATAGACAGCCTCAATGTGGCCGAGACCACCGAGCCCGGGGTCTCCAGGATCACGCTGACCACGGGCGGGGACCAGGCAATACTGGAACAGATAAAGAAGCAGTTAAACAAGATCATAAACGTAATAAAGGTGATCGACTATGAGGAGACGCCATCGGTGGAGATGGAGCTGGCCCTGGTCAAGGTCAGGGCCAAGCTCGAGCACCGGGCCGAGATCCTCCGCATGGTGGATATATTCAGGTGCCGGGTGGTGGACGTGAGCCCGGATTACTACACCATCGAGGTCACAGGGGACCAGGGCAAGATCGAGGCTTTTTTGGCCCTGGTAAAGCCGAGGGGAATCAAGGAAATAGCAAGGACCGGGGCCATCGCCCTGGCCAGGGAAAAGAAATAGGAGAGAGGAGAGGCATCATGGCAAAAATAGATTTTGGAGGCGTGCTGGAAGAGGTGGTCACTTCGGACGAGTTCACCCTGGAAAGGGCCAGGGAGGTTCTCAAGGACGAGACCGTGGCGGTCCTGGGCTATGGAGTGCAGGGCCCGGGCCAGGCCCTCAACATGAGGGACAACGGCGTCAGGGTCATCGTGGGCCAGCGCGAAGGCGGGGCCTCCTGGGAAAAGGCCCTGAAGGACGGGTTCGTGCCCGGCGAGACCCTGTTTCCCCTGGAGGAGGCGGCGGAGCGCGGCACCATCATCCAGTTCCTGGTATCCGATGCCGGACAGGTGGCGGCATGGCCCTTGATCAAGCCCCGGCTCAAGGAAGGCGACGCGCTCTACTTCAGCCACGGATTCGCGGTCACCTACGGGGACCAGACCGGCGTGGTGCCGCCCGAATACGTTGACGTGATCCTGGTGGCCCCCAAGGGCTCGGGCAGGACCGTGCGCACCAACTTCCAGGACGGCAGCGGCATCAATGCGAGCTACGCCGTACACCAGGACTACACCGGCCGGGCCGAGGAGCGGGCCCTCGCCGCGGGCATCGCCATAGGCTCCGGGTATCTGTTTCCCACCACATTCGAAAAGGAGGTCTTCAGCGACTTGGTGGGCGAGCGCGGGGTCCTCATGGGCTGCCTGGCCGGGGTCATGGAGGCCCAGTACGATCTCTTGAGGAAGCACGGCCACAGCCCCAGCGAGGCCTTCAACGAGACCGTGGAGGAGCTCACCCAGAGCCTGATCCGCCTGGTGGCCGAAAACGGCATGGACTGGATGTACGGGAACTGCTCCACCACGGCCCAGAGGGGGGCCCTTGACTGGAGGCACCGGTTCAGGGAGGCCGTGGCCCCGGTTTTTGACGAGCTCTACGAAAGCGTTTCATCAGGCGAGGAGACCAGAAAGGTCCTGAAGGCCAACAGCGCCCCTGACTACCGCAAGCGGCTGGACAAGGAGCTGGCCGAGATCCGGGACTCCGAGATGTGGCGGACCGGCGCCGCGGTAAGGCGCCTCAGACCGGAAAACCGGGGTCGGATCAAGCCAACTAGCTGAAACCAAAATATAATTTTCAAGAATCCCCCCTGTTTTCGCCCCTATAGGCCCATTTTCGCACCCGAAAATGGGCCTATAGAAGATGGGCGAGTATTTCTGCGCCGAACGCCTTCGGATCGTCCATACCCCGCCTTAGAATGCCCGGGACGAGCTCGCGTTCTTGTGGTATGATGGCAATATGAACCCGTTGGCAATACCGGAACTGGTCGCCCTGATCCTGAACGGCACAATCGCCGCTTTTGTCTACGCCAACAACCCCGGCACCATCAACCACCGCGTGTTCTCCCTCCTGGTCTCATGCTTCGCCGTCTGGAATCTCGGGGAATGCATATTCCTGAGCACCCATGATCCGGGCCTGCTCTACCTGGGAACCAGGATAGGCCTCTCAGGACTGTTCATGGCCCCTGTCTCCTTCCTCCACTTCTCGGCCCGCTTCCCCCGGGCGAGAGGCAAGGAGAAGATACCCCGCCGGTTCCTGCCGTTGATATACCTGGTTCCGGCCGTGCTGCTCGCCGGGTGGTTCTTGTTTTACAGGATCGACGTGGAGCGGTTCCTGGAGGTAAGAAGCCTTTTCGGGTATGCCGCAGAGAGTGCCGCCGACCCGGGGTACGGGGTCCCGTTCTGGGTGCTCTCGGCACTTAGCCTCTTTTACATTGGGTGGGGAATCAGGAATCTCAGAAACACCCTCTCCCATTCGGTGACTTTCCACGAGCGGCTGCAGATCAAGTACCTGATCTTCGGCGCCCTGCTCATGATAGGGGCCGGGGTCCTGTTTCACCTCCTCAATTTCATCCTGGGTCTGGGCTACCCGCTGCTCTACTCGGCCGGTTTCTTTTCCCTCCTGATGAGCGTCTTTTTCGGCGTGGCCATCGTCAAGTACCGGCTCTTGGATATACACCTGATCATCCGGCGGGGGATCATTTACTCGGTCCTCTCCGGCATGGTGGTGGTGGCTTATTTCTTCCTGGTCCGCTTCCTCGGGGAGGCGGTCCTCAGGGCCAGCACCAGGCCCGAGTCCCTCTTGCTGGAAAGCGCGGTGGTGGTCTTTCTCATCTTTCTCTTCAGGCCCTTGGAGCGGAGGGTGGAGCACTTCATCGACCGGGTGTTCTATCCGGGCTCATTCAGGCTGAGGGCCCGTTTCTCCAGGTTCGCCAGGGAACTCCTGGACTATGTTGAACTCAAGGACCTGACAGAGGCGGGATTCAGGTTCATTGAAGAGACCCTGGCCCCGGAGAAGCTGGCCATTTTCATTCAAGAGTCCAATGGAGGCGATTATGTGGGAGTCAAGTCCAAGGATGCCCTGCCCCGGTCCAGGGTGCCCGGGGACGACCCGGTGGTGAAGAGGATGCTCGGCGAAAAGAGGCCCATTGAACTCGAAGCCTCCATATTCTCTGCTCCCAATCTTTTGTCCAGCGCCGGATTCAGGTGGGCCGTTCCCCTGGTCTCGGACCGCCTCTTGGGTTGGATAGCCTTTTCCCTTCCCGAGCGACCCCAGTCATCAGCCGCTGAGATAATGGACCTCCTGGAAGGAATGGCCGGCCAACTCTCCCTGGCCGTCTCCCGCGCGAATCTCATCGAGGCCCTGCGCGCCAGGGAGAGGGAGGTGATGCAGGCGGAGAAGATGGCCACCCTGGGAGGGGTAGCGGCCGGGCTTATCCACGAGATCAAGAACCCCTTGGGGGTGATCTCGGCGGCCGCGGAAAGCCTCAAGGAGGCGGCCCCTGATTCGGAATCCCGGGGGGAGCTGGCCGACTGCATAGTGGAAGAGGCCCGGCGCATATCGAATCTGCTGAATCACTTTCTGCACTTTGCCAAGCCCCGTCCGCCCCAGATACAAAGGTGCGCCCTGCAGCCCGTTCTCCATGACATCCTGGCCCTGGTGGAGCCCAACATGAGACAGAGAGGCGTCGTGATAGAGAAGGTCTTGGGCGAGAGCGACCTGGTTATAGGCGCGGATCCCCAGCAGTTGGAGCAAGCGCTCCTCAACCTGATTCTGAATGCGGCCGATGCCATGCCGGGCGGAGGCAAGATACGGATATCCGGCCGCCCGGAAGGACGCAACATGGTCCTTTTGATCGAGGATCAAGGGCCGGGTATCCCGCCCGAGCTCAGATGGAAGGTCTTTGAGCCGTTTTTCAGCTCCAAGAAGACCGGAACCGGCCTGGGCCTGTCCGTGGCCGAGCAGATCGTCAGGAATCACCAAGGGGAAATAGAGGTCTATTCCGCCCCTGAGGGCGGGGCGGGCTTCAGGCTGGTCTTCCCGGCCTACCAGGGCGGCAACGCCGCCTCAGGGGAGGGGAGGTGAAAGAAGAGTGCACACAATCCTGGTGGTGGATGACGAAGAAAAGATGCTCAGGGTCCTGGAGATAGGACTGGGCTCTGAATTCGAGGTTCTGAAGGCCGGCAGCGGAAAACAGGCCCTGGAGACCCTGGCCGAGCGGCCGGTGGACCTGGTGCTGGCCGACTTAAAGATGCCGGACCTGGACGGATTGGAGCTCCTGGACAGGATCCGGTCTGAGAACTCCCCCGTGCCCTATATCATCATGACCGCCTACGGCACGGTGGAGACCGCCGTGGAGGCAATGAAGAGGGGGGCGTACGACTACGTTCTCAAGCCCGTCCGCATGGAGGAGCTCAGGCTGATACTGAGAAACGTCCTTTCCCACAGCGACCTCCAAAGGCAGGTAGACCGGCTCAAGCAGGAGCTCAAGACCAAGGACGCCTTCTCCAGGATCGTCACCGCCAACAAGGAACTCCAAAAGACACTGGAGCTGGCCGGGAGCATAGCCCGCAGCCGCATACCCGTGTTGATACAAGGAGAGAGCGGGACCGGCAAGGAACTCCTGGCAAGGGCCATCCACGAGGCCAGCGACAGGGCCGAACACCCGTTCATCGCCCTCAACTGCGCCGCCATCCCGGCCTCCCTGATGGAGAGCGAGCTGTTCGGCCATACAAAGGGCGCTTTTACCGGGGCCCACTCCACAGTGCCGGGAAAGCTGGAGCTCGCCCACCGCGGGAGCCTGTTCCTGGACGAGATAGGCGAGCTGGCGAAAGAGGTCCAGCCCAAGCTGCTGAGGGCCCTGGAGCAGCAGCGGTTCATGCGCCTGGGCGGCCGGGAGTACACCGCGGTGGACCTGAGGCTTATCTCGGCCACCAACAAGGACCTCAGGCTTTCCCTATCTCTCGGGGACTTCAGGGACGACCTGTACTACCGCATCAACGGTATCAGCCTTTTCATCCCTCCGTTGAGGGAAAGGAAAGAGGACATCCCCCTCCTGGTCAGCCGCTTCATAGAGGAGAACTCCGATGAGGCGGGGGGGAGGGTAAAGGGCTTCAGCCAGGACTTCCTGGAGAGGCTCCTCTGGTATACCTGGCCAGGCAACGTAAGGGAGCTGGAGAACGTGGTGGTCTCCTCCATGCATCTCTCGAAGGGGCCGGAGCTCAAGCCCGAAGACATCCCCCCGCACATGCTGGAGCAGGGCGGGGAATCGGGCGAGACTGTACCCGCCACCAAAGAGGCGCTCCTGGAGGCCAAGAGGCGAGCCAGGGAAGAGGCCGCCGAAGAGCTGGAGAGGAGCTTCATCCGGAACGCGCTCGCCCGCTCCGGGGGCGTGGTCAGCCGGGCCGCCCGCTCAACAGGGATGAACAGGCGTCAGTTCCAGGGTCTGATGAAGAAGTACCGGTTGAAGGCTGATGACTTCAAGGGTACTGCTAATGATTGATCAGCAGCCTTTGAACCTCCTTTTCCATGCCCTGTTTTCCGTGTTTTGCCATTCCAAATGCCCGGGTAAGGTGCTAACCGAGCCTTAGCGGAAAGTCTGGTGGGCCGATTGTCTCCCGTGATTAAGGGTTCGAAATAACATAATTTTTTGTCTTGTGGCTCATTGGCACGCCCCTTGCCTGTAAGAGAAAAGGCAAGAGGGCAAGGTCCTCTGAAAGGAGGGAGATCATATGAGTTACGCGGGCAAGGTCAAGGACTACAGCGCGGATCAAGCGGTCAAGATGATCGTCAATCTCCTCAGCCGCTCGTCCGAGGAGACGTTCATACGGCTCACCCAACTGGGCGAGACCCTGACCGCAGATCCTGAGGTCAAATCGGCGATCCAAAAGGTGAGGGTGCTCCTCCAGGACCCGGACTCATCCGCCAAGGACTTGTTCCGGAGGGTCCTGGACTACCTGCCCTATGAGAACAAGAAACGGTTTTTCTTCACCCTGTTCCACAACGCCTGGTTCAAGGGCGGCAGGATCAGGGACCAGGTGGAGCAGGAGCGGGGATTCAGGCCCCCCTTCATCATGATATTGAGCCCCACCCTCAGGTGCAACTTGAGGTGCAAGGGCTGCTACACCCTGGGCTACGGCACCAAGCCGGAGCTCTCCTATGAGGCCGCCGATTCGCTCCTCACCCAGGCCGAGGAGCTGGGGATCTTCTTTGTCACCGTATTGGGCGGCGAGCCCCTGGTGTACCCGCATCTCTTTCCATTGATGGAGGCCCATCCGGACATATTCTTCCAGGTATATACCAACGCCACCATGCTGGACCAGGCCGTTGCCGAGAGGTTCGCCCGCATGGGCAATGCGGCCGTGGTGGTCAGCATAGAGGGCTACGAGGAGGAGACCGACTCCTGGCGGGGCAACGGGGTCTTCAAGAAGATCATGCGGGCCATGGACCATCTCCGGGAGCACAGGGTCCTGTTCGGGGCATCGGCCACGGTGACCAGCCGGAACGTGGAGACCATCAGCTCCGAGGAATGGATCGACATGTTGATCCAGAAGGGAATAGTAGCCCAGAACTACTTCCTCTACATCCCGGTCAACGGAATGGCGGACTTCTCCCTGATGGTCACTCCGGAGCAGCGCGACCACCTGAGGAAACAGGTGCTGAAGATCAGGGACACCCGGCCAATCTTCGTGCTGGATTTCTGGAACGACGGTCCTTATGTGCATGGATGCATAGCTGGCGGCAGGAGGTACTTCCACGTGAACGCCAAGGGCGACGTGGAGCCTTGCGTCTACACCCACATCGCCGCTGACAACATCCACGAGACCTCCCTGGCCGACGCCCTGGACAGCCCCCTTTTCAGGGACATAAGGCGGAGGCAGCCCCACAATCAAAACCACCTGAGGCCCTGCATGATCATCGACAACCCCAGTGTGATGAGGGAGGTGATCGACCAAAACAGGCCCTACTTCACCCATGAGGGCGCAGAAGAGATCTATACCGAGAAGGCCCGGTTGATGGACGACTACGCCCGCCGCTACGGCGAGCTGGCCGAGCGCATATGGGCCGAGGAGTATGCACCCTGTCAGGGGCGGGACATCGCCGCCTGCGGTGCTTGAAAAGTTCCCGGGAGTTCGAGTTGCTCGTCCGTCCTCTGGCTATGGCGCGGCCTTGATTCCGAGGGTCTTGGCCGGGATGTCGATCTCGATGATGTCCCCGTCCTTCAGGGACGCAATGGGGCCGCCTTCCTGTGCCTCCGGGGCGACATGGCCGATGGCCGCGCCCCGGGTGCCGCCCGAGAATCTGCCGTCCGTCACCAGCGCCACCTCCCGGTCGAGGCCCATGCCGGCCAGGGCGGATGTCGGGGAGAGCATCTCGGGCATCCCAGGCCCGCCCTTTGGGCCTTCGTAGCGGATCACCACCACGTCCCCCGGCGAGATCGCCCCTGCCAGTATCGCCTCCAGGGCCTCTTCCTCCCCGTCAAAGACCCGCACAGGCCCGGAATGGACCAGCATGGCCGGGTCCACCGCCGACTTCTTGACCACGGCCCCGCCCGGGGCCAGGCTGCCGAAGAGCACGGCCAGGCCGCCGTCGGGCGAATAGGGGTCGTCCAGGGGCCTTATGACCTCGCGGTCGCGGCACTCGGCCCATCTGGCTATCCCGGCCAGGGTCTCGCCGCTCACCGTCGGGGCCTCCATGTCCAGTAGGCCCCGACGCCCGCTGAGCTCCTTTATCACGGCCGGGATCCCGCCCGCCCTGTCCAGGTCCTCCACGTGGTAGGGCCCTGCGGGCGCGATCCTGCAAAGGTTGGGCGTCTTTTGGCTTATCTGGTTGAAGAGCTCGAGCTCCAGCCCGACTCCGGCCTCGGCCGCTATGGCCGGGAGATGGAGCACCGTGTTGGTTGAGCTCCCCAGGGCCATCTCAACGCAGATCGTGTTCCTGAAGGCCCGTTCGGTGGCGATGGAGCGGGGTCGAACATCCTCGCTCACAAGGTCCATTACCTTGGAGCCGGCTTCCTTGGCCAGGCGGAGCCTTCCGGCGGATACCGCCGGAACGGTCCCGTTCCCGGGAAGGGCCAGACCCAGGGCCTCGGCCAGGCAGTTCATGGAGTTGGCGGTAAACATCCCGGAGCAGGAGCCCGCCCCCGGGCAGGCCGCGTCTTCCAGCTCCTCCAGCTCGGCCTCGGTCATCTCGCCGCGGCGATGCCGCCCCACCGCCTCGAAGACCGTTATCAGATCCACCGCCCGGCCCTGATAACAGCCGGCCAGCATGGGGCCGCCGCTCACGTACACGGCCGGGATGTCCATCCGGAGCATGGCCATAAGCATTCCGGGCACTATCTTGTCGCAGTTTCCCACCAATACCATGCCGTCAAAGGGATAGGCCCGCGCCATGATCTCGACGCTGTCCGCTATCAGGTCCCTGGAGGGCAGTGAGTAGCGCATTCCCTGGTGGCCCATGGCGATCCCGTCACAGATGCCTATTGTGGAGAACTCGAGAGGGGTCCCTCCGGCCGCCCGCACCCCGGCCTTGACCGCCTCTCCGACCTCCCTCAGGTGGATGTGCCCCGGTATCAGCTCGCTTGCCGAGTTCGCGATCCCGATGATGGGGCGCTCGATCTCCCGCCTGCCCAAGCCCA
>CAZYJR010000003.1:79400-134946 GCA_964647905.1 uncultured Desulfobacterales bacterium | reverse complement strand
GCCGAGTTCGCGATCCCGATGATGGGGCGCTCGATCTCCCGCCTGCCCAAGCCCAGGGCCTTCATCAGCGACCGGTGCGGGGCCCTCCCCGCACCGGTCTTCATGTCGTCCGATCTCATGTCTTGTCGCTCCTTGTCCTCGTTCGCCTTACTCAGTAGTCTTTTCCGCCGCGGGCTATGGGGTAGCGCCTCCCGTACCCGAAGGCCTTGGTGGTGACCTTGAGCCCGGGCGGGGCCTGGCGTCGCTTGTACTCGTTTCGGTTCAAACGGCTGAAGACATCCGCCACCACGTCCGGGTCGAAGGCCGGCCCCTTAAGGTCCTCGGGCGAGAGGTTCCTCTCCACCGCAGCCTCCAGGATATGGTCCAGGACCTCGTAGGGCGGCAGGGTGTCCTGATCGACCTGGTCAGGCTTGAGCTCGGCCGAAGGCGGCCTGGTGAGAACCCGGTCCGGGATGATCTCTCCGCTGCGGTTGATGTGCCTGGCCAGCCGGTAGCACAGGGTCTTGGGCACGTCGGATATCACCGCCAGCCCGCCGCTCAGGTCTCCGTAAAGCGTGCAGTAGCCCATGGCCATCTCGGACTTGTTGCCCGTTGTCAGGAGCAGGGAGTTGAACTTGTTGGAGAGCGCCATCAGGAGATTGCCGCGGATCCTGGCCTGGATGTTTTCCTCGGTCGCGTCCTCCTCCATGTTCCTGAAGATCGGGGCCAAGGCCTCTTTGTAGGCCTGGTAGAGCTCCTGTATGGGTATCTCCTCGAAGCTGATCCCCAGGTTCCGGGCCAAGAGCCTGGAGTCCTCACGGCTCATCTCGGAGGTGTACTCCGAAGGCATGGAAACGCCCATCACGTTTTCAACGCCCATGGCCCTGCAGGCGATCACCGCCACCAGGGACGAGTCAAGGCCGCCGCTCAGGCCCACCAGGACCCGGCCGAACCCGCACTTGGCCGCATAGTCGCGGGTCCCCATGACCAGCCCCTTGAGAAGGGACTCCTCCCGGTCCAGCCAGGGCTCCCTTACCTCCGGGTACTCCGCTTCGGTGTCCCATATGAACCGGTCCTCCTCGAACTCCCTGCCGGCCAACACCAGCCGGCCGTCCCGGTCCATGACCATGCTGGCCCCGTCAAAGAGGAGATCGTCGTTCCCGCCCACCTGGTTGCAGTAAATCACCGCCACCTTGTGGGAGGCGGCCAGGCGCTCCAGTATGCTCATCCTGAGAGGCGGCTTGTCCATGGTGTAGGGCGAGGCGGATACGTTCACCAGGATATCCACCCCTCGGGTCGTAAGCTCCTCCACCGGGTTGAGGTCATAGGCAGGGACGCCCTGGATGTCGCCCACGTTCCATATGTCCTCGCACACCGTGACCCCGAAGGTCTTTCCCTGGAGCTCGAAGACCAGGCTCCCGGATGCAGGGTCGAAATAGCGGGCCTCGTCGAATACGTCGTATGTGGGAAGGAGCCTCTTTCCCCCTGTCGCCAGGACCTTCCCCTCTCCGAGCAAGGCCACGCTGTTGTGCAGGCGGTCGCCTCGCTGCCTGTCGCTCTTTTCCACGTATCCGCAGATCACGTGGATGTCCCTGATCTCCGAGGCCAGGCGGCGGAAGTACTCCAGGTTGTCCCGCACGAAGGCGGGCTTCTCCAGGAGATCCTTCGGCGGATAGCCTATGAGCGGGATCTCGGGGAAGATCGCCAGGGCGCAGCCCTGGGAGTGCGCCCGCTCCACCGCCTGCTTGATCAGGGATGCATTGTGCTCGAAGTCCCCGATCACCGGGTTCGTCTGATTCACCGCTATTTTCATTTCCACGCCCCCTTCCGTACTTGACCGATGTCAAGGTAGCGCAAGAAGGCGGGTGCAATCAAGCAGGAACTCGGCTCGGTCCCTGGGGCCGCCCCAGGCCCATGTCAAAAGGGTGACGACTCGGCTGCTGTTCCGTCGCTCCTGGCCGAAGGCATCTGTGATCCGGACCGCCTCGGTCCCCGAAGGGCGAATCCACCCCGGGCGCGGATCCCGGTCCGGACGGCGTTCTTTGTGCGCAACCGGGCATGGTTTGTGCAACAAGCCGCTTTCCAAAAGGGCCCCGTTGGGGCGCCCGACGGATCAAAGGAGGAGAGACAAGAGACCATGTCCCAAGACTCCGGCGTCCCCGCGGCGGCCAATTATTTTCTCAAGCCGGGCTACATATACGTACCGGAAAAGCCCACCGTCATATCCACGGTCCTGGGTTCCTGCGTGGCGGTGACCATTTATGACACCAAGCGAAGGGCGGGAGGCATCAACCACTTCCAGCTCCCCACCCGCGGCCGGGGTGAGAAGCCGACCGCGAGGCACGGGGATGCGGCCACGCTCATGCTGGTCCGGATGATGCTGGGGGAGGGCTCAAAGAACAGGCACCTGGAGGCGCAGATATTCGGCGGGGCGTTCAACCCGGATGTATCGTCCCAGGACGTCGGCAGGGAGAACGTGCGCGTGGCCAGGCAGGTCCTGGCCAAATACGGAATCCGCGTGGTCTCGGAAGACGTGGGCGGGGCAAGGGGCAGGAAGATCGTCTTCGACACCTCTGAAAACGAGGTGGCCGTACTCAAGGTGGAGCGGGTGCGAAAAGGGGACTGGCACCCTTATGTGGATGACAGGTAGCCAACCCTGGTATGCATCTTGCTATTTGTTAGGATTCTGGAATATCAATCAGCAGGGGCGGGCGGAGAGGAAAAGGGGGGGATCTCGAGTATGCAAAACGCCATAATGGGCAACCTGGACGGAGACCTGGAAAAGCTGGCATTCGACCCGTCCCGGGTGCGCAGGATATTGGACCGGTCCGGGGCCAACGTGGTCTTCTCGGAAGAGAGCAGCCTCTACCTGGAGCTGGACGGAACCGTCTATCCAGTGACCTATCAGGGGGATCACCGGGTGCACCCCTACTTCATAGTGCTCGGCGAGTCCGAGGCGTTCAACGTAGCGGACTACAGGATGCTCTTCGAGGTGCGGGCGCTCCCCAACAACCTGGTGAGGGGGACCGACGCCTCGGGGCTAGTCCATCTCTGCCGCAGGCACGGAGATCCGGCGCCTCCTCTGGAGTGCGCCGAGGGCGAGGACACGGAGATATGCCTGGAGAGGGTGGAGGAGCGTCTGAGCTCCAGGGAGATCCGGGACGAGGAGCTGGATCAGCTCAGGAACATGGTGAAAAACATCCGCAACGGCAAGTTCTTCGAGGCGCTCACCTCAGAGTTCTCCAGCAAGATAAAGGAAATAGCACAGGAGCTCATAGACTTCCGAAGGGACATCAAGAAACGGATCGAGCCGGGCATCGTGGAGATCGCAGCCAGGGACATCCCCGAGGCCAGCAACCAGTTGGAGGGGATAAACGAGACCCTGGAGAGCAGCACCATGAAGATCATGGACATCAACGAGGAGCAGATGGAGCTCGCAAAGGCCCGGCTCCAGCGGCTGGAGGACCTGCTCCAGGGAAACGGCGGCCCTCCCGAGTGGGGAAGGGCGCCCGAGCTGATCCTGGAGGTCAAGGGCCTGATGGAGGGGCTCTCGGGCGAGGCCGGTCAGGTGGCGGAATTCGTGCTCCCGGGGCTGAACTCCGCATTGGAGCTAATACAGGGGGGCGGTCGGGCCGATGGGGTGCGGGAAGCCCTGGCCGAGCCCCTGGCCGCCATCCAGGACCTGGAAAGGGATCTCGGCGCCGAGAGCGAAGACATCCGGAGGCTGGCCGAGCTCAACCGGGAGCTCGAGGGGCTCCTGGATCAAGCCTCCCCCGGCGCGGCCTCCTGCGGGCTCGACCCGGACACCCTGGCGGCCGCGCTCAGGGAGCACATGGAGACCTTGAGCACCATAGCGGGGCTGTCCATGAAGATGATGGAGCCCTTGAGCTTTCAGGACCTGGTGGGCCAGCGCATACAGAGGATCATCAAGCTGGTCAAATCGATGGAAGAGAGGATCGAGGACCTCATAATCTCCTTCGGGATCAAGCTCCAGAAGTACAAGGAAGACCCCTCCAAGAGCTTCGAGGAGCTCAACCGCGAGGTGGAGTACTACAAGTCCGAGCTCAAGGACCCGCAGGGTGAGGGAGGCCTGGATCAAAAGGATATTGACGAGCTCCTGGCCACCCTTTAGGGCCCGGGGGAGACGATGGCGAACAAAAGGAGGAAAGAGGGATGCCCATGGATACGTCGATCAAGGTCCTCGTAGTGGACGACTTCGCCACCATGCGGCGGATCGTGAAGGGGGTCCTGAAGCAACTGGGCTTCAACAACATTATCGAGGCCGAGGACGGGACCACTGCGATGGACGTCCTCAAGAAGGAGAAGATCGGCCTGGTGGTCTCGGACTGGAACATGCCCAAGATGACCGGCCTGGATCTTCTAAAGGCCATCAGGGCCGACGAGGACCTCAAGTCCACCCCCTTCATCATGGTGACGGCCGAGGGACAAAAGGAGAACGTGATCGAGGCGGTCAAGGCCGGGGTGAACAACTACATAGTCAAGCCCTTCACCCCGGAGACCTTCAGCGAGAAGCTGGAGAAGGTCTTCGCCTGAGGCCGCGGTCAAGGATTGGAGCTCAATATGCCTGAGCGGTTGGAAGAGATAGGAGAGGGACTGGAGTCCATGGCCTTGGAGGTGGTCTCCCTGGACCCGGGGGACATCCCGGCCATGGGACGGGCCATGAACGTGCTGGAGACCCTGGAGGCCGCATCCGGGGAACTGGGGGACGCCGGGTTCCTGGATCTGGTAAGGGCGGTCAAGAGGTATCTGGAAAGGCTCATCCTGGCCGAGGAAACGGAGCTCGATCCCCTGGAGCGGGGAATCGGTGCGCTCCAGGCCTATCACCGGGCCCTTGCCAACGGAGAGACCCACCAGGAGGACCTCGCCCCGCTCCTGGAGGCCCTGGGCGTCTCAGGGCCGGGTACCGAAACCCCCGCGCCGGACGAAAATGCACCCGGCGAGGCGGGCGGTGAGAAGGCCACTGATGCGGGCGAGGCCCAGCCCGCTCTTTCGGCAGCGGAGCTAGGCGACGAGGACAAGCAGATCCTCAGGGACTTTGTCGGGGAGTCCAGGGAGAGCCTGGACGCCATCGAGGTGGCCCTGATCGACCTGGAGCAGGACCCTGAGGACCTGGAGACCGTCAATTCCATCTTCAGGCCCTTCCACACCATCAAGGGGGTGAGCGGGTTCCTCAACCTAAAGGAGATCAACAAGCTGGCCCACAGCGCGGAAAACCTCCTGGACAAGGCAAGGAACGGAAAGATCAAGGTAGGCGAGTCGGTCATCGACGTGGTGCTGGAGTCGGTGGACACGCTCAAACGGATGATCGACGGGGTCCAGGAGGCGTTGGAGACGGGCGGGAGCCTGGACGGAGGCGTGGACACAAGGCCCCTGGTAGAGCGTATAGAGTCGGTGGAGGACGAGGACCCGGAAGAGGCGGACGGGACCCGAATGGGTGAGATCCTCCTCAAGAAGGGGCTGATATCCAAGGAGGATCTGGAGCGGGGACTGGATAAGCAGAAGCAGCAGCCGGGCCGCAAGATCGGCGAGATCCTCATAGAGGAGAAAAAGGCCCGATCCAAGGAGGTGATCTCCGCCCTCAGGGACCAGAAGCGCCAGACCCGCTCGCGCGTGGACCTCCAGGTCAAGGTGGACACCCAGAAGCTGGACAACGTGGTGGACCTGACCGGCGAGCTGGTGATCGCCCAGTCCATGCTCAGACAAAACCCCTACATCAAGGGGAGCAACGACCAGAAGCTCTACCACAACCTCAACCAGTTGAACCAGATCACCTTCGGCCTCCAGCGGACCGCCATGTCCATGCGCATGGTTCCCATCAAGAGCACGTTCCAGAAGATGGTGCGCCTGGTAAGGGACCTGGCCAAGGGATCGCGCAAGGAGGTGGGCCTCCAAATGTACGGGGAGGACACCGAGATCGACAGGAACGTGGTGGACGAGCTCTACGAGCCCATGGTCCACATGATAAGAAACGCGGTGGACCACGGCATAGAGACCCGCGATGAGCGGGAGAAGACGGGCAAGGACCCCCGGGGCAATATACTCTTGAGCGCCTTTCACCGCGGCGGGAACATCGTGATCGAAATCCAGGACGACGGCAAAGGCCTGGACCGTGACGCCATCCTTGAGAAGGCCAGATCCAGGGGCCTGGTGGCCGATGACAAGAAGCTCACCGACTCTGACATATACAACCTGATATTCCAGCCCGGCTTTTCCACGGCCAAGGAGATCACCGACATCTCGGGCCGGGGAGTGGGCATGGACGTGGTCAAGAAGGCCATCGAGAGGCTCAGGGGCAGGGTGGAGATAAACTCCGTTCCGGGCGAGGGCTCTACGTTCGTGATCAGCCTCCCCCTGACCCTGGCCATCATCGAGGGCATGCTCGTGCGGGTGGGAAAAGAGCGCTACATCATCCCGGCCCTGGCCATACTGGAGTCCTTCAGGCCGGAGAAGAACCAGTACTTCACGGTCGAGGGCAAGGGCGAGATGATCCGGACCAGGGGAAGCCTGGCCCCGCTGATCAGGCTGAATCGTCTCTTCGGTGTGGAGGCCGACCACGAGCACCCCTGGGAGGGGCTGATCGTTTCAGTGGAGCACGAGGACAAGAGGATGTGCCTGCTCTTGGACGAGCTGCTCGGCAAAGAGGAGGTGGTGATAAAGAGCCTGGGCGGCAACCTCAAGCACATCAAGGGAATAGCCGGAGGGGCCATCCTGGGCGACGGCCGCGTGGGGCTGATTCTGGACATGTCGGGGATCTATGACCTGGTAAACGGAAACCACCGGGCCCTCGGCTGAGCCGTCGGCCGGGAACCGGGAAGCGGGCGGAATTTCTAGGGTGAATATCACGGTAGGCGTGGCCGACATGAAAGTCAGTAACGACCCGGAGGCGGTCCTGGTGACCTACTCCCTGGGCTCATGCATCGGGATCGCCATACACGATCCCCAGGCCGGGGTGGGCGGCATACTCCATTTCATGCTGCCCGAGTCCAGCCTGGACCCGGAAAAGGCCAAGAAAAAACCCTATATGTTCGCGGACACCGGCATAGCCCCGCTTTTCAGAGAGGCATACCGGTTGGGGGCCAAGAAGCAGAGGCTGCGGGTCATAGTGGCCGGCGGCGCCCAGATCCTGGACCAGCACGGGTTCTTCAACATAGGCAAGCGAAACCACCTGGCGGTGCGCAAGATCTTCTGGAAGAACAACGTCATGATCAGCCACGAGGACGTGGGGGGAAACGTCAACTGGACCCTCAAGCTGGCCGTCAGGGACGGCAGGTGCCTGCTCAAGGTCTCCGGCAGGGGGGAATACGAGGTATGAAAAGGGACATCGGAGCCATAATAGCGGAGATCGATTCACTGAAGCCCTTCCCCCGGGTGGCCCACAAGGTGATGGAGGCGGCGGGGAACCCGGAGAGCTCCATGTCCGAGATAACCGCTCTCATCCAGTACGACCCGGCCCTGACCGCTAATCTCCTCAAGGCCTGCAACTCGGCCTACTTCGGGCTGTCCAAGAAGGTGGACTCGCTTCACCAGGCCGTGGTCTACCTGGGCATGGACAAGGTGGTCAACCTGGTCTTCCTGGGCGCGGGCAGCGAGTCCCTCTCCATGGGGCAGGAGGGCTACGACCTTGGGGGCGGGGAGCTTTGGCGCTGCTCGGTCTCCTCGGCGCTCATCAGCGAGGACCTTGCCGAGAGGATGGAGGTGGAGGACGTCCACGCGGTGTTCACAGCGGCCCTCTTGAAGGACATAGGCAAGGTGGTCCTGAGCCAACATGTGGCCGGGTCCTTTGAGAAGATCAACCTGCTGGTATCCGGTCACGGATTCAGCTTCAGGGAGGCGGAAAAGGCCGTCCTGGGCATTGATCACGCCGAGCTGGGGGCGGTGATCGCAGAGCGCTGGGAGTTCAGCCCCAAGATGGCCGACATAATCAGGCATCACCACGCGCCCATGGACTCCGCCCATCCCACCGAGGCCTCCATCGTGCACCTGGCCGACACCCTGTGCATGATGATGGGGATAGGGGTGGGCTCGGACGGGCTCGCATACCGGTTCCACAAGGAGGTGCTCCAGAGGCTGGGGCTCACCGACCTGGAGGTCCAGGGCCTGATGGCGGGCTTCTGCGAGAGGATGAGCGAGGTGGAGGAGCTCCTCGGCATGGGTTGATGCCGGTAAGATAAGAGGTAAGGACGAATGGCCTATAACATCTTGATAGTTGACGACTCCGTCCCCATGAGATCGGTGATCAAGAAGACCATCCACCTTTCAGGGTTCAAGGTGGGCGGACTCTTCGAGGCCGCCAACGGCAAGGAGGCCATGGATCTCCTCCGGAGGGAGTGGATGGACCTGGTCCTGACCGACTACAACATGCCCGAGATGAATGGCCTGGAGCTCCTGGAGGAGATGAAAAAGGACGAGATCCTGAGGTCCGTGCCCGTGGTCATGGTCACCACCGAGGGCAGCCAGGGCAGGGTGGAGACCTTCTTGGAGATGGGCGCCGCGGACTACATCAAGAAACCCTTTACGCCGGAGGAGATCCGCTCCAAGCTCAACCGGCTCATGGGCGAGGAAGAGGATGGACAAGGACCGGATGACCTATGCCCTGAAGGGCTCGATTTCTGAAGTCCTGGAAAAGATGTTTTTCCTCCCCCTGGACTTCACGGATCCACCCGAATCAGGCGGGCTCGGGGCCCGGGGCGAGGACCTGGTGGAGGTCGGGCTGGACTTCTCGGGCCCCTTGAGCGGCCGGTTCGTATTCTCCATACCCGCCCCTCTGGCCCGGTCCCTGGCGGCGGATTTCATGGGGAGCGAGGCCTCCTCGGTAACCGCCGCCCACGGCGAGGAGACCGCCAAGGAGATCCTCAACATGATCGCAGGAAGCGCCTTCAGCATGTACGATCTTAATGCGGTCTTCGACCTGGGCATCCCTGAGACCATGCCCGAGGGCGAGGCTGGTCCGCAGGGTGACCGCGACGAGATATCCCTGGTGGTGGAGACCCTGGAAGGCAGGCTCGGGCTCAGGTTCATGGCGGACCGGAGGTGATAAGAGATGCAGCGGAGGCTCATGCAGATCAAATGAACAACAACATCCGAGTGCTGGTGGTGGATGACTCGGCCATTGTTCGGAAGGTGCTCTCAGAGGAGCTCTCCAGGGAGAGGGGCATCGAGGTCATAGGGACCGCGCCTGATCCCTTTGTGGCCAGGGACAAGATAGTCAGGCTGAAGCCGGACGTGATCACCCTGGATATCGAGATGCCCCGCATGGACGGCCTGACCTTCCTGAAGAAGCTCATGAAGTACTACCCCATGCCGGTCATCATCGTGAGCTCGCTTACCAGGGAAGGGGGGAAGCTGGCCATGGAGGCGCTCTCCTTGGGCGCCCTGGAGGTCATCTCCAAGCCCTCGGCCTCCTACTCGGTCGGAGACATGAGCGTCCAGCTCGCGGACAAGATCCGGGCGGTTTCCACGGTCAACGTCAGCGCCAAGATGGACGTGGTAAAGGAGCCCGAGGCCGCCCCGCCCGTTGCGCCCGAGGCCAAGGCCCTCTCGGCCACCACGAACAAGATAATAGCCGTAGGGGCCTCGACCGGCGGCACCGAGGCCATAAAGACCGTTCTCATGGGCCTCCCCCCGAACTCCCCGGGCACCATCGTGGTCCAGCACATGCCGGCCAAGTTCACCACGTCCTTTGCCGAACGCCTGGACTCCCTCTGCAGCATCAAGGTCAAGGAGGCCCGGGACAGGGATTCGGTGGTGAACGGCCAGGCCCTGATCGCCCCGGGCAACTACCATATGCTCCTCAGGAGATCGGGCGCCCGCTACTACGTCCAGGTCAAGTCCGGCCCCATGGTCCACCACCAGAGACCCTCGGTCGACGTGCTCTTCAAGTCCGTCGCCGACTACGCGGGCGCCAACGCGGTGGGGATCATACTGACCGGCATGGGCTCGGACGGGGCCGAGGGCCTTCTCAAGATGAAGCAGGCCGGGGCCCGCACCATAGCCCAGGACGAGCGGACCTGCGTGGTCTTCGGCATGCCGAAGGAGGCGATCAAGCGGGACGCAGCCGAAAAGGTCCTCCCCCTCTTCGATATCCCCTCCGCCGCCCTCCGGCTGTTCGCCTGAGCCGGGTATGTGGTCTTGATAGGCTCGCTCTTTTCGTATATGAACTCGGGATCAAGGTCTACACCTTCGTCCTTATCCATCCCCATTGACAGCTAATCCGTCTGGTAATACATTGTAGATACGAGCGGGTTTTGTATCGGAGATATACTTATGCTTAAACACCTGACGAAACATGGTAACAGCTTGGCGCTTGTTATTGATCGCCCGGTCCTTGAGCTACTTAGGATTAATGCGGATACTCCGCTGGAAGTCTCCACGGACGGAGATGTTCTCATTATTTCGCCGGTCCGGGACACTGAGCACAATCAGAAGTTCGAGAAGGCGCTCGACAAGGTGAACCGGAAATACGGCCGGGCTTTCAAACGCCTTGCGGAATGATCAATGTCACCTCTCTTTTTCAATCTTAGGGAGGTGCTCAAGATCCACCAGGACCAGATCGACCGCTACGGAGGTGAGCCGGGGATCCGGGATCTCGGCCTGCTGAAATCGGCCTTGGCTATGCCGGCCGCAAGGTTCGGAGGGCGTCTCCTGCATAACGATCTATTCGAGATGGCTGCGGCGTATCTTTTCCACATCACCATGAGCCACCCATTTGTAGATGGAAACAAGCGTACCGGTACCGCCTGTGCGCTTGTGTTCCTCGAACTGAACGACATTGAAGTAAGCGCGAGCGAAGACGAGTTGGTGGACTTGGTCGTCACCCTTGCCGAAGGAGGAGTTGACAAACAGGCGGCAGCAGAGTTTCTTCGCAGGAATTCCCGGCTGTAACTTGACTACATTCGCACGCCCGATTTTTCCGCTCCCGGGAAGAATCTTCCTAATGAAATCGTTAGGTCAGTCTTCGGAATCGGGAGAGGTCTTCTCGCCGGCGGCGGGCTCTGCAGTTGGTCTCCCGGCCTCTCGGCCGCCGCATGAGGTCGATGCCCTGAGATGGCAGTGTTTTTGCATAAGCTCCCTCATGAACAAAGTGCAGGAGGCGTTATGAAGATAACCGATACCACTCCAAACGGGCGGGTCCCGGCCCCGGGCCCCGGCAGGACGAACGAGGGACAGGGGGGAAAGGGAGAGTTCCGGGAGATCATGGAGCGGATCATGCCCCAGGAGAACGCCCCCGCCGGGGCGGCCAAAGGACCTGCGAGCGCGCCCCCGCCGGACGGCGTCAGCATAACGCCCGGCGTGACCGAAACCCGGCCCTCGGCCCGCAAGTCAGAGATCCTCTCCCGGGTAAGGGAGACCATCGATACCGTGGACTTCTATGCGGCGAGGCTGGGAGACCCCGGGATCCCGGCCGAGGACATGGGCCCGCTGGTGGGGCACCTGGAGTCCCGCATGACCGAGCTGGAGGAGGCGGCCCGTGACCGGGAGCTCCCCCGGGAAGTGAGGACCATGCTCTCTGACCTGGCCGCAGGGATCGGCTCCGAGGTGGCCAAGTTCGGCAGAGGGGACTACGACTGATAGGGGATGGTAAGCTGCAGGCCGGCATCCCGGTCAGCGGCCGGGGTGATGCCGGCCGCTTTCAGCAACAGGCCCGCGTGGATCGCCGCCATGTTGGTTTTCTCCGGTGGCGGCGGTCCTTGCACGGGCGTTGCAGAGCGCTCGATCGCAGAGACAAAGCCCTCAGAGAGGGGGCCCGCATCCGCCTTGACTCCGAGCTCCAAGACCGGCCCGGGGCCGGCCTTTATTTCCAAGGAGAGCTCCTCCTTTCGCCCCTTTTCAAGCTCTTCCACCAGGGCGTGCAGGAAGCCCCCAAGGGCGGCCTGCGCCCCCCTGGGAAGGGCGGTCACCCGAGGCAGAGGATCGCGCACTTCCAGGCTGGTGCTCACATTGTGCTTGAAGTAGAGATTGGCCCTCAGAAACTCCAGCTCTTCCTCCAGGAAGTCCCCCAGGGTGAGGCCCGCGGGTGCGTCCTCCTCGGGTTCCGCACGTGTAGCGGTGAGCCTTATGAGCCGGTTCAGCTTGTTGAACTCCTCCTCCATGCGGGAGAGCCTCTTTTTGAGCTCCTGGATCAGCTCGGGACCCTCCCCCCGTCTGTCTTGGAGCGAGAGGAGTATCATATCCATATCCATGCCGAGGTTCTGCAAGGGGGCGTTCAGGTTGTGGACCAGCCCCTGTAGCAGCCCGCCTATCCTCGCGAGGCCGTAGAGCTCCACAAAGGCCTCCTCGGAGATCTCCATGGGTCAGCCTCCTTCCTCTCCGTTTCGCTCTCTTCTAATGTCCCACCTCTGCTTCCTGAAGACCGCCTTTATGATGGCGTCCCGGTCTTCCTCTTCTATGGCCGCAATGCGGGCGGCGACCACACGGCCGTACTCCCCTGGGTCGCATCTTACCACCTCCGCTACCAGCTCCATTCTATACCGGAAGCTCTCCGGGATGACCAGGCCCAGTCTGAGGAGCTCTCCCGGCTCAAAGTCCTCCCCGCTCTCGAACTTGAGCCCGGAGCCGCTGAGCTCCACCACGTCCACCAGGGGCGCGGGGGGCAGGTCTTCAGGATGGATGAGCCGTTCGATCAGGAAGTCCAGCTTGTTGTTGATAAGCTGCATGCCCCGCAGGACCCGCTCCTGGTCCGTACCCGGAGTCACGTGCTCCAGGAGCTCCTCCAAGGGCCCCGGTGCGCTTGCCCCGGATAGCAGGCTGCGGCCCCGGCCCGCCTTCAGGAGCTCCCCGGCCTCGGGGCCCAGCCGCTCCACCCGGGCCGGGAGGACAAGGCTTGCCCTGTAGAAACCCCGGCGGTTCTCTTCTCCCATGACGACGCCTCCTTCCTTCCCGAATGGAGACCTCGAGACGCTCAAATCAGGTCCCGGGTACACCAGTCAAGGAGAAGCACAATTCGTGCCGTTTTTCAATCCGTGAAAGAGGGGGTGGCTCAGGAGAAGACACGGAGGGCTGCCGTTACCACCTCCGGGTCGAACTGACTCCCGGAGTTCCTCCGCAGCTCCTCCAAGCAGAGCGAGGCGGGGAGGGCGCTCCTGTAAGCCCGGTCCGAGCTCATGGCGTCAAAGGCGTCCGCGACCGCCAGTATGCGGGCCAGAAAAGGGATGCCTTCTCTCTTGAGCCCGTCGGGATAGCCGTTTCCGTCCCAGCGCTCGTGGTGGTTCCTGACTATTCCCAGCTCCTCCTCGGCCAGGCCCAGCGGCGAGACTATGTTGACCCCTATCAAGGGGTGGGCCCGGATCATATCGAACTCATCATCGGTCAATGGGCCGGGCTTGTTCAGCACATTGTCCTTGATTCCGATCTTGCCCACGTCGTGCAGGGGTCCGGTGGACTCGAGCTTTTCCATCTCCTCCTGGGAGCAGCCCATGTGCTCGGCAATCCTGAGCGAGTACTCGGTCACCCGCTTGGAGTGCTGCTGCGTATAGGCGTCCTTTGCCTCGAGCGCCCCCACCAGGGAGAGCAGGGTGGCGATGAAGCTCTGCTTGAGGTTGTCGTAGAGGGCCATGTTCTCCACGTTGAGCGCGGTCTTCTCCGCCAAGAAGTTCAAGATGAACCGGTCCTCGCTGTCAAAGCCCCGTGCGTCCTCCTTCTTGTCCGCCACCAGCAGTATGCCGAAGGGCTCGTTTCGGATCTTGAAGGGCACGCCCACCATGCGGCCCAGATCGCTCTCGCTCTCCAGGTGCACCGGCCTCCCGTTTTCCGAGTGAAAGTGGCGCTCCAGAAACGCTGGATCCAGCACGGGCCGGCCGCTCTCATCCCTTACCAGCCCGGTCACCGTGCCGGGCCTTATGCCCGGGAGCCCCTGCTGGGCCAGGGCCATCAAAGAATCCGTGGACGGGTCGTAAAACAAGAAGCAGGCCTTGGAGGCCCCGCTGGATTCCACCGCCTTTTGTATCATGTACTGGTAAAGGTCCTCTGAGCGGCTGATCTTGGAGAGCGAGTCAATGATGTTGTAGAGGAGTGTCTGGTGCTTGATGTATCTCTGGAGCCGGCGGTTGAGCTCCTCCACCTCCCTCTTCTTGTCCAGCTCCTGCTGGAGCTCCCAGTTCCTCTTCATCAAGTGGCGGACGCGCTGGATCCGGTTCAGGGTGATCTTTATGTCCTGGAACCCGAATGGCTTTATGAGAAAATCAGAGGCCCCGTTGTGCATGGCCTCCACGGCCACTTCCATCGAAGGGTAGCCCGTCATGATTATGACGTTTATGACGATTTGCCGCTCCCGGAGCTCTCTCAGCACGTCCATGCCGCTCATGCCGGGCAGCATGAGGTCCAGGAACATGTAATCATAGGATGAGTTCTCCAGCCGCTCCAAGGCGGAGGGCCCGTCATGGACCGCATCGGTCCGGGCCGCTCCCAGGTGCCGGAAGTACATCTGAAGGGTCTCGCGGATGGTCTCCTCGTCGTCCACCACCAGGATCCTAAGGTCCCCGATCTCCCCCCTGTTCAGCTCGTCCTGTTGTCTTGGAGCAGCCTGGCCTTGCATATCCTGAACTCTTCCTCCGAGAGGAAGCCCTTTTCCCTCAGCGAGGAGATCCTCTCCAGATCGGAGAGAAAAGCGGGCCTCCCTCCGGGGAGGTTCTCGACGTAAGAGTGGGGCAGCATGCTGCCCGCTATCAAGGGGTTCTCCCGGGCCTCTGCGCCGGGTTCCTCTTCCCGGTCCCCTGGTCCCATGATCTGTTTGACCATCCTTATCTGCTCGTAGGCCTCGTGGAGCTCCCCTATGAGGCGCTTGTTCTCCTTTATCAGTCTTATGTGCTCGGCCGCGTTCCGGACGACTATCTTCATCTCCTCCATCTTGAAGGGCTTGGTAATGTAGTCGTAAGCGCCCTCCCTGATGGCCTGTATGGCGGTCTCCAGGGACGCAAAACCCGTGATCAGCACCACCAGGGTCTCCGGGTGGGCCCTTTTGCAGGCCTTGAGCACCTCGATGCCGCTCGCCCCGGGGAGCATCAGGTCGGTGATGACCAGGTCAAAGTAAGTCTCCTCGCACGTCT
The DNA here is from genome assembly GCA_964647905.1 of uncultured Desulfobacterales bacterium. Classification (GTDB taxonomy): domain Bacteria; phylum Desulfobacterota; class DSM-4660; order Desulfatiglandales; family HGW-15; genus CAZYJR01. The sequence continues at coordinate 119,905 of CAZYJR010000003.1, read as the reverse complement.
CCACGGCGTCCAGCCCGTCCATGGAGGCGGTCACCCGGTGGCCTTCCTCCCCCAGCAGCCCCTTCAGGACGGACAAGAGCCTGCGGTCGTCGTCAACGATGAAGACATCGAGCTCCATGACTCGGCCGTTATCACACGCTCTTGTTGAAAAGGACGCCCGCCATCTCCTCCATCTTGGCGGCCAGCTTCAGGAGCTCTTCCGGCGGGATCTCCCGGATCACCTCCCCGCTCTCATGCGAGATGACCTTGACCAGGAATCTTCCTGTCTCCTCGTCCACCTTGATGTCCAGATCGTGCTGTATCGACTTCACATAGTTGTCCAACGCCTCTGCAATGCGCTCCATTTTCTCTCTGGTCTTCACCGAATCTCGAACAATCGTGCCTTGATCGGTTCCGGTCTCGGGCACCTTCTTGTGAATCTTCTCGCCCTTCTCAGACTTCACGGCACCAGGCACATTGGACGGCCTGTCCGCCTCCATCACCTGATTTTCCTGAAATCTTAAGCTGTTAATAGGGTCCATGTCGACATTTCACCTCTCTTTCCTGAAACGTCCCCGCCTCCCTGCGAGGACGGCCCTGGGAGATGTCGCATATATTGCACCCGCAAGAGAGACACCACACAGGCTTCAGTACGAACATCGGCATCAGTGCCTTCGCACTTGAAGAAAAATGCAAGACCACCAGCTCCAGCTTCAAGATCCACCCCCCCTGAGAGAGCGCCCCGCAAAACGGCCGGCACCTGCAAAAAAGTCTCAAGTTTTCTGGAGCAACGGCCGATTAAGGAGATGCACGAAGACCGGCGGGAGAAAAACGGAAGTCTCATGACCGGTTGACCGTTAATATGAGGCCGATTCGGCGAGGCAGCCATGAATGCGATTTATACCCATCCCAGTCCTTATTCCGGGGTTTGGAACACCCGGACGGACCAGACGGGTGCGCCCAAGGTGGAGGAAAAGGTTAGGGAATCAGGAGACTCGGTAGGCGGCCAACCCCGAGTATCGGGCGACACCGTCGAGATCCGAGAGTCCACGAGGGACCTGATCCAAGCCAATCAAGCCGCGGCGCAGAACCGCGTGGAGGACGTGGATGAGGTGGCAGACCTGCTGAGGGCGTTCCTGGATTAAGGGCGGCCTAAGCAAACCCAAAGCCCTCTGGGTGCGCACCACCGCCCAGGGGGCGGCGTATGTTTTTTCACTCTCTCAGCGGACCCCGGGACCTGCCGCTCCTATGCCTTAGGGAGAAAGCCGGCTCCCGTCTCTCCGTCAAAACCCCAACACGCCCCGATCCCCTCTTGGTCCCCGCCCCTCGCATCCAATCCGATCCTATCATGATCCTTGAAGAAAAACACATAGAGCCTGTTGGCATCGATCTTGCTACAAACTCCGGTAAAAAGCAGGGAGGCTTGCCATGACCGCAGAGAGACACGAAGGCTATGTCCTTGATTTGGACTACACTAAATCCATCACACCCAAGCTAAGCCCCCTTGAGATCGACTTCGTTCTCACCCAGCGGGGCGTTGCCGTCCCCCGGGAAAACAACGACCGTAAGAGATACTGCGAGCTGGGCTGCGGGCACGGCTATACCACCGTTCTCCTGGCGGTCATGGACCCGGATACCGACTATCTGGGAATCGACCTGAACCCCACGCATATAGCTTCAGCCCGGGAGCTCGCCGTTGAGGCCGGGGCAGACAATGTACGCTTCCTGGAAGGCTCGTTTCAAAACGCATTGGAAGAGGACCTCGGTCCGTTCGACTGGATCGTCCTCCATGGCGTCCTATCTTGGGTAAGCGAAAATGTCGAGGAGCAGATCGGGGAATTCATCAAGGCCTTCTTGCGGCCCGGCGGCAGGGTGTTCGTGGATTACAACGCTATGCCGGGGAAGAACCAGCTCGATCCCCTTCGTTGGATGCTAACGTTCTTCGAGGGACTCTCGTCGAACGAGCTGCCGCTCGAGGAAAGGGCGAGAGAGTCCCTGGAGCATGTCCTCGAGCTATTCAAGCGGAAGGCGGACGTATTCACCCAGAACGCCCGTTTGGCTCGGGCCACACAAAAGCTTGCCAATCAGCCTGTCAATTACCTGGTCCACGAGTATTTGCACGAGCATTGGCGCTCTCATTACTTCATCCAACTCGCCCGGAGGTACGGGGAGCTCGGCTTGAGTTTCGTGGGATCCACCTCTTTTCGGGACAATGTGGATGAATACAGGTTCACCATGCCGATGCTGAGCCACCTCAATACCTTCAAGGACCCCCTGATCCGAGAACAAGTGGCCGACTTCTACCGCAACACGGCCTTTAGGAGGGACGTCTATTGCTCCGAATTGAAGACCATGTCCAGGGAGGAGCGGCTGGACGCATGGCGGAATGCCTGCTTCGGCTTCATCCGCCCGGCCGAAAAGGTTCACCCGGAGCTGGTGATACCGTCAGGCCGAGTCTCTCTGGACCGCCCGGTGTTTTGGGAGACAGTTGAGAGCCTCAAACAGGGCCCGAAGCGAATGGGGGATATCGAGCATGAATCCCGGCACTCAGGCGAGGATATCATTCGGATGGCCCTCCTGCCCCTGCTCGCCACTAACCAAGTCAAGCCCATGGCCGAGCCCTCGAAGCGCACAGAGGAGATCAAGACCCTGAACACAGTGCTGGCCAGGAAATGCCTTGACGGGGAAGAGGTGAAAGCAATGGGGACGAACCGCGGGGTAGCACTGCCCCTTCCGCTCTTTGAGCAAGCCTACATAGCCCTCAAAGACGGCATCGAGCGAATCGATGAGGACCTGCTTTCAGGGGTGATGAGCGTTTTGAAGAGCCACAATAGGACCCTTACCGGGGAAGACGGCAAACTGATCCAGGATGAGGACCACGCCCGCAACAGGCTTCACGAGCTCCTGGACGAGTTTGAAAGGGACAAGCATCCCCTGTACGCATCACTGGGGGTCCTTTGATATGCGACAAGCCATTCCCCCTAAAAGGTGCCGGAAGTGATCGCCGATCCGCAAACATATCAAGAAGAAAACTACTATGTGCAGGATGTGGAATTCCCGTCCGGCTATGTGGTCCACCAGTCTCCCATCCGCTTGTCCTGTGTAGCTGCGGTCGGCGGGTTCTCCCCCCCCGACCCCAAGGAGCCCTTTACTTACATGGATTTGGGCTGCGGCAACGGCACTACGCTGAATACCTTGGCGGCGGCCAACCCGCATGCAATGTTCCTGGGAGTCGACTTTAATCACCAGCATATAGAAGAGGCCAGGGGATTTGCTGAACAGGCCGGCCTCAAGAATGCCCGCTACATCGAGAGCGACTTCCGGGAGCTCCCCAACCTGGGTCTGTCTTCGGCCCAATATGTCGCCATGAACGGCATCTACTCCTGGCTCCACCCCGAGGTCATAGCATCCGTACTGGAGTTCCTCCGAAGCACGCTTGCCGAAGGGGGCCTCTTCTACGTCCAGAACATGACCATGCCGGGCAAGGCCTCGATCGCCCCTGTGTGGCACCTGGTCCGGGAGCTCAGCCGGGGCCTGGAAGACCCTTTTGAGCGGGTGGACTACGGACTGGGATACCTGGAGCAGCTCCTCCACAACGAAGCGGCCTACTTCAAAAAGCATCCCCCGGCCGCCGCCTTGGTGAAGAAGTTCGCTTCCGAAAGGAAGCTCGGTAGCACATCCAAGAACCTTGTCCATCACGCCCTTAGCGACAGTTGGCGGCCGCTTTATTTCACCGATCTGGTAAAGGAAATGAAACAAGCCGGCCTGGTCTACGCGGCTAGCTCCAATTTCCAGCAGAACGACCCCATGCTCTGTCTCCCGCCACTCCTCCAAAACTCCCTCTCCGGCATGGAGGATGCGATCCTCAGGGAGCTCGTAAAGGACTTCATGCTGAACACCCACAACCGCTTCGACGTATTCGTCAAAGGACGGCCCGACCAGGCACGTGCGGGCGAGTTTCTTTCAAAGCGGGTCTATTTTCTGCGCCGCCGCCTTGAGCCTCTCTCAAGGCTCGGGATCTCCAAAGCCGGGAGAAGGATGGAGCTCCCCGTAGGCGGCACGCCGTACGAGCACATCTTGTCCGCCCCGAATGCAGGGCCGATGAACCTGGGAGAGGGGAATGCCGGAGCCAACATCGAGACAAACGGTGATCTCCTCCGGCATGCCAACCGGTTGCTTGCAACAAACGCCTGCTTCATATGCACCAGCCGGGAAATACAAAGAGCGGAGCCCTCGGACTCCCGTCGAATCGCCCACAAGGCCAATGCCCTTATACTGGAACGAGCGGTCAATCACTGGAGGCGGGTGGAGCTCTTTTCCGAGCTCACCGGCGAGGCTAGCATCCCTCTCCGCCCCTTGGAGGCTCTGGTCCTCAAGGCCCTGTGTGCGGCCTCCGTGAAGGATCCCGTGGTATACGTCGGGGACTTTCTGGAAAAAGAGTCACTGACAAGCGGCCCGGGCCCATCGCCTGCATCGGATGAGATCCCCGAGAATAAGCTGGAGAGCGTAGTCCAAGGGATGATCAACGGGGACAAGATGACCAACCTTGTCCGCCTGGGCATCTTGATCCCATAGAGACGGATGCCCCACTTATAAGCTTTGAAAGGAGAAAACCCAATGAAAGAGGTAAGCCAGGCGACTCAGGATTCCGTCTTCCGCAATGTGGAGGATAAGCTGGACACTGCCAAGCTCTACCAGAGGGCGGGCAACCTGCCCAAGGCCGAGGACCTCTATCGCGAGATCCTCCAGGAGGATCCCACCCATGCGGAGGCCTATCATCTCCTGGGGCTCATAGCCCTCCAGGCGGACAACTACCCGGCCGCCCAGCAGTTGATCGAGGCCGCGGTGGAGCTGGATGACTCCCAGGCCCTCTACCATGCAAACTTGGCAGCGGCCTATTACGTCCAAAAGGAATATGAGAAGGCCGAAGCCGGGTACCGCCGCGCCGTGGAGTTGGATCCACAGTATGACGAGGCCTTCCTGAACCTGGGGATCGTGCTCAAGCACCAGGGAAAACACGAGGAAGCGATCGAGCCACTGGATAGCGCGGTCAAGCTGCGCCCGTTCGACCCAAAGGGGTTCGCCCTGCTCGCCGAGTGCCTGGTCCACATGGGAGACGAGCGGCAGGCGGAAGAGATTGTAAATGCAGCAACAAAGCTCGGCCCCAAGGACGCGGAGACACTGTTTGCCCTTGCCAATACGCTCGAGGGCCTGAGCCGCCCGCAGGAAGCCATAACATGGGCCCAACAACTGGTGGACCGCGACCCCAGCAATTCCAAATACCATTTGCGCGTGGCCGAATTGAGCGTCGAGGCGGGGTTCACCGAGAGAGGGCTGGAGAGCGCCCGTCGGGCATTGAATCTGGATCCGGATAGCCCGCTTGCTTGGAGGGCCCTCTCGCAGGCCCTCATGTCCTCCACCGAATGGGATGAAGCCCTGGAAACCGTCGGCCGGGCCCTGGAGAGGTTTCCCAACCACGTGGGCTTCATCACCCAAAAGGCCTCGATACTGGAGCGCAAGGGGAGGCTCAAGGAGGCCTACAAACTGATCCGGCCTATTATCGCCAACAACAGAGACTACCCCTTGGGGACCCTGAATGTCTTTACCTCCATCGCGCGGAAGTACGGCGCCGAAAAGGAAGCCGCCAATATGTTGAGCGACGCCCTCTCAAAGGAGGATTTGCCCAAGGGGGCTCGCCAGGGGCTCTGTTTCCAGGCAGGAACCCTGTTTGACGACGTGGGTGATTATGAGCGGGCCTTCGAGGTCTATACCGAGGGCAACCGGCTCAAGCCGCGCCAATACCACCGGGAGGCTGCGGAAAAGCAGTTCGGGCAGCTACGCACCGTATTCACACGCGATTTTTTCGACAAGGCGGCTCGCAGCACGCTAGGGTCCAAGCGCCCCATATTCATTGTGGGCATGCCCCGTTCCGGCACCAGCCTGACCGAGCAGATCCTGGCAAGCCACCCGGACGTCTACGGCGCGGGGGAACTATCTCAGATGGGGACCGTGGCCCGCTTTCTGGCAGAGAACTGCGCCCCGCAAGTGGGCTTTCCCATGGGCCTTAATCACCTGGACGAAGACCTGGCCAACCAGGCCGCGCAGATGTACCTGGACCACATAGCGGAGTTGGATTCCCAGGCCTCATGGGTGACGGACAAGATGCCCCACAATTTCATGCACCTAGGGCTCATAGCCCTGCTGTTCCCCGAGGCCGCCCTAATCCACTGCAAGCGCGACGCCAGAGACACCTGTCTTTCATGCTACTTCCAGAACTTTACCGCCGCAGGGCTGACCTTTGCCTATGACCTCTCGGATCTCGGTCACCACTACAAGCTCTACGAAGGGCTCATGCGGCACTGGAAGGAGGTGCTGCCCGTGGAGATCCACGACTCTCAATACGAGGACCTGACCACTGACCCTGAGCCGCATGTGCGAGAGCTCCTGGATTTTTGCGGACTGGAATGGAACGACCGGTGTCTCGAGTTCTACAAGACCAAGCGGGACACCAAGACCGCGAGTTACGATCAGGTCAGGGAGCCCATGTACACCAAGTCCGTGGCGCGCTGGCGGCGGTACGAAAAGCACCTGACCCCGCTCTTCGAGGCCCTGGACGGAGCTGAGTTGCTGGACCCCGCCTCGTACCTCAAAAAGGCATGAGAAAGGCTTAAAGGTTTTTCCCCTCCTGCCGATGAGATGGGTGAAGCGCGAGAAAAAGGGATTTTCTCGGGACACTCAAAATTTCACAGGGAGGTGGAACCATGGCACTCAGCATCAACACCAACATTGGGGCCTTACAAGCTCAGAAGTACCTCAGTCAAGCTTCTCAGGCCTTGGGCAGGAACCAGGAACGGCTGGCGAGCGGGCTCAGGCTGAACTCGGCAGCGGACGACGCGGCCGGAGTCGCCATCTCCGCTCGAATGACCGCACAGATCAAGGGGATGAGCCAGGCGGTGAGAAACGCCAACGACGCCATTTCCATGGTCCAGACGGCGGAATCCGGCCTCAAGCGGATGGAGGACATCCTTAACCAGATGAGGGAAAAGGCGGTTCAGGCGGCTAATGAAACCAACACAAGCGCGGATCGTTCTTCCCTGGACGACGAGTATCAGCAGCTGCTGTCAGAGCTGGATCGAATAGCCCGGGAGCAGAGCTTCAACGGGCTCAGCCTTTTGGATGGGACGCGTGGTACTGCGACCTTCCAGGTCGGTCCTGATACCGACTCCGTGGACAGCATCAGCGTCAACATGAGCACCAGCATGAAAACCGCCGATATCGGCAAGCGCTACTACGGTACTTTGGGCTTGGCAACAGGAACTCCTGCCATCGGTTCAAGCGAGCTTGAAGTGAGCGGGGTGGGGGTCACTTTTGGCGGCCTAACTACCGGTGTAAAGAATGCAACTCAAGGAAAAACTACGGCGAGCGCCTGGGGCATTGCCAAGGCAATCAACTCCAACGCAAACATCAGCGCTGTGGCAGAGGCGCTCACGGTGACTCAGGCGGCAGCCAATACATCGGTTAAGTTTAAAGTAACCGATGCAGGAGACAGTGCTGGTTCAGCCACTTACAAACTGGTATTGAATGGTACAACCGCTTTTTCTGCAAAGATAAGCCTTGGCGGTACTACGACTATGGCTACACGGACTCTCACGGTAACCGAGGTCATGAATGCTGTCAACAACAAGGCGGGGACCCTGGGCATCACTGCTACCAAAACAGCCGGCGGTAAAATCCAGCTGAACAATACTGCTGGTGGCTATGTCAAAATTACCGAGTCGATAGCTACCGCAAACGCATCAGCTCACAGCGTTAGCAATACCAATGGCCTTTTTGGCAACACATTTGACACCGGAACAGACGTAACACTTAGGACCAACGGAAAAGTCTACCTAACACATACCAACTCCATTGCAGTGAACGACACGGCCGCTGGTGCGGAATTTACCAACTTTGCCGCCAGCGGGTCGACCACTTTCACTAACCAGACTGTAGGGATGAATGCTACCAAGGTGACCTCGGTGAGTGACGCACAGACGGCAATAGATCGGATCGATGCGGCCTTGGGAGATGTGAATACTTTCCGGGGGACCTTCGGGGCCGCCCAGAACCGGTTCGAGTACACCATCGAGAACCTGGAGAACTCGGTCCAGAACCTGACCGACGCCAGGTCCCGGATCATGGACGCGGACATCGCCAAGGAGGCTGCCGGGATGATGATGAACAACGTCCGCAGGCAGGCGGCCTCCGCAGTCCTTGCCCAGGCGAACATGAACCCCCAGCTGGCCCTACAGCTCCTCGGGGCCTAGAGCGGGTCAGCGGGACTTTGAACCACCCTTTCCCCTTGGGCGGCTCCCAGTGGAGCCGCCCAAGGGCCAAGTCGGCTTCGGCTTAAACGGAGGTGAGACATGGCCCTAGGAAGCGTATCCAACGTCTTCCCCAACAGCAGGCCCAGCGGGTTGCCCGTGGACATCGTTGATCAGATAGTCCAAGCTCGAAGCCGGCAGGTCCTCGCCCCGATTGAGGGAGACATTAAGCTTGCCGAGGTGCGCAAGGATGCCTATACCGCCCTCAACACCCAGCTCGTGAATCTGTACAAGGCGGCGGACGCATTGAACACCAGCTCCAAGTTCAGGTCCACCGCGGCGACATCGACCAATGAGGATGTCGCGACCGGTCTGGCCTCGTCCGGCGCCCAGACCGGGACCTACTCTTTCAGCGTCACTACTTTGGCCGAGGCCCACCGGCAGATCGTAGGCGTGGAGGACGCCGAGGCCGGGGTGAACGAAGGGATTACGGATGCGGACAAGAGCAGCCTGATCGAGGACGGGGTCACGCTCTCCTTTTACCACCAAGGGACCGAGTACTCCTACACCACTGACTCGGACACCACGTTGAACAGCCTCGCATCCGAGATCAGCTCGGCTGACAACGGAGTGAGCGCCCAGGCGTTGAACATCGGCACATCGGATGATCCCAAGTATGTCCTTTCCCTAAAGAGCCAGGAGACCGGGGGGGGTACAAAACAAATCACCACGGATGCCGAAGGCACGAGCACCGGGGTTAGTCTCAGCTCTACCCTATTTGCAGGGGAGACCACCGAGCAGGAGGCGACCCAAGCAGGCCTGGACGCCTCCTTCAGCATGGACGGGGTTTCCTTCACCCGTTCGTCGAACGAGGTGGACGACGTGATATCCGGTGTCACGGTTAATCTCAAGTCACAGGGCGACGCCCAGATCGTGGTCTCCCTGGGCCGGGCCCAGATCACGAGCAAGGTGAGCGCGCTGGTCTCGGCCTACAACGCCATGGAAGAATTCTATGACAAGAACGCCTCCTATAACGAGTCCACCGACAAGGCGGGCGTGCTGCAAGGAGACTCCATAGCGAGGAGGGCTGCGAGTTCGATAGACGCCATTTTTAGGGATGCGGTGCCTGGGACCCAGGACAACGCCTACCAGTACCTCACGGACGTGGGCATCACATTCAAGGGGGACGGCAGTGTGGAGTTCGATACAGAGACGTTTCAGGACGCCCTGGCCGAAGACGCTGACGCCGTGGCGGCCCTTTTCGTGGGAGAGAACGGCGTGGCAGGGAGGCTTCGTTCAACCCTCAGCGGCTACACCGATACTTACGACGGCATCCTGGCCGACAAGATGGAGAGCCTGGAGGACAAGATCGGCGACCTGAACGAGGACTATGACGAGGCGGTGGAAGATCTTGAGTCCTACCGGGACAGGCTGTCCTGGAAATATACCAATATGGAAAAGGCGGTCTTGAAATATCAGAGCATCCAGGAGCAGTTGACCTCGATAGTCGACACTTGGACACAGGACGACTAAGCACTCAGAGATCACGAGGATTCGGAGGAAGACACCATGCAGGCGTACCATCGTTCATATGAGAGATACTCAGTGGAAGCGGCTCCGCGGGAAGACATAATGCTCAAGCTCATGGAGGGGGCGCTGATCCGTTTGAACCGTGCCAGAGAGTGCTGGGCGGAAGGTGAAGAGACACGCGCGCGGGAGCTCCGTTCCCAGGCCTTGGCCATCATCACGGAGTTCGACACCGCCCTGGACCGGGAGAACGGGCCCCCGGACTTGGTGGAGACCCTCGAAGGCCTGTATGCATATATGGAGAGGGAGATCGCGGCTTCGGCGCCCAAGGACGATTTTGACCGGCTCCAGCCCGTCCAGGATGTATTGACGAGGGTGTATCGGGCCTTTGAGGAGGCAACCGAGGAGTACAAGCGGGAGCAGGCAGGAGAAGCAAGAGCCGAGGCGGCGGTCACAGGTCCGCCCGTTGAGGGAGCGCGTGCAGGAGCCACCTTAAACCTCCAAATGTAGACCGGCTGGACGAGGTGCACTTCCCACCGCTGAACGGCCGTTGCCCATAAAAAGGCCCCGTCTCCGGGTGATATTGATATGCGGAGGCGGGGCCTTGGTCCAAAGACGGGTTCGGCCGTCCTTTTCGAGCTTTCCAATTGGGTCCACCCCACAGTGCTGAGCCATGGGTCACCGGTGATCAGCCAAAGCAGGGCGTGGCTATCCAGCAGCGTTTTCATTCCATGTAATCCTTGAAGTCGTTCAGAGGTTCATCGAAATCGTCTGACATGGACAGAATCAGTCCTTTTGCGTTCCCGATTTTCCTGCGACCTCGTACCCCAGGCAGTACATCCAGCCGTACAACCGGTTGATTGCCCCTGGCAATGATGACCTCCTTGCCCTGAAGGGCCTCCCGTATCAATTTTGACAATTGCGTCTTGGCTTCGTGAATATTGACCTGAAGCGTTTCCATGGCAGTCCCCTGAGAACGGGTTCTTCGGTTTGGTTGGTCATGATACTTAGCCAATCATCGGTTGTCAATAATGGAAGGTCGCCACTCGGTCTTGGCCTTGATTCAGGTGCCGAACCGGTCTTAGAGCCGGCGGGCAAAGGAGAGCGGGGGGAGAAAGCGGACCTTGTTCCCTGATTCACGGAATGCTTGATTTTTAGGGGGTGATTATCGTCAACCGGGGGAAGTAGGTCCTGTAGCGGGCTGAATCCCGTGTGAGAAGTTCGCATTTTTTTGCAGGTAGATTCGTTCGCCGTCGAACACGAAATCCACTTCGGTCTCGGGGAAAATACCCGCTTTCTCCCGTATCTCCCGGGGGATGGTCACCTGTCCTTTTTGCGTAACCCGCATGAGGTCTCCTTTCGGATATTGTTATACGTATTACTTGTAATGCTGAGGAGATTTCTTGTGAAAGTCAACCTTGGATACCCGGCGGGGAGTTTATCTGCTTCAGCCTCGGTGGAGATTGAAAAAAACCGTGCGTTGTTGTTGAACCGCCGGGGAAGACTTTGTTGTGCAGGCGTACTCTGCGGGGGATCCGGGGTTGCTATAGGGCGGGTTGAATGTCTGTTTTGGTGAAATCATCCCCCTTGAACAGCAGGGGCTCCCCACTGCAGACCGAAAGGGCGTATGAGCAGCAGTCGCCTATATTCAGGCCGGCTGGGTGTCTTCCCTTTCCGTAGTCCCTCCATGCGGCCCTTGCCAGCTCGTATTGACGAGCGTCCATGGCGACTATATCTATGCCGGCGCGGTGCAGGAGTAGATCCAGTTCCCTGCCCCCGGGCTCTCCTTTTTTTGCCTCAACCACGATTCCCGCCTCCAGGGCTGAAAACGCGCTTATGAGTTTCTTCGGGTCGGAGGCGATCGCATGGGCGAAAGTCTCCGCCTCGGGCTCACCGAACAAGACGGCCAGGAGTGCGGAGGTGTCAATCACCATCAGGAGAAAACCCCGTTTTCATCATAGCCGAGAATGGAGTCGGGAGGGCGGGTGTCTAGATCCGGTAAGGCTCTGCAGCGCATGGATATTTTCATTATCTCGCGGGCAGTATCCGTAACCGTCCGTTGTCCTCGCAGTCGCTCAAGTTTTTCTTCAAGTGCGTGGATCACTGCTTGTGTCAGGTTCTCCCCGCTTGCCTCTGCAACTTCCCGGGCGAGCTTTTCGGCCCGTTCGTTTCGAATGCTAAGCGCCATGGCCTGCCTTTCTCTGAACTGAAGACTTGAGGGATGAATCAAGCTTTTCTTATAGAAGCTATACGCCCTGTTGTCAAGGTCAGAGGTAAACTCTTTTCCGCTTCGGGCTCACCAAACAAGACGGCCAGGAGTGAGGAGGTGTCGATTACCTCCAGGCTGTCCAAACAATGAGGTCCATCTCGCTTATCGGCAAACTGGCTACGGCCCGATTGACGCACGACCTTTTATGGACTATATTTGGCCCTATCCAAGAAAGGGAGAGATGCTTATGAAGCTATCCACCCAAATCAAACCCATAAGCTACTTAAAGGCTCATACGGCTGAAATCGTAAGGAAATTGGGGGAGCAGCGGCAGCCGCTGGTCATTACCCAGAATGGGGAGGCCAAGGTGGTCATTCAGGATATCGAGAGCTACGAGCAAACTCAGGAGACAATGGCCCTATTGAAAATCCTGGCCCTGGGGATGCGCCAAATTGAAGAAGGCAAGGTCCTTCCCGCTGAGGATGTGATAAAACGGCTGCGCCGGGGGCGGGGGGCTCGGTGATGGGATTCGAGGTCTTGCTGACCAATGACGCGGCACGAGACCTTGAGGAGACCAGTGATTATATAGCTCACCAAGATTCTCTCCAAAAAGCCGATCATGTCCTGGAGCGGATCGAGGAAGTGTTTTCCAGCCTATCTGAATTCCCCGAACGGGGTGCGTATCCTAAGGAATTGGCGGCGTTAGGGATTCGGGAATACCGAGAGGTCTTTTTTAAGCCTTATCGCATCATTTATCGTGTCATAGACAATGCTGTATATGTCCTTCTGATTGTGGACGGCCGCCGTGACATGCAGTCCCTGATGCAACGGCGATTGTTGAACGTATAGCAGAGCGATATCCTGACAGGCCTCTACCTCATATTTGCCGTGACGGTAGGCGGCCGAGACAGGGCCTTTTGCAGTGAAGGAACATTGCCTCTGGGGCTTGGGAGGGAATCCAGGTGTTCCCGGGCTGTGCCTGGATTCAGGCGCAGAAGCGGTCTTCGAGCCAGCGGGCGAATGAGAGCGGGGGGAGAAAGCGGACAGGGGTCCGGTCTATGAGGATTGGTATCCGCTTAAAAGGCCTTCCAAGGTGTCGTCAATGGAGTGTATCAGCTCGTCCGCTTGCGGTCTCAGCTCGGGCATTTGGGCGGCGAGGTTCCTCAAGAAGGCCCCCGCGGATTCGCCCGCCCATAGAGTGTAAGTGCGGATCTCGTCCTCGGTGAATTCCCAACCGGCAAGGCGCGAATACTCAGCCGTCTTTCTCCTGTCGTAGAGGTTGCCCATATAGCGGGCCACCTGGACGGGGATGACTCCCGGCTTTATAAAGTGGAGGCTGATCATCCGCCGGATCCCTTCGTGGGTCTGCGGGTCGATTCCCACGGTGAGCAGGAGGGCCTTGGCTGCGTGCTCGGAGAAAAAATAGAGATCCGAGGTGGCCTTGCGGAACCTCCGCCCCTGCCTGTTGTCCTTGTAGGAGTGCCAGTTCTCCCAGGCCAGTCTCAGCTCTTCTTCTACCTCTTCTCTTCTTTCCTCGTCCACAGGCTCACTCCTTCACTGCGGAGGACCCGGGCGAACCTGCCGCCCGAGGCCAACTGCTTGCGGGACAGTATCACCATGTTCACATTAAGGAAGGACTCCGGAGGTATGGAGCACCATTTCGCCTCTTCCACGGCATCGGTTATGGGACGGTCCACTGCATCCACTATGACCGCTACGTCCAGGTCCGAGTCTTCCGTCGAGCGGCTGCGGGCACGCGAGCCGAAGACCAGGATCGATTGTAGGGCCGGGAGACTGGAGAGACGCTCCGTGAGCCTTTCCAGGATTCGCCGCTCAAGAGGGGAGAAGGCGCGCTTTGTGGTCGAATCGGCAAATACAATACTTTTTTGGTCCCCTTTGGTCAACAGAGCCTCCCGCTCGGCATTCCCATCACCCATGCAATATTACGAATGATTTCTTCCGTCCTTTTGGGGGAGAGGGTGGAAATCGATCGCCTTGGGGTTGGCTATGGGATCAGCCGCCCGGAATCGCATCAGGAGAGATCCCGAGGCGCTCCTCGCATACCCCGAGTCGTCTTTTCATGGTGTCCACTTCCGAGGCAAGGAGCAAATAGTCCCGCTCGAATCTGCTGACGATATAGTCCATCCCCTTCTTGATCTGGGAAATATCCTCTTCGATTCTTTCGAACCGCTTGTCCATCTGCTCGAATCGCTTGTCCATCTGCTCGAATCGAGCATTGGTGTCCGCCCGCAAGGCCTTGATTTCATCGCGAATGCTGACTAGGATCTCCAGCGTTATATCCTTTACCTCCACGGGTCAGCCTCCTGAAAACCTCTGTTGCCAATAGTATACCTCTTTTTCGCCGGTTGGGTCAATAAGGCAAAGCCCCGGATCATCCGGCCTGATTATAGCCGCTAGGTTCTGAGCGAGCTGAGGAAATCAATCCCCCTTCGAATCTCGATCCCCTTGTCCTCCTTTTCCCGTCTGAGGTGGAGCACTACCTGGACGCCGGGGATATTGTAGCGCCTGCTGCAGTTCACCAAGGTTCGGGCAGGGGCGGAATCGGACCTCTTGACTTCTACCAGCAGCTCGGGCCGGTTCTCCGTCGCCAGCAAGAAATCCACCTCTGCGCCGTCCTTGGTCCGGAGATAGTGTAGGGCGCAGGGGCGCCCCAGGAGATCTGGATTCAGATGCCGAAGCGGTCTTCGAGCCAGCGGGCGAACGGGAGCGGGGGGAGAAAGCGGACAGGGGTCCGGTCTATGAGGATTTCGGCCTGGAGGGATGGGTTGACCACGGTAAGGGCCTCGGGCCGGTAGGCTTGGATGAAGCTCCTGGCCGAGCGGCTCAGTTTGGGTCGGCTGTGAGGGGAAAACTTGGCCTCCACCGCGAAGAGTCTTCCTGCTTGTTCGATCACGAAGTCCACCTCGGCCCCTGCTTTGCTCCGCCAGAAATGGAGGCCCGCCTGGAGTGGGAGCACTTTCTTGATCTCCGAGAAGACCCAGTTCTCAAAGAGTTTCCCCCGGTCCACCCTTCGCTGGAGATCCGGGGAGAAGCTCCTTAGGAGCTGGTTTCGGACGCCGTTGTCAACGAAATGGATCTTGGGGGAGGAGGTGAGTTCTCTTCTCTTCCCTGCGGCAAAGGGACTGGTGCGGTGAACGATGTGGCTCTCCTCTAGGATCTCGAGGTAGGAACTCACCGTGCCTACATCCACACCGCATAGGGCTGCCAGCTCGGACATTTTGACAAGGTCCCCGGTCTGGCCGGCAAGAAGGCCCAGGAGCCTGCGGAAGGCGTCGACTCGCCGAATCGCATAGAGATCCGAGGCGTCCCTTAGGATCAGTGCATCCACAAGGTCGCTCAAGAGATCCGCCTTTTGATCCTGCGCCCGGGCCAAGAATACCGCAGGATAACCTCCAAAGATCATCAGTTGCACGAGAAGGGCGTTGCTCAGTCTTTCCTCTTCGATAGGGTTGCGGGGGCGGTGAAAACCGAGCAGCTCAAGGAGCATCAAGGGGTAAAGGGTCCGCCTGACCGCCCTCCCGGCAAGGGACTCCCGGGTCTTGCTTCTGAGGTGGAAAGATGAAGAACCGGTGACAAAGATCCGGGCCCCTAATTTGGCGTCTACCAAGCCCTTCACAAACAGGCTCCCTTCTTCGAGGTGCTGGATCTCATCCAGAAAGACGGCTTTGACAAAGGCATATCGCTCCCTGAAGAGGGCCGCGAATTCGAAGGGAGATGTAATGGAGCTCCGTAGCAGGGGGTCTTCAAGGTTGAGGTATAGGACCTCCGGTAGGAATTCCCGGAGAAGACTCCAGATCAGGGTGGTCTTACCCGCTTGGCGCGGGCCGATCAACAGCAGGGCCTTGTCTTTGGGCGGGAGGGGCAGGCCCGCCCTGCGCTCGATGTGAGGGGAGGGGATATAGGATGCGGCGATGGCCGAGCCCTTATCCGGATCGGCAAGCCATGGATTCATTTGGTTGATTCGTTCGGTGAGCTCTTGATTCATGATTTACCCGGCTGATCAGGATTGGTAATCGAAATTAGCCGGGTTGGATTGGAATGTCAATTCAAATCAGAACATTGCTGTCCACGAGCACGATAGCCATATCACTCCTCTCCGCGGGTGAGGGCCATGATTTCATTGGTGCTCATGCGAACCGTGGCTTTACCCAGCATGCGACGCACGAGATTGCGGCCCCTGACCGAAGGTTCCCTTTTTATCAGGTAATAGAGGCCTTGTCATTGGGGGGAATGGAGCGGCCGCCTTGTTCCACCTGCGCTCACCAGGCCAGGATCCTTATGAGATCGGCCGCCAGGCGGTATACCTCGGGGTGGGTCGAGGCCAGGCGGGGGTTGAACTCGGTGAGGTCCAGGCCCGCAAGTGCGGGGCCCCGGTCGAGGACCAGTCGGAGCTCCCGGGCGATGCGATTGATCTGGGCGCGGTTGAGCCCCGTGCGGTTGTCGAACCTGACCGCTCGGACCGCGTTTCGCGCCCCTACGTCCATGTCTATTGAGACGTAAACAAAGGGGGTGTCGATCCGGTTCAGGACCGATCTGAGCTTGCCCGAGCTCGCCAGGTCCTGCTTGGTCAGCAGGTGCACGCCTTCGCTTTTCAAGTCCTTGAATATCCCGGTGTAGGCCCGGATGCGGGGGTCCTTGATCCGGAACGCCCTTTTCGGGGGATAGTCGGATACTCCCAGTATGAAGAGATTCGATGGCAAGACCGCGCCCTGTTCCAGGAGGTGGAGGAGGAAGGAGCTGGCGTTGTAGCTGTCAGGGCGGCCGTGGATAAAGGGGTCTCGGGGGTCGTACGGGAAATGGGGGTTGGTCTCGAGGTCGTAGGCGACCGCTCCTGCAAGCACGGGGCCGGGCAGGGCGTCCAGGTGTGAGTCCAGGACCACCACTGTCAGGTTCTCGGCGCCGTGGCGGTCCGAGAGGCTCCTAATCACCCCGCCCGCCAGGCTGTGGTCCACGGCGATCAGGCAGGGGGTGTCGGGGAAGGCCGCCTCATCGACCATGCGTCCGGTGGAAGCGGCGAAATCGGCGCACCCGCCTCGGTCTATGAAATCAATGAAGTTTTCCACCACCATGGCCCCCCGGTCCCCCGGAGGCGGAACCGGGCGGAGCCACGGGGGGGTTTCCAGGCGGCCCGCCTCGCGCCATAGCGAGGGGTCCGCCTCCCGCCGGAGGATTTCCACCACCTGTTCATAGGGGTCGCCGCCCCCACCGCTCAGGGCGGCGAGCTTCTGGTCCACCGACTCCTGGCGCTCGTCGCAGTCCAGGGGGCAACCCAGCAGGGCGAGGGTCGTTTTTCTACTCATCGCCGGTGATGATCCGGAGCTCAGGCGCTCTCCTTCGCTCCGAACTTGTCGTCCCGGGCCTTGCGCAGTTGCTTGAGGTTCTCCACCGGAGAAAGGGGTGCCACCCCTCACCCGGGGCAGAGGAAGTGGGTGCCGTTCTCCAGTGCGGCCACGGCCTCCTCGTAGCACTGCTCGGGGGTCCCATTGAAAAGGGTGGTGGCTGTGGCCACATTGCCGAATACGCGCACGCCTCCGGCCTCTGCCTTTTCCACCGCCTGCTTCATGTCAGCCTTTTCCTCGATGCTGATGCCCGCGGCCCCTGTCTCGCACATCATCTCTATGATCGGGTCGGTGTTGGCGCAGATGTGGAGGACCACCGGCCCCTTGACCCTCTTGAAGATCTCCTGCTCGACGGGCAGGACGATCTTCTTGTAGAGCCTGGGCGAGAGCAGGGCCGGACCCGAGGTGGGCTCTGCGAAGACATACCAGTCGGCGCCGTTGTCAAAGGCGAAGTTGGCCGCGGCCACGGCCGCCTCCTTGGTGACCTCCAGCACTTGTTGGACTTTGTCGGGCTCCTTGAACATCCATTTCATGAATTTCTCGGTGCCCACCAGGTTGGCAGCGCAGGTAAAGGCCCCCTCGCTCTCGCCGAACACGCACATCTCGTCTCCCACGGCCTCCTTTAACAGGCGGAACTGCTCCTTGTAGACCGGGAACCGGCCCCGCTCCAGGAAGTCCGGAGGGAACTCCAGCCCGTCCAGGCTCTCTTCATAGGGATGGCCCTTGACATAGTACTGCGTGCCCGGTGTGGGCGGGCCGAGCTCCACCCCCATGGCCTCGCTCAGGGGTATGATGTCCCAGCCCATGGCCTTAACCCATTCCCAGCCGCAGAGCTTGGGCCCCATCAGGGCGAACTCGAACATCGCCTTGGGGTCGGTATCGGCCTCGGGGCGGGGATGGCCGCAGGCCTCGCCGAACTCGGCCACCGCATAGGTGGTGGTGCTCCCCACCGGCGTCATGTCCACCTCTTTGCCGTGGAGCTGGTTGAGCACTCTCTCCTTGTTGTTCATGACAATACCTCCTCTCATGAAATGAGACTCGGCCCGGGTCGACGAGGCGTCTACTTCTGACGCAGGGCCTCATCCGGCACCAGCCCTTTTAGGTGCGGGAATTCATCCACCATGTGCGGGATGTGCATGGACTGCATGAACTCCTTCTCAAAGTCCGGCTCAACTGTCAGCTCGATGTACTCCACGTTGCGGGAAACCCAATCCGCCTCCCTGCGCTTGCCTCTGTCCAGGAGCGCTATGCGCGCGCCATCGCCCGCCGCGTTCCCCACACTGTGGACCCGCTCCACATCGCAGTCCGGGAAGAGGCCCATGATCAGAGCCTTGGTGCGGTCCACGTGGGTGCCGAACGCACCGGCGATCTTGATGCTCTCCACTTTCTCCACGCCCATGCGCCGCATCATAAGCTTGCAGCCCGTGTAAAGAGCACCTTTGGCCAGTTGGATCTGCCGGATGTCCTTCTGGGTGACCACTACGTCCCTGCCTATGGAGGTCTCCTCTGCCCAGGCGATCACGAACTCCTTCTGCTTGGGGGACTGGTTGACGCGGAATCGGTTCGACTTCTGGTCCTTGGAAAACCTCCCGCCCTTGTCGATCACACCCGAGGTATAGAGCTCGGCCAAGAGATCCAGGATCCCGGAGCCGCAGATCCCCTTGGTCTTCATCTCCTCGGGCTTGGAGTAGTTCTTCCATGCATCGCGCCCGATTACCTTGTAGTCCACCTCATGGGTCTCGGGATCGATCCTGATCCTCTCGATCGCCCCGGGCGCTGCGCGCATGCCGTAGGAGAGCTGCGCGCCCTCCAGGGCCGGGCCGGTGGCGCAAGAGGATGATATAAGCTTTTTCCGGTCTCCCAGGACCAGCTCTCCGTTGGTGCCGATGTCTATTATGAGCTGCAGGGCCTCGCTCTTATAAGGCTCCTCGGTGATCAGTACGGCCACGTTGTCCGCGCCCACGAATCCGGCCTCGTTGGGCAGCACGAACACATAGGAGCCCTTGTTTATGTTCACCCCCAGGTCCCGGGCCTTGACGTTCAGGCTGCGGTGAATCACGGGAGGAAAGGGGGCTAGGCCCACGTGCAGGGGATCGAGCTGGAGCAGGATGTGGTGCATGGCGGTGTTCCCGCCGATGGTGATGTCCATTACATCCTCGGGAGTTAGGCGCATATACTCCTTGTCCTCTTCAGGCGCGTCTTCCAGGACCAGGACGCCGTTTTCATCGGTCACGGGCTCGCCGTTCTCATCCTTCTTCTTTTTCCTGGGCGGCCATGTGGCCTCGCAGGCCTTTTCAACCAGGGTGTTCAATCCTTCGATGATGTCCGCGGACATGCGCTCCAGGCCGCCCGGGGTCTGCATGTGATAGGTGATGCGCGCCATGACGTCCTCGCCGTACTTGCACTGCGGGTTCATCATGGAGACCGTGTCCACCACCTCCATGGTCCTCATGTTGCAGAAATAGGCGGCCACCGTGGTCGTACCCACGTCTATGCCGAGACCGTAGTAGTCCGCTGTCTCTCCGGGCCGGACCATTATGATCTCCTTGTCGTTCCAAACCGCCGCCGTTACGGTCCATTCCCCCTCCCGGAGTGCACCGGGCAGGGCCCTTAGGGCGAAGATGTCTATGTCCAGGCCCTCGAGCCCGTGCCGGTCCCGCAGGGCGTTGGCCATGCGCTCGAAGTCGCCCAAGGGGTCGTGGAAAGAGGGCGGCTCCAGGGTCACCGTGTACAGCCGCACAGCCGGGTCCCATTGAATGGGTACCTCCCTGGCGGCCTTGGAGACAACCTGCTTGCCAGCTCTGGACTCCTCGGGCACGAAGACCAGGACGTCCCCCTGGAGCTTTGCCACGCATCCCAGCCGGTAGCCCTGCTCCCGCTCGGCCCCTGTTATGAACTTTTCCTCCTCTTTCTGCCAGGGACTCAGGTTTTCCAGGCTCGAGTGGATCCCGTACTTCTGGAAGGACCCTTGCTCGATGCGAACCTTGCACTTGCCGCAGACCCTCTTTTCCCCGCAGAGCGCCTCTATGTCCACGCCCAGCATGCGGGAGGCCTCTATCAGGCTGATCCCGCGCTCCACCTCGCCCCTCCGGCCCGAGGGCTGGAAGATTACCTTTACCTTGTCCTCTGTCGTCATCGGGTCCCCTATCCAGTTTCCGTTCCTATTGCTCGTGGAGCTTTCTCAGGTTGGCGATCATCTTCACCGCCTCCTGAACCGCATTGCCCGCGCTCTCTGCATAGCCGTCCGCGCCGAAGAGCTCGGCCACGTCGCTCGTCACCGGCGCACCGCCCAGCATGATCTGGACATGGGGGTTCTTTTCCTTGATCATCTCCACCACCTTCTGCATGCCCATCATGGTGGTGGTCATCATGGCGCTCAAGGCCACGATCTCGGAGTCGGTCTTCAACTGCTCCTCCACGAACTTCTCCAGGGGGACGTCCCGGCCCAGGTCGTGCACGGTGAACCCGGCGACCTCGAACATCATCTTTATGATGTTCTTGCCGATGTCGTGCACATCCCCCTGAACGGTCCCGATCACCACCTGCCCCTTGGCCGAGGCCCCGATGTCCTCCGGCCTGATATGCGGCTTGAGGATGTCCAGCCCGGCGTAGAGCGCGTCCGCGCACATCAGGAGCTCGGGCACGAAGTACTCCTGCTGGTCATAGAGCTCTCCCACCTCCTCCATGCCGGCCGCCAGGCCGTTCATGATGGCGTCATAGGCGTTCAGGCCTTCGTCCAAAACGGCCTGCGCCGCCTCCTTGACCCGATCTTCATCGTATTCCACCACGCCCTCGTGGAGTTCCTTCAGGAGCTCCACTCTTCTTCCTTCATCGGCCATTGCCTATTCCTCCGTTTGTTGATCAACCGGCTCCCCTGGGCCTGCGTTCATTGCTATACCCTCCCCACGGCCGGCGAGGGTCCTTTTCCGTGCTTGCGAATTGCGGCCACATAGGCCTCCACATTCTCCTTCTTTACGTCGGGCCATATGTCGCAGCCCGGCCACACGGCGTCCACACCGTCTTCTATGCACTTCTTTATGCCCGGCTCCACCCGGTCCGCCTCCATCTGGACCAGGAGCCCGAAGGGATCGAAGTTGCCCAGTATCAAGGCATCGTCACCGAGCTTGCTCCGGGACTTGGCCACGTCGTTCTTCTGGTCCACGCTCACCGCGTCCGCCCCGCAGTCGTTCATCATCTCGATTATCAGGTCCGTGCTCCCGCATATATGGTTGACTACAGGGATGTCCACCGCCGCGAAGACCTTCTCCAGGTTTGGCTTGATCAGTGTCTTCCACATGCGCGGGGAAAGCAGGTCCGTACCCGAGCCCATCTCGCGTATGTTGATGTAGTCCACGCCCAGGTCCTGGTAGTGCCGGGCCACCGCGATCACCAGGTCGGTCATGCGCCCGAGGAATGCGCCCACCCGCTCCTTGTCCTTGGCCGCACCCTTGAGCAGGACATCCAGCTCGATCACCTGGCCGGCCATGGTGAAGGGGCCCAAGACCCAGCCGCCCACAGCTAGCTCACCCCCGTTGTGATCCAGGCAGATGTTAAGGGCCTCGTCCACCACCGGCATCCTGCCCTGAGTGAATATCCCCTCGAAGCTCTCCGGCAGCTCCACCTCGTCCAGCGTGGCCCACTTGGTGGGAACCGTGGGAAATAGGATGTCCTCGGCCTCGTCATACAGGCTCACTCCGCGGCCCAAGGCCTCCGGCACCGTGCACATGTCAAAGGGTACGACCAGCCCGTCGAAGCCGAACATCTCGGCGCTCTTGAGGGCGGATCGGGCCATCATCTCCGGGTCGCCGTGGATCTTTGCGAATCTGTAGCCGAGCTCGTTTATGGCCTGGATGGTCACCGTGCCCATCCCGCTGAAAACCGGCATGGTGTCTACAGGCTCTTTCCGCATGAACGCCTTAACCCGCTCTTTAGGAGTCATATAGCAAATCCTCTTTCGTTTTGGTGAAAGGTTTTCTTGCGCTTCCGCATGCGGCCCCGTGAAAGACGGGGCTCACATCCCCTTGAGCTGCTCCGCGAAGTCCGGGAACAGCTTGTTCAACGGGTGGTTCGGATCCTCTGGGAGCTCCTTGGTCTCGCCGAAGACCATGGTGGCTGCGAATGCATCCGCCATGGCCACCGCCGGTATGATCCTCCCGCTTCCCGCCATAGGACCGGTGAAGACCATGTCATGGTAAAGGACGGCTGATAGTCCTTCCAGGGCAGCGTCAGCCCCGGCCCAACCCTTGAACCCGTACATGTCCCTGGCCGCCTTCCACATGTAGGATCCGTTGCTGGGCGCACTGGAGGTGGGAAGGCCCCACTTCTCCTTTATGAGCCTGTTCGCGATGGAACACAAGGCCGTTGCCGGGCCGTTCATCACCGATGTGTCGACGAACACGCTCTCGAACCGCGCGCCAGCCCTATCAACCGCATCCAGGAGCTTCCCGGTCCCGGTGACCCGGCCGGTGGGCATCTGATCCTCCATGTCAAAGGCCACCAGCAGGACGTGCTTTACACCCATGCCGGCGATCTCCTTGACCTCGGTATCCAGGTCCGCCTCCCACACGGTCAGGCTGTTGTAGAACATTCGGTCCAGGAGCCCCTTATCTGCGCAGTAGGCCGCCCCTTCGAGCTTGGGCTTGAGCTTCCATGCGTCTATGCAGAAGGGCAGGTCGCAGTTTGCGGTCACAAAGTCTATATACCGCTGGAACTCCTTGCCGGTGTTCGCCACTATGTCCACCATGGCGGGGACCCCGCTCTCCCTGCTGAGCTTCTCCGTGGATTGGAGGAGCTCACGGGCTCTTTCCTCGTTGAAGCCCTCCTTGCGCTTGGCCCCTTCGAAGACGCGGTCGCCCTTCTGGAAGATCGAGGGGACCACCACGGTGGGAAGACGGCCGGGCTGGCCGCCGAACTTGACTCCGCCCACCTCACATACCTTCTGCTCTTTCTCGAACTTAAGCTTCATTCCTGCTCCTAGGCGGCCCTTTGCCGGGCTGAAAGAGTTACACGGACAAATGTTTTTTCACCAGGCTCTTGTCCTCTATGAGCTCCTGGGAGCTGACCACCCCCTGGATCCTGCTCTTGGTGCCCATGAAGTAGTGCCGGGTGGCCACCTTGAGGGCGAGCCGGAAGTTCTGCTCCACCAAGAGCAGGGTGAGGCCGTGTGCCTGGACCAGCTCGGTCACGATGTCCACCACCTTGGCGGCCAGTATGGGGGAGAGCCCCTGGCTGGGCTCGTCGAGCAAGAGAATGGCCGGGTTGCCCATCAGGGCCCTTCCTATGCAGAGCATCTGCTGCTCGCCCCCGGAGAGCGTGGTCCCGCCTGAGCGCCGCCGCTTTCCCAGGACCGGGAAGAATTCGAATACGCGCTCCATGGTCCAGGGGCTCTCGCCCTCGGGTGAAGGACGCTCGCCTACCTTCAGGTTTTCCTCCACGGTGAGGTCCGGGAAGATGTGCCGGTCGGCCGGCACATAGGCCACCCCGAGTCTGGAGATGCGGTGTGCGGGCATGCCCCGGACCTCTCTGCCTCCTATCTTGATGCTCCCCGAGCGGGGGGGCGTCAGTCCGACGATCGAGCGCAATGTGGTGGTCTTTCCCACTCCGTTGCGGCCCAGGATGCAGACCGCCTCGCCGTCCTCCACGTGAAGTGAGAGGCCCTGTATTACGTGGCTGTTTCCGTAATAGGAATCGATTCTTTCGACCGTTATCATGGAAATCTTGCCCCGCTCCGCATTGGAAGCCCGTCTTGGGGTGGCTGCGCTGAGGCTCCGGCCGGGGCCGGGGCCTATTCTTCAAACACAGGGATCCATTTTTCGTCGCCCAGATAGGCGTTTTTGACCTCTTCGTTCTCCGAGATCGCCTGAGGAGTGTCCTCGGCTATGACCCGGCCGTGGTGCAGCACCGTCACCCGATCGCATATGCTCATCACCACCTCCATGTCGTGCTCCACCAACACCACCACCATCTCCGAGGCCAGGGACCGGATGAGCTCGGAGATCTGCTTGGTCTCAGTCGGGGACATGCCGGCCGCTGGTTCATCCAGAAAGAGCACACTGGGCTCGCCCGCCAGGGCTATCCCCACCTCCAGGACCCGCTGGTCTCCGTGGGCCAGATTCTTGGCCGGCGAATCCGCGACATCGCTAAGGCCCACCCTCTCTATGATCGCCTCGGTGTTTCGGTTTACCGAGCCCAAACTTTGGCGGGAGGAGAATATGCGCGTCGTTCCTCCCTCTTTTATCTGGCGTGCGATCCTTACATTCTCGTACACCGAGAGCCCGCTGAAGATGCTGGTGATCTGGAACGTACGGCAGAGGCCGAGCCTCACCCGCTCGTGGGCCGGGAGGCGGGTAATGTCCTTTTCCCTGTACAGGACCCCCCCGCCGCTCGCCGGGAGCAGGCCGGTTATCACATTGATCAATGTGGTCTTGCCCGCTCCATTGGGGCCTATGACGGCGTGGACCCGCCTGTCGGCTATCTCCAGGTTGACCAGGTTGACGGCGGCCACCCCGCCGAAGTGGCGGGAGAGGTCCTGGGTGCGCAAGAGGTACTCCATGTGGCGCTATTCTCCTCGCGGTCCGGTTAGCAGTCGGTAAAAGCCGGCCAGCCCGCCCGGCATGAAGAGGACCAGCAGTATCACCACCGCCCCTACGAAGAACTCCCAGTGCTCGGTAATGGTGCTCAGGTAGTCCTGCATGAATATGAAGACCGCAGCCCCTATGAAAGGGCCCCATAGGGAGCGCATGCCGCCCAAGAGGACCATCATCAGGACCCCGGCCCCGGCAAAGGCCCCCATTACTCCGGGCCCGGTGTAGCCGCGATAGAGGATGTAGAGGCTGCCTGCGGTCCCGGCCAAGCCGCAGGCCACCATCCATCCGATGAGCTTGTATCTTCGAACATTGATCCCTATGAAAGACGCTCGCTCCTCGTTCTCCCTGATCGCCTCCAAGACCGCGCCCAGAGGAGAATGGATGATCCTCCATACAAGGAGGAACAGGATCAGTGTGATCGCCCAGCTGAAGCAGTAAATCCCGGTTGAATCCGATGATTCAACTATCTTGAGGCCGAACAGGGTGACATCCGGCTGCGGCACTCCCATCAAGCCGTCGTCGCCTCCGGTAAGCGAGTACCATTTCCAGGCCACGGTATAGAGCATCATGCCGAAGGCCACGGTCAGAAGGGCGAAGGCCAATCCGCCGGTGCGCACCTGGACCCATCCTATGGGCGCGGAGATCACCACCGTGATCAGGACCCCGCATAGGATGGCGGGCCAGGCCGATTCCGGGAACACGTGGATCAGGAGGAGCCCGGTGGCATACGCGCCCACTCCCAGGTAGGCGTTGTGCATGAAGGAGAGGAGTCCCGTGTAGCCGAGCAACACGTCCAGGCTCATGGCCAGGAGGCCGTATATGATGATCTCGTTTACCAGCCGGACATAGAACCTGTTGGGCAGTATCCAGGGCAGGACTCCCACCAGGAGCACTACGATGATGAACAGGACGAGATTCAGCCTGCTCGCCTGAATCCTCTTTATGACCGGTGCGCTGCCCGCCGTAGCCCCTGTGCTATTCATACTTGCCTTCTCCGACCAGACCGCGGGGTTTCACCGCCAGGATCAAGGCCATGAGCATGTAGACGATGACCATGGCCAGCTCGGTGATGAAAAACGCGGCCATGGTTTGAACCGCACCGACCAGCAGGGCGGCATACACGCATCCCCTGAGACTGCCGAGGCCCCCGATGACTATCACCACGAAGGAGCTGATCAGCATTTCGTGACCCATGATGGGGAACACGGTGAAAAGCGGTCCTGCGAGCACACCGGCCACCCCGGCCAGCATGCAGCCCAGGATAAAGGCGCTCACCTGTACCAAGCGTACATTCACGCCAAGGGCCTCGGCCATCTCCGGGATATCCGCCGTGGCCCGCATGTTAATCCCCATTCGGGTCCGGTTCAGAAACAGCATCAGCGCACCCATCAAGGCGGCGATCGCGAAGAGGATGACCAGGCGGAAGACCGGGTAGCTGGCCGGACCCATGTAAACCGTCTCCCTCATGAACTCCGGCAGGGGAATGAACCGTGTCTCCACGCCCCAGAAGAACTTTATGACCCCGTCCAGGCAAAACATCAGCCCGTATGTCAGAATCAGGGTATATACGATGTTGTAGTGGCGGATGGGCCTGATGAGGACCCTCTCCAGGCCGAGGCCCAGCAGGCCCACGAAAAGCGGTGCGACCAGGAGGGCCAGGAAGTAGTTCATGCCCGAGGCCACCAGGGAGTATCCGAAATAAGCCCCCAGGGCGAAGAGCGATCCATGCGCCAGGTTCATCACCCGGTTGAGGCCGTAAATGATGTTCAGCCCGATGGCCACTATCAGGAACACGCCTCCCAGCACCAGGCTGTTGAGGGCTATGTCCACCAAGGTCGCTATTGTGTGAGCCATGGAACCAATCCCGCTCCTGGACCGGCCGCCGGGGCCCGGTCAGGGGAGGGCAGGCCGTGGAGGCCCTCCCTCCCCTATCGGGTGAGGAGTTGAGTGCGCTTTTCTCCGGCCTAGAAGCTGTACCCTTCGCAGGAGGGACCCAGCTCGCTTGCCTTGAACACCTTGAGGACCTTCATGTACATCTTGGCCCCGTACTTGCCGGAAGGACTGGGCATTGTCTCGGTGAGCACCGCGTCGTTTCTCATGCAGTTGTCCTCGGGGCAGATCCACACCTTCCCGTACGGGCCGTCAAAGCTGATGCCCTTGAGGGCTGCGGCGATCTTCTGCGGGTCCGTGCTGCCCGCCTTCTCTATCCCTTTGAACAAGTTCATGGCGCCGACATAACTGTGCGCGGCCGCATCGCAGGGAATGGCGTCGTATAGTTCGTGGTACTTCTCATTCCAGGCCTTGGCCTTTTCCGCGTACTCGGGGTGGTTCTCCAAATCCCAGGCGTAGTCGCTGGCCCCGAAGATGCCGGTTCCGTTCTCCCCTGCATTCTCCAGGTCCACCGCTCCGGGAGCTGCTCCGCTGACTATGCGGCAGGTCTTGGTCAGGCCGAACTCGGCCGCCTGGGCCACGAAGCGCGGGATCACATCGGTGATCAGAGCGATGTAGATCCCATCGGCGCCCGAGGCCTTGATCTTGCTGACATAGGAGGACCAGTCCTTGGTGGCGATGGGGGCCTTGTCATAGTCCTTGTTGACCACATTGATCCCGTTTTCCTCCGCCAGTTTGACGAAGCGATTGCCCGCGTCGTGCCCCCAGGCGTAGTCGTGCACCAGGACGTAGTACTTCCGGTCCTTGAGATCCGGGGTTGCCAGTATTCCCTTGACATTGCCGACCGCGGTCTGGTCATTGGCCAATTGCCCGCTGCGGAAGACCAGAGGGTGAAGGCCGTAGAGCTTGGTGGTCATGACGTGAGTGGTAAGAAAGGGTACGTTGAGCTTGTCGATGTTCTCGGCTAAGGCCAACCCGACCCCTGAGCTGAAAACGCCGACAAGGGCCGTCACCTGGTCTTTGAACACAAGCTTCTCGGCCTTTTGAACGGCGACTTGGGGGTTGACCCGTGTGTCCTCCACGATCAGCTCGATGGGTCTGCCGTTGATGGTCTTTTTTTCCTTGGCGGCCATGTCGATTCCGTTTCGCATTTCCATGCCGCCGTTAGCCACGATACCGGTCAGCGGGACAAGAACCCCTATCTTTATGGGATCTTCCGCCAGTGCCGGCGCCACTCCCAAAGAGCAGCAAAGAACCGTTGCCAAGGCCAAAAGAGCTATTCTCTTCATTATGCTCCCCCTCTAAACCCCTGGTCGCGAATGGGGATCCTGATTTACCAATAGCGTCTTCCTAGCTTCACCCTAAAGAGCCTCAAAGAACCTCCTTTCTCTCCGTTGCTATGAGTGAACGCCTCTCGTTGTTCTCGGATGGTTCAAGCGCTCCGTCGAGGAACCCGATCACCCCCTTTCATTCCTGGATTCGGGCGGAATTCGTTCCGCCGGGCGCCTTTGACCCCCGGCCCTAGCCCCGGCCGGACAGGGCCTTGTCGACCAGCTCGGTCAGGTCGATCAGCTTCATGGGGCTCCCGATCTGCCTGGCCCCGGCGTTTAGGTTGTAATGGCAGAACGGGCATATGGAGACCATGTTCTCCGCCCCGGTTGCCGTTCCCTCCCGGATGCGGTGGCCTGCGTTCTTGGTGGCCCATTCACCGAACCCGGTCATTACGCCGCCCCCGCCCCCGCAGCAGTAGGAGTTGCCTCGTATCCTCTCCATTTCGACCAGCTCTATCCCGGGAATCGCCTTGAGGAGCTCCCGGGGTTGATCGTAGAGGCACTCCTCCTGGTTGAGCGCCAGGTAGGCGCCGGGCCACTGTTCTTTTCCGTCTTCGTCCACCTCGAACTTGTTCAGGTGGCGGCCGGTGTGGCACGGGTCGTGGTAGGTCACGGTCATCCGGACCTCGCCGGGGAGTTCCAAGGCCCCCTGCTTCCAGAGGCGGTGCAGGAGCTCGGCCGTATGGATCACCTCCAGGCCGTCCATGATCCGGTCGTAATCCGAGGCCAGGGAATAGTCTTTCTTGATGGCCCTGTAGCAGCCCGCGCAGGAGGTGACGACGGCCTTCACCCCCCGCTCGTCTTTCAGCCACTCGAAGAGCTCGAGGTTTCGGCCGGCCACACGCCTGAACTCATCGGCCTCACCGACCCTCATCACCGTGGAGCCGCAGCAGACCTCGTTCTCGCCCAGACACCCGAAGTCCAAGCCGAGCTTTTGGAATATCCGGGCCGTGGCCGCGGGCACCTCCCGGGCCTGCTGGTTGTAGGCGCCCGTGCACCCGACGTAGTACAAGTACTCGGCCGGCTCCTTGTTCAGATCCTTGATCGGGGTCTTGGCCTTCTTGAAGGGCCTCATCCAGTCGGTCCTGACCCTGCGCGGGCCTTGATAGGGATTGTCGTAGCTCTTGAGAGACTGGACCAGGTTCCTGTGCAGGGGCATGGGTCCTGCTCCGGCCTCGACCGCCTTTCGCCTCATGGCCTCGATCACGTCAGGGATGTGCGGCTTGTGATCCAGTTGGCACTGTGTCTGGCATCCCGCGCACACCGTGCAGCGGTATATGTCGGTCACGAAGTCCTCGTCCCAGTCCAGCGTGCCGTCCAGGATCCCGCGCGCGAAGGCTATCTTGCCCTTGGAGGACATGTTGCCTTCGAAGCCGAACTCTTCGCCCGCAGGACATATGGGCTTGCAAGTGGGGG
This sequence comes from uncultured Desulfobacterales bacterium, assembly GCA_964647905.1. Lineage (GTDB taxonomy): Bacteria > Desulfobacterota > DSM-4660 > Desulfatiglandales > HGW-15 > CAZYJR01. Next base: position 90,304 of record CAZYJR010000003.1, on the reverse strand, counting down.
GCGGGCCGAAGTCATAGGCCACCTTGCATGTGCCGCAGGCCGTGCATCGCCATATGAAGTACTCCAAATCCTCCAGGCTGGGAATATTCCATTCCATTCTCATCCTCCCTCCCGGGCGGGCCCCAGATCGATGGGCCCTTCCAGTTAATCGATCGTCCAGGACCTGCCGGCCCTCAGAACCCCAGTTTGCCGGGATTCATGATGTCGTTCGGGTCCAGCAATTCCTTTATTCGCTTCAACAGCATCAGGTACCCGGGGTGGGCTCGCGCGTTGATCTCCTTGGCGAAGTCCACCGGCGGCTTGTAGGGGATCCCGCCTTCGTCCAGGTCCACTCTGAGGCACTCCACAATGGCCCTGCGCGCGTTCTCGGTATCTTCGGGATTCTGTTTGTTGAAAGGGATCATGGCCCTCAGCATCCCGTAGTGGACCCCGCGGTACATGCTCATGCGCACCGAGGGGGAGAGGTTGTGGGAGATCAGGATGTCTTTCCACCGGGTGTAGACAGGGGCCCACTTCTTGGCCGGGGTGAAGGTGCCGGGCCAGGATATGCCCGCGCCTCCCTGCTTGCAATAGTTCTTGGTGGATCCCACCACCTGACTGGGGAGCTGGGTGCGGCCCCGGAGCGCCTCCTCAGGGTAGTGGGTCACCTGTATGGTGGTCCCTTTCTTCTTCTCTTCGGCCACCACGTTCTCCCAGATCTCCTCCCGGGCCTCGCGCTCCTTCTCGGTCCAGGAGTAGGTGGTGGCGTAGGAGTTCCATTCGGCCGCGTCATCCGGCTTCGGCTTGTAGGGGTAGGGAATGGGGACTTGTGAGAGCCACCATGAGACCGCCGTGATGTCATCGCAGATCTCGTAGTTGCTCAAGTTGAACATATATGAGTACATGTCTTCCACGTTCTCGCAGGAGACCGTGAATATCTTCAGGATGGGGGGGGAGGGATGGACATTGACGCCCAGCTTGACCACGACGCCTGTTGTGCCCAGCCAGCCCTTGAACAGGCCGTCCAGCTTGGGCATGGGCAGGGTGCTGTGCCAGGCGTTCTCTTGGATCGCGCAGGATCCCGCCCGGACCAGCTCGCCCGTGGGCAGCACCACCTCCATGGAGGTGATCTCCTGGCTCTGAAGCCCGTAGCGTGCGTTGAGACCGCCGATCCCGTGGCTTATTGCGCAACTGCTGACCGAGGCCGAGGGCGGGCCCACCGGCCAGCCGAAGCGCAGGCCGTATTTGCTGAGCTCGGAGGCCAACTGGGCGTGCGAGACCCCGGGCTCTATCACGGCCACTCCGTCCAGCGGGTCTATATCCAGTATCCTGTTCATGCGCTTGAGGTCCAGCAGGATCCCTCCGCGCTCGGGTATGGTCAGGCCGCCGATGTTGGTGCCGCCCGTGTAAGGGACCACAGGGATCTTTTCCTTGTTCGCGAACTTCATGATCTTCTGGACCTGTTCCACTTCACCGGCCATGACCACGTAGTCCGGAAGCCTGGGCTCGACGAATGTCAGGTCGTATGAGTAGGCGTATCTGATGTGTTTCGCATCTGTGGCGTTCCCTTCGCCTACGATGGAGATCAACTCCTGCAGGACCGGGTCGATCTTTTTTGCCGTTGCCGTACTCATCGCTGCCTCCTTTCCCGCAAGATGAAAACGCCGCGGGCGGTTCTCAAGTCAAGGATTTGAGCATCTCCAGCCTGGGCTGCCTCTTGCGGATGATGATCTTGAAGTTGCGGGGCACATCGGCCAGCAAGGACTCCGACTGCTTTGCGGCCTCGGTGTAGAGCTCCAGGATCTTCTCCTCGGCCGCCAGGACCTTGCCTGCGGCGGTCTTCATATCGGCGTTTTCAGGGAGATCGGTTTCGATCGAATACCCGCCCGCATCCAGGTCAAAGGCGTAACACCCTTCTATGGCGTCCGTTATCACGGACTGGTATGCGAGCTGGATCTGCTTGTTGTACTTCCGGTTCTCTTTTGCGAGCTTTTCGAAGTCCGGCGCCTTCTCGGGAAAGCGTCGCGCCAGTTCTTCGTAGAACGAGGCGAGCTGTTCCTCCAGCTCTCGAATAAAGCTCAAGGTCTCTGATGCGGTGCTAAGCTTCATGCCGGTCCCTTCCTGTTCGGTTTCTCTCGAGTGTGAGTGATTACAGCCATCTATGGATACACACCTTGCTCTCGGTGAAGAACCTGACCGCCTCCTTGCCCTGGGTGTGGAGCACGCCCATGAAGGACCCCTTCATGCCGCTGAACGGATAAAAGGCCATGGGGGCGACTATGCCGATGTTGATCCCCACGTTCCCGCTGATCACCTCGTACTGGAATTTCCGCGCGTGCTTGCCGCTGGAGGTGAAGATCGCATCCCCGTTGTGAAAGGGGCTCTCATTGCAGATCTCTATGGCCTCGTCCAGGGTCTTGGCGCGGATTACGTTCATTGTGGGCCCGAATATCTCCTCGCGCACTATGCGCATAGAGCGGTCGCAGTCCTCCATGATGATGGGCCCCAGGAACGCATCCTCCGGCAGATCCCCCTTGATCTTGAAGCTGCGGCCGTCCAAGGTGACCTTGGCCCCTTCCTTCTCCCCGATTTCCACATACCTGAGCACGTTCTCCTTCTTGCCCGGATCCCGCATGGGGCCCATCTGGACCGATTCGTCCAGTCCGTTTCCTATGACTATGCCGGCGGCCCGCTCCTTCATCCTGCTCATGAATTCGTTATAGAAGCGGTTGTCATCTCCCACGATGACCGCCGTCTGTCCCGCGAGGCAGCGCTGGCCGGTGTTTCCGAAAAAGGAGGTCAGGAACGAGGCCACCGTGCCCTCCAGGTTGGCATCCGGCATTACCACCAGGATGTTGGCCGCACCTCCCTGGGCGATGCATCGCTTGCCCGTATTGCCGCACCCGGGATAGATCACCTTTTCCATGACCGGCGAGGAGCCTACGAAAGTGATCCCCTCGATCCCGGGGTGCTCCAGCATGCCGCTTACCACGGTGCGGCCGCCGTGGACCACGTTCCACACCCCCGGCGGGAATCCGGCCTCTTCCACCAGCTCGGCTATCCTGCCCTGGCTGAAGGGCACTTCGGACGAGGGCTTTATCACCACGGTGTTGCCTGTGGCCACGGCATAGGGGGCGGACCAAAGGGGGATCATGAACGGAAAGTTGTAGGGGCCGATAATCCCGAACACCCCCAAGGGAACCCGTATCAAATACTCGTCGATGCCGCTGGCTATGTCCTCGCTGGAATCCCCCATCATCAACGTGGGTATGCCCGAGGCCACCTCCACGTTTTCAATTCCCCGGCGGGTCTCTCCCCGGGACTCGTCTATGCACTTGCCGTGCTCCTGGGTCTGGATGCGGCTCAGTTCCTCGAAGTTTTCCTCCAGGAGGTTGAGCAGGCGAAAGAGGTGGCGGCAGCGTGTCACCGCAGGGGTCCTCCGCCAGTCGTGGTACGCCTCCTGGGCCGCCTGCACCGCGTGGTCGATCTCCTCCTTGGTGGAGATTCCCACCGAACCGATCTTTTCCATGGTGGCCGGGTTGACCACGTCCAGCTCTTCGCCTTTGGATTCCACCCACTCGTCGTCAATGTAGTTCAGCGCCTTGGGCTCACCTTTGATAGGGGCTTCTAGTATGGCCATCTCAGCTTCCCTCCTGCTTGTTTGTCCTCGATGAAATATGTGAACGTTCGGTTTCAGTGGATCCCGAATTCAGCCGGTGCCGCATACCGCCTTACTGCTTCCCGTCCTCCTTCTTGCCGTCCAGGACCATCATGTACAGATCGCCCGAGCCCAGGTGACGAAACAACATCCCCCCGCTCAGGGCCTCCGAGGTCGCCGGCCCGCTGGACAGGATCTCCGGGGTCAAAGAGGGGGGCTCGGACTCATGGGCCGTCGCGGGCTGCTTACCGCTGCAGCGCTGATATGTCCCGTCGCGGCTGAAGCCCATGACAGCGGGGTTGAAGGGGGGCTCGCCCGCGGCCTCGGCCATGCTGTCTCCAACCGCGAGGAGGTCTTCGGCCATCTCGCACCTCGCCCCCACGCAGTCCTCCGCGATGATGCGATCCAGGATGCGGCGATGGGCCTTTTTGACGTGCTCGTAGAAGTCCTTTGAAAGGGCCAACTTTTCCTTCATGTCCCTCAGCAGGTTGTCCACGAAGTCCATTATCAGGATGAGCATGGGGTTGCCGGTAATGCGGGCGAGGTACCGGTGGAAGCTGATCTCCCTGCCGGGCTCCGCCTCCACGTCGGCGCCGCCGTTCTCCACCATTGCGGTAAGGCGCTCTATGTCGTCATTGCTTCGGACCAAGGCCGCCAAGTGGGCAACCCAGGGCTCGATCAGGAAGCGGAGCATGGTGATGTCTCTTACCGACACCGACTTGAAGTGGAGGAAGTTCATGATGCTGTGGACCGTGGTCTTCATGTCCACCTCGGCCACGAACACCCCGCCTTGAGTCCCTTTTCGTATCTCGAGGAGGCCCATTGCCTCCAGCACCCGCAAGGCCTCCCTCATGGTGGCCTTGGCCACCCCGAACTGGGCTATGAGCTCCTTTTCCGATGCAAGCCGGTCGCCCGGCTTGAGACGGCCGTTGAGTATGGCGTCTCTTACCTGCTCTATTATCCGGTCTGTTACCTTTTCGCTCTTGTTTGCCGCCTCGAACTTCATCGCTTTTCGTTACCATCCGATATTCCAAAATAAAATCCCGTGTTGCCTCATCCGGCTCGGGGGCCCGCCCCGGACCTCGGGGGTATTTATGATCAAGTCGGTATGGGTTGTCAAGAAAAATATTATAATGTTTATGGGCAACAAATATTAGATTAATTATGATTTTTGAGTTGACTCCACTCCCCCCCTTGTGGATAGAATGCGCGAGCCGATATTAGGGGGTCTCATCTTTACTCTGCGAGGTGAACGCTTATGGGTATCAGAATCGATCCACAGAAGTGCACCGCGTGCATGGCCTGCGAGCTGGCCTGCGGCTACCACCGGGACGATGCATTCGCCCTGCTCTCGGCCTGCGTGGTGGTCTATCGGGCCAAAGAGCACAAGGACTACCTCGGGGTGGTGCTCAAGGAGGAGGACGAACTGGTCATAGCCCGGCCCGAGGGCCTGGAGGTCAGGCGGATCGGGGAATCGGACCAAGGCCAGGGCGGGGGCGACGCCTCGGCAAAACCCATGCTGTTGAGAGAGGCCTGCGACCTTTGCGAGGATCGGGAGGAGGGGCCCTTGTGCATTCGGGTCTGTCCGGTGGACGCGGTCTACCAGGGGTAACCTTTAGGGAACAAAGGGGTTGGACATGGAATATCTTTCCTCAGACAAGGTGGGCGTGGTCGATTTGGCAAGCGGCGAGGTGGTCGAGCGCGAGCTGGACGATGACCTGGTATCCGGTCATATCGGGGGTGTCGGCGTCAACTCGGTGCTCTACCGGGAGTACGAAGAGGAAGAGCCGTTGGTGCTGGGAGCGGGCCTCCTGACCGGCACATTGGTCCCGGGCTCCTCGCTGGGGGTGATGACCGCCAAGAGCCCTCTTACCGGGACCATGGTCCATGCGCCCCTCACCCAGTACATGGGCCAGGAGCTCAAGTACTCGGGATTCGATTACCTGGTGATCAAGGGCAGGTCCGCTGACCCGGTGTATCTCTGGGTCCATGACGGGATAGCGGACATGCAGCCCGCAGGTGATCTGTGGGGGAAGGATGTCTGGGAATCGGTGCGCGCTGTGCGCTCGCACATGGGCGACGACCTGATCCAGGTCCTGGGCGCCGGACCGGCCGCAGAGCGGGGGTCGGCCCCGGCCCAGGTGATGATCAATCAATGGGCCGGCGGTGACCGATTCGGCCTGGGAAGGGCGATGGCCGATAAGAGGCTCAAGCTGGTCGCAGTCCGCGGCATGGGCCTGCTGGAGATCGAAGACGAAGAGGGATTCGTGGCCAAGTGCTTGGAGCTCCTGGATAAGGTCAAGTCAGGGGCATGGGCGGGCAGGCACGGTCAGGGCGAGCTCGGAGCGGCCCTGGGCTATGAGGATCACGCCTCCTGGCTGGAGCCCCTTGTCCACCGCCATCACGCCTCGTTCAACACCCCCCTGGCCTACAACACCTTTCTGTTCCTGGACGATGACCCCTCCAGGTCGGAGGAGTCCGCCAATGAGGAGCCCGGCGTCCTGTTGGGGGACCCGGGGGCCGCCGGCGCGCTCAAGGCCCTGGGGCTCACCGTGGCCGAGGCCGGGGCCGTGATCAAGGACTGCGCCAAGCAAGGATTGGACGTGGTGGCGGTGGCCGAGATCTGCCGCGCGCGTTCCATTACCTCCGCATCGGAGATCAGGGCCGCCCTTTCCGGCATGGACGGCGAGGTGGACGGGCTCGAGGGGCCTTTCAGCACCTGGGCCCCGAAGGGCCTGGCGCCGGATGAAGAGACCTGGAGGCGGCGCATGGCCGTGGCCCATGTCTTCGGCATAGACCCGATCTTTTCACTGACCTCGCCCGAGATGGCCGAGCAGGATCTGGTGGCGCTTGCAGCCATGGGGACCGGGCTGGAGATCACAATGGACACCCTGGAGGCGGTGGTCGGAGGGCTCTGCGGCTAGGGCCCGGAACAGACCTTGAGGGCATGGATTTCTATCGGGCATATCGCGACTACAACCTCGCCCTGGGGCGAGGCGAAAAGAAGGCCCCGGCCCGGGGCCGCTGCGGCTATCCCGCACTGGCCGTATACACCGGCGGCGGGAGCTCTCATTCTTGGCTCTGGTTCGCCTGGCTTTTCGACCGGCTGGGCCTCTACGACCTGGTCTTCCCGGACGAGGAGGCCGTGGCCTCGGGCGGGCTGGCCGGCAGGCAGGTCCTGGCCGTGAGCGGCGGGGACACCTTCGGCATAGCAGAGTCCCTGGGCCCCGAGGGGGCCTCGGCCGTCGGGGGGTTCCTGAAGCAGGGGGGGCTTTATCTGGGCTCATGCGCAGGGGCGTACCTGCTTCTCAACTCCAGCAAGGAGCATCTCAAGCTCTTCAACTGGGTGCCGGCCAAGATAAGCAATCTGGCCTCCAGACTGCCCAGGGCGCTCAGGCTGCCCCACAAGTTCTGCTCGCCCTACGGCTGCTCTTTTGTGTATCATCCGGTGCGGGAGGCGGTGGGCCTCACCGGCTGCGGCAGGGAGCCCTGGTCAGGGGCCGGTGCATTCGAAGCCCCTCTCTACGGCGGGCCGGCCATGATCGCAGGAGACGAGAAACAGGTGCTGGCGCGCTACCAGCGGTTCACCGAACGGACGAGCTTTCTTGTCGACCCGGGGCTGGCGGCCGATACCCTGCTGGGGAGGGCTGCGGTCCTGAGGGCCGAGGTGGGCAGGGGCGTTTGCTACCTGTTCGGGCCGCACTTCGAGCACCCGGGCTTTCCCGAGGCCAACAGGCTCCTTGCCGAGTGCATCTACCGGGACATGCCCGATTCGGGCCGGTGCGAGGGACGCGTTCCGACCGAGTGGTCCCTTTCCACCCGGGCCGCGCGTTCCTGGCTCAGGGATGTTAAAAGGGAAGTGAGCAATGTGCGCATAGTATCCATGGGCTTGGAGCCCCATCCGGCCCGCTGGGTGGTCGGCCGCAAGGTGTACGAGCCGGCCAAGCTGCGGGTCTTTGCAGAGGCCGCATGGGACGCCCTGCGCGGGCTGGAACGCATGCCCCGGGTTCACCTCCCGGCCGGGGCGGGGGATTCGGTGGCCCTGTGGGGGGAGGCGACGGAGCGGGTGAGGGACCTGAGGGCCGAGCTCCGGGCGGGAGGAGAGGGTTCCGAGACCGCAAGGGCGGTCTTTCCCCTGCTGAATCAAGCCTCGGCCCGCCTGCTACACGTCTATTTCCACAGCCGCTTGGAAGGGCTCGCCGGCGGGCGGAGGGCCTTGGGTGCGGCATAGGCTCGGTATGTTCCAAGGGGGGATTCTTGAGCAGGAAGACATCCATGAGCGTTGGAAAGCGCATCAAGCGGGCCCTGTTTCTCCCGGCGGCCGCCGCTTTCGCACTCCTTTCGGCCCCGGCAGGTGCGGTGGAGTTGAGCCCCGAGGGGGGCCTTGCTCCCTCCGGTTGGTTCATCAATCACACGGACTTCCAGACCAGCGCCCACGGCTTTCAAGGCTGCACGGGTTGTCACCAAGAGCAGGAAAAGGGGATCATGCCGCGGGCCCGGACCCCGCATCCCGATCCACGCGCTCCGGATTATCTCCGAAAGTCCGCCAGGACCGAATTCGACTACCGCTACTGTGCCAGGTGCCACTCCACGGCCTATGAGCGCTACGGCCGGGGCAAGCACCAAGAGGAGATGAAAAAGCAGGAAGGGGAGCCTCCCGGGCCGGACGGGTTCCCCTCTCCCACCTGCGCCCACTGCCACGACCCCCACAGCGTGGTCCCGCACCAGGACCGCCGGAGCTCCGCCCGGGTCCAGGTGGAGGTCTGCGGTTCCTGCCACCGGGCGGAGAAGGCCTCATACCTGGAGAACTATCACGGCCGGACCGCGGTTCACCTGGGATATGAAAAGAGCGCTCTTTGCAGCGACTGCCACGGGGCCCATAGCGTGGTCTCGTTGAAGGAAAAGGAGGCGGCGTTGAAGGCGTGCCGCCGCTGCCACCCCGGGGCCCCTCCGGGGTTGGCCGAGATGGTGATCCATGCCGGGCCTGAGGCCTTGAAGGCGGAAGACGGGCCCAAGAAGGAGCGGGTGGCGGTGATCAGGGCCCTGGGCGTGATCATGGCGGTGATCGCCCTGGTGGCCGTACTGGGCTTTTACACCCACGGGTTCTTGTGGCTGCTCAGGGAGCTCAAGGAGAAGATCCGGAGGCGGGGATGATGAACGACCGCGGGCCGGGCGGGGGGAGCGTGGCGCGCTTCTGCCTGTTGCACCGTTTTCTTCACTGGCCGGTCATGCTGGGCTTCATCGGCTTGGGGGTGACCGGGTTCGCTCTTCACTTCAGCGGCTCCTGGTTCGGCCTGGCCGCGGGCTGGCTGTTGGGAGGGGCGCCCGGTCTCGCCCGGCTCCACCGCGCATGCGCGGTCATCACCTATGCCGCAGTCTTCGCGCATATGCTCTGGCTGGTCTACCTCAAGACGGTTCTCCACGGCCGCCTCACCGGCCCGGAGAGCATGTTTCCCGGGCGCAAGGATCTAGAGGACCTGGCCCGGCACGTGAAGTACTTCTTCGGTAGGGGTGAGCCGCCCGCCTTTGATCGCTTCAGCTACGTGGAGAAGATCGATTACTTCGCAGTTCTGATCGGCATGCACACAATGGGTGCCACCGGCCTGATCCTTTGGTTCCCGGAGTTCTTCAGCCGGTTCATGCCGGGATGGTTCATCAACCTGGCCCTGGTCCTCCATTTCTACGAGGCGGTGGTGGCCGTGGCATTGAAGTTCGTGGTTCACGTCTATACCGTCCACCTCCGCCCGCCCTTGTGGCCGGGCCAAGGGAGCATCTTCACCGGAAAGATGCCCGTTGAAGAGCTCAGGCGGGAGCATTCGGCCCAGTTCGAGCGGCTCTACGGGCAGGCAGGGCGGAGAGGAGCAGGCTCATGAACATCACCCGGATCCTCCTGCTTGCCTTGTTTCTCATCTTCTCCTTGACCGGGGCGCCCGAGGCCCGGGCGGCCGAGCCGTCCATGGAGCCGCCCCCGGAGGGGTTTGAGAGCAGACCCTGCCACGACTGCCACCGGCTCCCCAACACGAACACCAACGAGGGGATCATCGCGGCCAATCGGCTCTGCATGGAATGCCACGGCCAAGAGGCCTGCGTAAGGAAGACCGACAGAGGCGAGGCGTCGCTCAGGGTGGACCTGGAGAGCTTCGGCCCAAGCCGCCACCGCCATGTGGCTTGTTTGGACTGCCACTTTGATGTGGCCCGCTCGCCCCATAAATCCGTTCAAGGCGTTCGGTGCCTTGCCTGCCATCATACCCACGGAGAGACCGACTTCGGGGCCCCGCATCTCTCGGTCCGCTGCGAGGCGTGCCATCACAAGAGCGAATTCGTGGAGCTGGACAAGGAGCGCGGGGTGGTGAGCCCGGCCCGGGTGGACGACAAGGGAGAGCCCCTTGGCCTGGTGGACCACGGGCCTTCCGATTACCAAGAGGATGAGCTCTGCCTCCGGTGTCACATGCCGGAGAACCGGGTCGGGGCCCCGGCCGCTGTCCTGCCCGGAAAGGGGGCAGTCTGCTTCCTGTGCCACTCGGCCGGGCTCTCCACGGGCGGGATCTGGTCCGGCATCGCCCTCCTGGTCTTTTTTGCCGGGCTCTTGCTCATGGCGAGGCTGTGGCTCAAGGGCAGGGTCCAGGGGGAAGGGGAGTCGCTGCACAGGAAGATCGCCCTGGGATCTGAACACCTGGTGCAGGTCCTTTTCTCCCGCGAGTCATGGTCCGTCTTCAAGGTGTTCTTCCTGGACGTGATCCTCCAGCGGAGGATCCTCCAGGAGAGCATACGGCGCTGGCTGGTCCACACCTTGATCTATTGGTCGATCCTGGCAAGGCTCGCCCTCGGGGTTTTCACATGGCTGGTATGGCAGGCCGGGCCGGGCTCGGATCTGGCAGGGGCCTTGATGGACAAGGACCATGGTTTCACCGCCTTTTTCCACGACCTGACAGGGCTCCTGATGCTGGCAGGCGTGCTGGTATCGGCCATCCAAAGGGTGTTGCTCAAACCGGTGAGGGCGGAGACCGCGTCCCGGGATGCCGGCGCGCTGGTCTTCATAGGCCTGATCGCCCTGCTGGGCTTCCTGATCGAGGCGGTGAGGATAAGACTCATCGGCCTCCCGCCCGGAGAGGGCGTCTACGCCTTTGTGGGCTATCCCCTGAGCCGAGTCCTTTCGGGGCCCGCCCTGGACTGGAACACGGTCTACGTGTGGCTCTGGTATGCCCATGGAATCATCTCGGCCCTTTTCGTGGCCTGGCTGCCGTTCGGCAAGATGCGTCACATGTTT
>CAZYJR010000003.1:51334-79300 GCA_964647905.1 uncultured Desulfobacterales bacterium | reverse complement strand
GGTCCTTCCCAGGAGGAAGGCCGAGGAGTTTCTCCGCATCCTTCAGGGACAACACGGGTTCCTGGCCTGGATGGCGGGGCTGGGGAGGATCGGGGCTCCGGCGAGACTGCTCGGAAAGCTCCTGGGCCGCGGCGAGGTGAGCGAGGAGCGGATCCGCGAGTTCGCCGGAAACTTGTACGAGTGCTCCACGTGCGGGCAATGCCAGGTGGTTTGCCCGGCGAATATAGACACCGTCAACATGTGGGAGGAGATCAGGCGGGCCATTGTGATGTCGGGCTACGGGCCCTTGGAGCGACAGCAGGCCCTGGTAAAGAGCGTCAAGTCTTACGACAACCCGTGGCAGCAGCCCAGGACGGCGAGGGCCAAGTGGGCCAGACGGGCCAAGAAGGAAAAGCTCATCTCCGAGCCGCCCAAGGAGATCAAGAAGAAGGGGGGGAAGGTGCTCCTCTACCTCGGGTGCACGGCGGCCTATGACAGCAATGTGCGCCAGGTGGCGGTCAGCACGGTCAATATATTGAACGCCTTGGGCATAGACTACGGCTTCCTGGGCAACGACGAGGCCTGCTGCGGCAGCGTGATGCTGCGCATAGGGGATCCTGAGTTCGAGCGCATTGCCGCACATAACATAGCGCTTTTCAACTCCCTGGGCATAGAGGCCCTTGTCACCTCGTGCGCCGGGTGCTTCAAGACCATAAAGGAGGACTACCCATCAGTGGGACGCCTGGACTTCGAGGTCCTCCATACCGTCCAGTTCCTGGCCCGCCTCCTGGAGCAGGGCCGCCTGGAGCTCACCCAGCCCGTGGAGAGGGTGGTGACATATCACGATCCCTGCCACCTGGGGCGGGCAAGCGGGGTCTTTGACGAGCCCAGACTGGTCATGGAGGCCGTTCCCGGGCTGGACCTGATCGAGATGCCCCGCCACAGGGAGTATTCGAGGTGCTGCGGGGCGGGCGGAGGCCTCAAGGCGGGATATCCCGATATCCAGAACAGGATGGCTCAAGAGAGGGTAAGGGAGGCCATGGCCACAGGGGCCCGGGAGCTGGTATCCTGCTGCCCGTTCTGCTATCAGGGTCTTCAGGTGGGGATCGGCTCCCTGGAATCCGACTTGGTGGCCCGGGACCTGAGCTACGTGGTCGAGGCGGCCATGGGCTTGGCCCCGGCGTCGCCCGAAAAAGAGAAAGAGCCTGACTCGAAGCCCGTGGAGCCGGCCAGGGAGAATGCGGCAACGGGTGAGTGAATCAGCCGGGAGGGGAATCATGATGCGGGATAAGACGGCGGCGGCCGGGCTTGCCTTGCTGCTGGCCTTGGTGACTGCGGGCGGCGCAGGGGCTCGGGAGGCCGAGGTAAGGATCGGGTACCTCCAGGCGGACATACACCAGTTGGCTTGCCTTGTGGCGCTGAAAAAGGGTTTTTACAAGGAGCAGGGCCTGGATGTCAGGGTGGCAGGGGTGTTCAAGGCGGGCCCCGAGGAGATGAGCGCATTTGCAGCGGGTGAGCTGGATATGGGGTATGTGGGACAGGCCCCGGCAACAACCGCGGTTGCCAACGGCGCAGCCAGGGTCCGGGTCCTGGCGCAGGTCAACACCGAGGGATCCGCCCTGATCGTGGCAGGGGACTCGAGTATCCGCAAGGCGGAGGACCTGGCCGGGAAGACCATAGCCGTGCCCGGGCACTCCACGGTCCAGGACTTCCTGGTTCGGAGGCTCCTCATGGAAACGGGCCTGCCCGCGGGCAGGGTGAAGACCGTGGTCATAAAACCCCCGGAGATGATAAGCGCCCTCAGGACCGGCCAGGTCGATGCCTTCATAGCCTGGGAGCCTTACCCTGCAAAGGCTAGGTCCATGGGCGTCGGTCGAATGCTGGTCTCCTCGGCCCGAATCTGGCCCGAGCATCCCTGCTGTGTGCTGGCGGCGGACGAGGAGTTTCTCCGCTCCCGGCCAGAGGAGGCCCGGGACATGGTGGCCGCCCATGTCAGGGCCACGGACTTCATCAATCAGAATCCCGGAGAGGCCTTGGAGATCGGAGTGGAGTTTACCGGCATGGACCGTGCCACGGTGCGGATGGCCATGGACAACGTCAACTACACCTATCGAATCAGTGTGGAGGGAGCCGAGGAGTACGCATCCCTGCTGGCCGAGCAGGGATATATAAAGATCAAGGATGTGGAAGGGTTCTTGGATCGCTTCCTGGACCACGAGCCTTTGAAGGCGGTGCTTGCCCGATGAGGCCGAGTCGCTGCCTGGTTCCCCTGGCCTTGATAGCCCTGTGGCAAGGGATCTCGCTTGCCGGATTGGTGCCGGAATACAAGCTCCCCTCGCCGGCCGCGGTGATCAAGGCTTTCGGCGAGCTCGCCGTCACCGGTATGCCGCCCGGACACACCCTGATATACCACCTGATCATGAGCCTATACCGGGTGGCCCTGGGGTTCTTCCTGGCTGCTGCGATCGCCGTCCCCCTGGGCGTCCTGATGGGCTGGTCGAGACGCTTGAGGAATATGGTCTCACCGGTGGTCGAGATGGTCCGGCCGGTGCCTCCTCTCGCCTGGATACCGATCTCCATCCTGTGGTTCGGCATCGGGGTCAAATCCGCGGCCTTTATCATCTTCCTGGGCGCGTTCTTCCCCATACTCCTCAACACCGTGGCCGGAGTCCAATCCATCCCCTCGATCCTGCTGGAGGCGGCCCGCACCCTGGGCGCGGGTGAGGTGAAGCTGCTCAGGAAGGTGCTCCTGCCCGGAGCGCTTCCCAGCATCTTCGTCGGGTTGCGCATAGGCCTCGGAATAGGCTGGATGACCCTGGTGGCGGCCGAGTTCACCGGCGTCAAGTCGGGCTACGGACTCGGATACATGATAATGACGGCCCGGGACATACAGCGCTCGGACGAGATAATCGCAGGCATGGCGGTGATCGGCATTACGGGTCTCTTGATAGACGTACTGATCCGAAAGGCCGAGGCCGGAGTCCTGCCTTGGAAATGAGCGGGCGGGGATCCCGGATATGGCCGCACTGGAGATAAAGGGCCTGGAAAAGACGTTCAATCCCGGCAAGGAGGGGGAGGAGGTCCGGGTGTTGTCAGGTCTGGACCTCTACCTGGACCATGGCCGGTTCCTCTCAGTAGTCGGGCCCAGCGGGTGCGGCAAGACCACCCTCCTCAGGATCATAGCCGGGCTGGAGCCGGCCAGCGGCGGCCGGGTGCTCCTGGACGGGCGGCCGGTCCGGGCGGCCTCGCCCAGGACCGGCATGGTCTTTCAGCAGTACGCCCTTTTCCCCTGGCGTACCACCCTGGGCAACATAGAGATGGGCCTGGAGCTGATGGGGGTGGGGGCGGCCGAGCGCCACAGGCGGGCCATGGAGTTTGTGAACGCTTTCGGCCTGGCAGGGTTCGAGAATCGCTACCCCAAGGACCTCTCAGGCGGTATGCAGCAAAGGGTGGCCATAGCCCGCACCTTGATCATGAAGCCGAGCCTGGTCCTGATGGACGAACCCTTCGGATCCCTGGACAGCCAGACCAGGAACAACCTCCAGGAGTTTCTGCTTGACATATGGACGAGGCGCCATGACACCATTGTCTTTGTAACCCACAACGTGGACGAGGCGGTTTTCCTTTCGGAAGAGATACTGGTCCTCTCGGGCAGGCCGGCCCGACCGGTTGGACGCTTCCGGGTCGAGGCGCCCGTGCCCAGGGACCGGACAAGCGTCGAGTGCAACGACCTGCGAAGGATAGTGCTAGGGCTCCTGAGGGAGCAGAGCATCCGGTAAGGCGGGAGGGGAGATGCCTGAGGCGGCTGAGATCATAACCGGGCTCCAAAGCCTCGGGCTGCGGGTGGAAGAGGAGCTCTTATCCCGCTCGGGCGGCGCCGGTCCGGCCGAGGGCGGGGCCTTGATCGTCAAAGGGTTCCCGGTCAATGTGCCCACCCGGAGCCCCTTTGTCCGGCGGTCGCCTTACTCCCTCTCCTCCAGCGGTGGCGGGATCATGATCTGCAAGGACGGTGAGCCCCTCGTCCCTGCCGAGATCCCGGAGCGGCCGCGGTTTTACGACCGATTGACCGGCGGCGGAGTGCCCTACCACCGGATAGCCCTTCTTCACGGCCGCGACTGCCTGGCCAGCACCGTGCTCCAGGAGTGTCTCTACTGGGACACCCCCGGCCGGTGCGCTTTTTGCGGTATCGAGCTCTCCCTGCGGGCGGGGAGGACGCCGGCGCGAAAGACCCCTGAGGAGCTGGCACGGGTAGCGGTCGATGCGCGCGAATCCGACGGCGTGACCCATGTGGTGCTGACCACCGGGACCGGCCGCCCGCCGGGGAGCGAGGTAAGGAACCTGGCCGAGTGCGCGAGGGCGGTAAAGGACGCCTCCGGCCTCCCAATCCATGTCCAGCTCATGCCCCCCAAGAGTGATGAGGATCTTGACATGCTCGAAGAGTCCGGGGTGGATACGGTGGGCATCCATGTGGAGAGCTTTGACCGGGGGGTGCTGGAGCGGATGGCCCCTCATAAGGCCGCTTTGGGCCTTGAGAGATACAAGGCGGCCTGGCGGAGGGCGGTGGAGGTCTTCGGCCCCAACCAGGTGTCCAGCTTCCTGATAGCCGGGCTGGGGGAGAGCATGGATTCCCTGTCGGAGGGCTGCCGGGTCCTGGCGGATATGGGGGTCTTCCCGTTCCTGGTGCCTCACAGGCCCATCCCGGGCTCCCGCTTGGCCGACGCCTCGCCCCCGCCGGCCGGGGTAATGGCCGGGCTCTACTCGGACCTGGCAGCCGTCCTGGAGTCCAGGGGGCTCTCTTCAGGAAAGAGCAAGGCCGGGTGCGTTCGCTGCGGCGCGTGTTCAGCCTTGGCCGCCTGGGAACGCCCGCCGGCCTCCTTGATCTGCGTGCCGGCCCGCAGTCGCTCCGAGCTGGAGGCCGCCTTTGCCGTGCGGAGGAGGGTCTTCGTGGAGGAGCAGGGGCTTTTCAGCGGCACGGACCGGGACTCCGAGGATGAGAGGAGTATTCACCTGGTCGCTGTCAGGGACGGCGAAGTGGTTGGAACGGTGCGGGTATACCCTGTAAAGGACAGGCCCGGGCATTGGATCGGGGGCCGCTTGGCGGTCGTGCGCCGGGAGCGGTCCGGCGGGGCTGGTGAGATGCTGGTCCACGAGGCGGTTGGCACGGTAAAGCGGAGGGGGTGCAAGAAGTTTACAGCCGCCATCCAGGAGGAGAACACGGGCTGGTTCGAGCGGCTGGGTTGGCGGAGCCTGGGGGATCCCTTCGAGTTTCGCGGCCGGCCCCACCGGACCATGGAAGCGGGCCTCGATCAGGCGGGGCCTCGGACCGCGGTGAAATCTGCTTCCAAGAGGGGCCATTGAAAGGAACACCCGGGATCGACCTCCAGGGGCTGGCGGGGAAGCTGCGCGACTACCCCGGGCTGAAGCGAAAAGGGCCCGTGGCCGACGTATTCCGAAAATTGGTGCTCGAGGGGGCGCCGGGTCCACAGCTTCCGAACTACGGCGACGACGCCGCCGTGATTCCCTATGGAGACCGGTATCTATTGCTGGCCTGCGACGGCATTATGACCGGCTTGTTGATAAACGAGCCTTATGCCGCGGGCAAGGCCTCGGTCATGGTTACGGTAAACGACATCTACTCCATGGGGGGGCGGCCGCTGGCCATGGTCAATGTCCTGGCGAGCGGCGAGGCCGGGCACAGGGCCCGGGTGGTGGAGGGGATAGCCAAGGGTTGCAGGAAGATGGGGGTGCCCATGGTCGGAGGGCACCTGCACCCGGACGCACCGGATTCCTGCCCGGCCCTGTCGGTGGCCATACTGGGAGAGGCGAAGGCCCTCCTGAGAGGGCACCTGGCGCGGCCCGGCCAAACCCTGGTGGCGGCGGTGGATTTGAGGGGCCGCTCTGGGTGCCGCTCGGTAAAGAGCTGGGACGCGAACAGCGGGAAGAGCCCTGAGGAGCTAAAGGAGCGGCTGGAGATCATGCCCCTGATAGCCGAGCAGGGCCTTGCCCGGGCCGCCAAAGACGTCTCGAACGGGGGTCTTGTGGGTACTGCGGCCATAATGATGGAAAACTCGGGCGCGGGCGGATGGATCGATCTCGACGCCCTGCCCCGGCCCGGGGATTTCGGCCTGGAGGAGTGGCTGTTGGCCTTCCAGAGCTACGGGTTCGTCCTGGCGGTCGACCCGGCCGATTGCCGGCGGGTGCTCGAACTCTTCCGCGAACGGGGCCTGGCCGCCGAGGCAGTGGGCGAGGTGGCCCGGGAGCCGGTGGTCACCCTCAGGCAAGGGGCGCAGAGCGAGGTCTTGATCGATCTCGGGCGAGAGGCCATAACCGGGATCCGGTGTCAGGCCTGAGGGCGCAGGGCTAGTATTCCACACCCGCCTGGCTTTCCAGGCCGGATTGCATGTGATGCTTGACCATCTCCATGACCGTGACCGTGTCCGCATGAGGGAAGAGCTCCTCGGGGCAGTGGCGCCCGGTGATTATCAGGATGAGCTCCTCGGGCTTGGACTGGATCAGGTCCGCAACCTCTTGGATGGAGATGAATCCGTAATGAAGGGCAATGCACAGCTCATCCAGGACCACGAGATCCCAGCGCCCTGCTCGTACCTCTTGATCGGCAACTGCCCATGCCCGGCGGGCCTCGTCCCTGTGGGGTGCGGGATCGCTCTCCCCGATGAGGCCCAGGCCCATGGACATCACCTTGACGCCCGGCAGAGAGGCCAACCCCTTCAACTCCCCGTAGTCGCCTTCCCTCTTGATGAACTGGAGCACGAATACCGAGAGCCCGCGGCCTGCGGCCCGCAAGACCGCTCCAAGGGCGGCCGTGGTCTTTCCCTTGCCTTTGCCGGTGTTTATCATTACCACACCGCGCCTCGTTTTCATCCCTGACCTCTTTTCCGGCGCCCCGGCGCCCCGCTGCCGGCCCCGGGCGGGCTCGTGAACCAAGCTCCCGGGCAGGGGGGAGCACCACACTCTTAGCTCCGGCGGCCCGGAGTGTCAAATCCATTCCGGGTTTGCGTTTGGCCGAAATGGTGATAATATCCCCGGACCCCCTGCGGTCCTCCGCTTCCGGGCGGGAATAAGAGCGCCTGAGACGCCCTCGTCTCAGGCACCGGGTGGTTGCGAATGACTCGAGTCTACTATCCTCAAGAACGCTCCGGCATACTGCAGAAGGAGCGCTGCGGCCTGATCCACGTCTGCTACGGCGGCGGCGTGGGCAAGACGTCGCGCTGCATCGGCCTGGCGGTCAGGGCCTCGGGCGCCGGGTTGAAGGTGGTTTGGTCCCAATTCATGAAGGGCGGTCAATCCAGCGAGGCCCGCGTGCTGAGGGATATCCCGAATGTGTCGTACCGCTGCCCGGGCCGCCATCCGTTCATATTGTCAAAGGGGCCGAGCAGCATTCACTACGAGCACGCGGAGACCGCGCTCTATTACGCCCGCCAGGCGGTGAAGCAGGGAGCGGATTTGTTGATCTGCGACGAGATATTGAACACGGTGATATTCTCCGTGCTCAGTGAATCCCAGATCCTGGACCTAATGGATCTCTGCAGGGAGAGGACCGAGCTCGTCATGAGCGGGGTAGACGCAGGGGGCGAGATCCTGGGCGGTGCGGACTATGTGACCGAGTTCGTTCAGAAGAAGCACCCTTACTACTCGGGTTATATAGCCCGCCCGGGCATAGAGTACTGAGAGCGGGCGGTTCTTTGCGGGTCGATATGAATGGCTGAAGACGCACCCAAACCGTGGAAAAAAGGCCTGGTCGCGGATTGGGAGCACCTCCTGAGGGTGTTTATCCGCCCTGAAGACGAGGCTTCCCGGGCGACCCTGATCAAGTACATGGAGCAGATCCTCTTCGGCCTGCATGAGTTTCTAAGGCGCAACGTGGGCATTACCGAGGCCAAAAGCCTGCGCGAGCTTTCCCGAGGCTACACGGGGACGGAGATCAGCGAGGGGCCGGAGAAGAAGCTCGCTGATGTGATTACCTGCTTGGTGAAGGAGGTCGCACCGCACGCGGTCAATGTGGCCTCCCCCTATTTCGTGGGTCACATGACCTCCGCCATCCCCTTCTTCATGGTGCATCTCAAGACCATCGCGGCCGCACTGAACCAGAACGTGGTCAAGCTGGAGACCTCGAAGGTGGTATCGATCGTTGAAAAGCAGGTCATCGCCAAGATACACCGCATGGTCTACGGTTTCAGCGAAGACTTCTACATGGAGCACGTGCAGAACGCCGAGACCACCCTGGGGGTCTTTACCGAAGGAGGGACCACGGCCAACCTCACCGCCCTGTGGGTGGCGCGAAACGCGCGGTTCAGGGCCAAGGACGGATTCGCCGGTATAGAGCGGGAAGGCGTTCCCGCCGCTTATCAGGCCTACGGGGTGGAGCGGTGCGTGATCCTGGCCTCCAGGCTGGTTCACTACTCGCTGAGGAAGTCGGCCGGGATACTGGGGATAGGCAATGACAATGTGATCCCTGTTGATGTTGACGGCGGCCACCGGATGGACATTGAGGCGTTCGAGCGGACGATTGAGAGGATCAGGTCGGATTCGCCCGGGACCTGCATAGTAGCGGCGGTGGGCATTGCAGGCGCCACTGAGACCGGCACGGTGGATCCCCTGGACGATATGGCCGAGATCTGCCGCAGCCACGGGATCCATTTCCACGTGGACGCGGCCTGGGGAGGGCCCACCCTGCTCTCGGAGAAATACAGGCACCTGCTGGCCGGGATCGAGAAGAGCGATTCCGTGACCATAGACGGGCACAAGCAGTTCTACATGCCCATGAGCTGCGGCATGGTCTACTTCCGGGATCCGCATATCCTGGATGCCATCGCCTACCATGCCAACTACGTCAACCGCCGCGGGTCAGTGGACCTGGGGATCAGGTCGCTCTCGGGCTCCCGGGAGGCCAGCTCCCTGATTTTGGACAGCGCCTTGAAGATAATGGGAGCAAACGGCTACGCCCTATTGATCGATCACGGCATTGAGACCGCCTCAGCGTTCGCCGAAGAGATTCGGCGGCGGCCGGACTTTGAGCTGGTCACCCGGCCGGTGTTGAACATCCTGACCTACAGGTATTGCCCCGGAGAGATCCGCAAGGCCCTGTCCAATGCAAAAGGGAAGCGCAGGAGCCGGCTCAACCGGGCCTTGAACACGGTTAACCGGGATCTCCAGCGCCTGCAGCGGGAGGCGGGCAGGAGCTTCGTATCGCGCACGACCCTCCAGGGGGACCATCGCCGCCCCGAGGACATGGTGGTGCTCCGCGCCGTCATAATGAACCCCATGACAGACTTGGACATCCTGCGGGAAATCCTGGACGAGCAGCAAGAGATAGGGGATGGTCTCCGGGCCCCCTCGGGCCCGCCTGGGCTCTGAACTCCAGGGATGCCGCGGCCTGTTTTTCCGGGCGTATCCGGATCCGCCGCCTTGGGGCCGGGGCATTGGGGGCAAAAAGAGATGGAAATCCCGGGGCGGATTGTTATAATAAGGGTTTAGGCTAAATTCAGCACTAGGAGGATCTTTTCCCTTGAATCCTTTTTATAAGAACCTGGCTCTCTGGCTGGTCATCAGTTTGATGATGGTCATGCTGTTTCAGATATTCAACCAGCCGGAGAGAGGACTCCAGAGCATCAGTTACAGCGAATTCCTGGGTATGGTGGACAGCGGCAGCGTGGTCCAGGTGACCATCCAAGGGGACAACATCACCGGCCAGTCGGCCCAGGGACCCTTCAAGACGTACGCGCCCAAGGACCCGGAGCTTATAAAGCTCCTAAGAGACAAGGGAGTCAAGATAGCGGCAAAGCCGGCCGAGGACACCTCGTGGTTTCAGGTCTTTCTCTCCTGGGTGCCGATGCTCCTCTTGATCGGCGTGTGGATATTCTTCATGCGGCAGATGCAGGTGGGCGGAGGCAAGGCCCTTTCCTTCGGCAAGAGCAAGGCCAGGCTGATGTCCGAGACCCACGAGAAGGTGACCTTTGAAGACGTGGCCGGGATAGATGAGGCCAAGGACGAGCTCCAGGAGATCATCGAATTCCTGAAGGACCCGAAGAAGTTCACCAGGCTGGGCGGGAGGATCCCCAAGGGGGTGCTCTTGGTGGGAGCGCCCGGGACCGGGAAGACCCTGCTCGCAAGGGCCATAGCAGGGGAGGCCGGGGTGCCCTTTTTCAGCATAAGCGGGTCCGACTTTGTGGAGATGTTTGTCGGGGTGGGGGCCTCCAGGGTCAGGGACCTCTTTGTTCAGGGAAAGAAGAATGCGCCGTGCATAATCTTCATCGACGAGATCGATGCGGTGGGCAGGCACCGGGGCGCGGGCCTGGGAGGCGGCCACGACGAGCGGGAGCAGACCCTGAACCAGCTCCTGGTGGAGATGGACGGATTCGAGTCCAACGAGGGGGTGATCCTGATCTCCGCCACCAACCGGCCGGATGTCCTGGACCCGGCCCTGATGCGGCCGGGCAGGTTCGACCGGCAGGTCGTGGTCCCTGTGCCGGACATCAAGGGAAGGGAGGGGATACTCAGGGTTCACTCCAGGAGGACCGTCCTGGCGGACAATGTGGATCTCATCACCCTGGCCAGGGGGACGCCGGGGTTCTCGGGCGCCGACCTGGAGAACATGGTCAACGAGGCGGCCCTGATGGCGGCGCGGCGTAACAAGGAATACGTGGAGATGGTCGACTTCGAGGACGCCAAGGACAAGGTCATGATGGGCACCGAGCGGAAGACCATGATCATCAGCGACGAGGAAAAGCGGATAACGGCGTACCACGAGAGCGGCCACGCGCTGGTGGCAAGGCTCCTGCCCGGGGCCGACCCCATACACAAGGTGACCATAATCCCAAGGGGCAGGGCCCTGGGTCTCACCCAGCAGCTCCCCATGGACGAGAAGCACACCTACTCCAAGGACTACCTCCTGAGCAACATTTGCATCCTCATGGGAGGGAGGGCAGCCGAGATGATCGTCCTGGGCATCCAGACCACCGGGGCCGGTAACGACATAGAGAAGGCGTCGGAGATGGCCCGGAGGATGGTCTGCGAGTACGGGATGAGCGACGCCCTTGGGCCGCTCACCTTCGGCAAGAAGGACGAGCAGATCTTCCTGGGAAGGGAGATCGCCCAGCACCGGGACTACAGCGAAGAGACCGCCCAGAAGATCGACGCCGAGGTGAGGGCCATCGTGACCGGGTCATACGAGAGGACTTCGGCGCTCATAAGGGAGAACATGGAGACCCTGCACAAGCTGGCCGAGACCCTGCTGGAGCGGGAGACCCTGGACAGCAAGGCCTTGGACGAGATCATCGGGGGCGGCGGGGAACGGAAAGAGCAGGAGCAGGACAAGGATAAGGAGGATAAGGAGACATGAGCGCCGGGTTCCGGCTCGAGTGGGGCGGGAGGCGACTGGAACCGGGCCCCAGGACCCTGGTGATGGGCATACTGAACGTAACGCCCGACTCCTTTGCGGACGGCGGGCGGTTCTTCGACAGGGACCGGGCCGTAGAGCGGGGCCTGGAGATGGCCTCCCAGGGGGCGGACATCATCGATGTGGGCGGCGAGTCCACCAGGCCTTATTCAGGGGGGCTCTCGGAGCAGGAGGAGCTTGACCGGGTGATCCCGGTGATCGAGGCCCTGGCCGCTCGCCTGGAGACCCTGCTCAGCATAGACACGTACAAGTCCGGCGTGGCCAAGGCGGCGCTCAGTGCCGGGGCATCCATGATAAACGATGTGAGCGCCTTGAGGTTCGACCCCGAGCTGGCCCGGGTGGCGGGGGAGGCGGGCGTGTTGCTGATCCTGATGCACATGCAGGGGACCCCGGGGGACATGCAGGACAACCCCGCATATGACGATCTCATGGGCGAGATAAAGGAGTTCCTGCGGGAGGCGGCGGATAGAGCGGTTGCGGGAGGCGTGGCCCGGGACATGCTCCTGGTGGACCCGGGCATCGGGTTCGGCAAGACCGTGGAGCACAACCTGGAGATAATAAGGAGCCTGGGGGAGCTCCACGAGCTGGGCCTGCCCGTGGTGCTGGGGTGCTCGCGCAAGTCCTTCATAGGCCATATACTGGGGAAGGCCCCGGACTTCCGGGATGCGGGAACCATGGGGGCGGTCTCCGCCGGAGTGTTGAACGGCGCCCGCGTGGTGCGGGTCCATAACGTGGAGATGACGGTGGACGCGGTGAGAGTGGTGGATGCGATCAAGCAGGGGAGGCCGCCTTGCTCCTCTGCATAGACATAGGAAACACCAACATCGTCCTGGGGGTGACGGACAGGGAGAGGATTCTCGAGTACTGGCGTCTCCGTACCGAGAAGGACATAACCGGTGACGAGCTCGGGATCCTGATAGCCAACCTCTTCGGCCACGCCGGGATCAGCGCCGGGGATATCAAGGACATAATCATATCCTGCGTGGTGCCCCCGATCCTCTCCACCATGGAGGAGTTCTCGGCGCGCTACTTCAATGTGAGACCCATGATAGTGGGCCCCGGGATCAAGACCGGCATGCCTATCAAGTACGACAATCCCAGGGAGGTGGGAGCGGACCGGATCGTCAATGCGGTGGCCGCCTACGAGCGTTACCACAAGGGCCTCATAATCGTTGACTTCGGCACGGCCACCACCTTCGACTATGTGACCGGAGAAGGGGCGTACGCAGGCGGGGCCATAGCCCCGGGGATCACCATCTCCTGCGAGGCCCTGTTCCAGAAGGCCTCCAAGCTCCCCAGGGTGGAGCTCTTCGCCCCGCCCAGGCAGGTGATAGCGAAAGACACCATAAGCGCCATGAACGCAGGTATAGTCTACGGGTACGCCGGCCTGGTGGACGGGATCGTGAGCCGCATGAAGCAGGAGAGCGGCGAGGACCTGGCGGTGGTGGCGACCGGCGGGCTGGCCCCTTTGATAGCCAGGGAAACGGCCACCGTGGATCGGGTGGAGGAGTTTTTGACCCTGGAAGGGCTTATGATAATCTTCAAGAGAAACCGGTGTTGATAAAGCCCCCAGCCTTGAGACCGGGCGACCGGGTGGGAGTGGCCGCACCCGCCGGCCCTGTGGACGAGGCCGAGCTCGGCCCGGGCCTGGACCTGCTCCGGTCCCTGGGCCTGGAGGTGGTTCCGGGCGGCCACCTATACGACAAGAAGGGCTATACCGCGGGCAGGGATCGGGACCGCCTGGCCGACCTCCACTATATGCTGGCCAGGGAGGACATCAGGGCGGTCTTTTTCGCCAGGGGCGGCTACGGCAGCATGAGGCTCCTCCCCGGCCTGGACTTCGTCCTGGCCGCAAGGCATCCCAAGGTGGTGGTGGGATACAGTGACATCACCGCCATTTTATTGGCGCTCCATCGCCGCTCAGACCTGGTCACCTTTCACGGGCCAGTGGTAAAGGAGCTGCCTGAAAAGGGAGGAGAGACCCTGGCAGGGCTCTTCATAGAGGAGGCGGGCGGGCCTCTTTCCCGGGTGGTGGACCTCTCCCAAGGCGGCCCGGTCCTTGCCCGGGGCAGGGCGAGCGGCAGGCTCCTCGGCGGGAACCTGAGCATGATAACGCATCTTTCCGGGACGCCGTTCATACCGGACCTCCAAGGGGCGGTCCTCTTCCTGGAGGAGACCGGGGAGCCCCTCTACCGCGTGGACCGCATGATCACCCACCTGGCGCTCTCAGGCGCGCTCCGGGGGCTGGCGGGCCTCCTGGTGGGGGATTTCACCGGATGCGGCCAGCCGGACGAGGTCATGGATATATTGATGGAACATGTCGCCCCCTTGGGAATCCCGGTGATGGCGGGTTTCCCTGTAGGTCACGGCCGGGTCAACCGCCTGGTGCCTCTGGGGATGGAGGTGACCATTGATACGGACGCCATGGGCGTCACCTGGCACGAGTCCTGCTTATCGGACCCGAGGGGCCGGTGATTTCTAAAGGGTATTGATTCCGATCCCGGGGTGGGATCGGATACGGGGCCGCGATTGATGGAGCTGATAAGGAGATTGGGCGCCGCCGGGCTGTTGGTCCTCCGCAGGACGGGCCTCATGGGGATCTTCCTGGGAAAGGCCGCGTTCTTCTCCTTCGCCCCTCCCATCAAGGTGCAACGGGCGGTAAAGCAGATCCATTTCATAGGATTTCAATCCACCCTGGTGATCCTTCTCACCGGCTCCTTCACCGGCATGGTCCTGGGCCTCCAGGGCTACTACACGCTCTCGCGTTTCGGCTCAGAGGCCTTCCTGGGGCCCATGGTGGCCCTTTCGCTCATAAAGGAGATGGGACCGGTCATATCCGGCCTGATGGTGACGGGCCGGGCGGGTTCCGCGGTCACCGCCGAGATAGGGATCATGCGAATAAGCGACCAGATAGACGCCCTCACCCTTATGGGGCTCAACCCCCACCGCTATTTGGTGGTCCCCAACCTCCTGGCCGCGGTGATAGCGCTTCCCCTGCTGACCGCCATGTTCGACGTGGTGGGGATCTTCGGGGGGTACCTGGTGGGGGTGAAGATGCTCGGCGTGGGATCCGGGACCTATTTCGGAGAAATGGCCGACTATGTGGGTATGTCCGATATACTGGAGGGGCTCTATAAGTCCTTGAGCTTCGGTGTGATCATAGCCTGGATCTCGTGTTACAAGGGCTACTATACGGGGATTCACACCGGCTTCGGGGCCGAGGGCGTGAGCCGGGCCACCACCCAGGCGGTGGTCTTTTCCTCGGTCCTGATCCTGGTGTGGGACTACTTCATGACCTCTTTACTGTTCTAGTGGAGTACGTCGCACGACCAACCCCGCGGATCGACGCCGAGATTGGGAGAAACGACCATTTCTGGACGGAAACTGTTCTAGGGGCGGATGGCACTAGTGGAGCAACACGCGGAGAGGCAAGGCGCTCGGATCATGATCAGGGTGGAGGACCTCCACCGCTCATTCGACGGCGTCGAGGTGCTCAAAGGGGTCTCCCTGGAGATACCGGAGGGCGGGCTGCTGGCGCTCATAGGCCGGAGCGGATCGGGAAAGAGCGTCCTATTGAAGCACATGGCCGGACTCCTCAAGCCCGACAAGGGGAGGATCCTGGTGGCCGGCGAGGACATCTCCCGGCTCACCGGGCGGAGGCTCTCCCGGCTGAGGGAGAGGCTGGGTTTCTTGTTTCAGGGAGGGGCGCTCTTTGATTCCATGACCGTTTATGACAACGTGGCCTTTCCCCTCAGGGAGAAGACCCGGCTGGCCGAGCGGGAGATACGCGAGCGGGTGATGGGGGAGCTGGCCCTGGTGGGGTTGAAAGGGGCCGAGGCCAAGTACCCGTCTCAGCTCAGCGGCGGGATGCAGAAACGGGCCGCCCTTGCCAGAGAGCTGGTCTCCGAGCCCGAGATCTTCATGTTCGACGAGCCCACCACAGGGCTGGACCCGGTCATCGGGCAGGCCATACTGGAGCTCATAAACGAGTTGCACCGCCGCTTGGGCTTTACCGGGGTCATGGTGACCCATGAGATCCACAGGGTCTTCGACATAGCGGACCGCGCCGCCTTCCTCTACGACGGCCGCATCCAGGCAGAAGGACAGCCTGATGAGGTCCTGGCCTCGGAGGATCCTTTGGTGGGGCAGTTCGTCAGGGGCGAGGTGCGCGGCCCCATGGAGCTGGGATAGGCCTGATCGGGGCCCGGGGAGCGGCTCTGCTGAGGCTTTGATGAGGGAGCGGGTGCCATGAGGAAATTGGATCTTGAATTGTTCGTGGGATTATTTATACTTGCGGGAATCCTGTGCCTAGGATACCTCTCGGTCAAGCTGGCCAGGATGGAGGTCCTGGGAGGGGGAGGCGGGTACGAGGTCTACGCCGTTTTCTCCGATGTGGGCGGGCTCAAGGACGGGGCCTCGGTGGTCGTAGCGGGCGTTGACGTTGGCCGGGTCAAGGGGATCTCGCTCGAGGACTACGAGGCCAGGGTGCGTCTGGCTATCAGGGCGGACCTGGAAATACAGGAAGACGCCATCGCCGCTATAAAGACCAAGGGCCTGATAGGCGAGAAGTACATACAGATAACGCCCGGGGGCTCGGAGGAGGCCATACCCCCCAATGGGCGAATCCGGGAGACCCAGTCCGCGGTGGACCTGGAGCAGCTGATATCCAAGTTCGCGTTCGGCAAGATCTGAGATGCGGTGGAGCGGCGGGGTGATTGGAGCGATGAAAAGGGCGGTGTTTGGAGGACTATTGGCGGCGTCGTGCTTTCTTGTTTTCACGTCCGCGGGCGGGTCATCCGGCGGGCCCATGGAGGCGATTCGAGAGACCACGGAGCGGATCCTGGAGGTGATCTCCACTCCGGAGCTCAAGGGCCCGGACAAGGCCGCCGCCAGGCAGGAGATGATCCGGGAGGCCGTGGACGAGCGCTTTGACTGGGAGGAGATTGCAAGACGTTCATTGGGCCGCCACTGGAGGGGCAGGACCGAGGCCGAGAGGGACGAGTTCAAGCGCCTGGTCCGTGAGTTGGCCGGGAAGACCTTGCTCGTGAGGCTGGAGGAATACACAGGGGAGAAGGTCACATACGTCGAGGAAGAAGTGGATGGTAAATACGGACAAGTAAAGATAAAAATATTGACTGATAAAAGCCAGAATATACCGATTAATTACCGCATGAAGTATATGGAAGACGGCTGGCGAGTCTATGATATCCTGATCGAAGGGGTGAGTCTGGTCAACAACTACCGCGTGCAGTTCAACGAGATCCTGACCAAGGGGTCCTACGGGGACCTGGTGGAAAGACTCGAACAGAGGCTCAGGGAGTTGGAGGAAGGGCGGGCAAAGCAGAATCCCGAGACCTGACGTCCCGCCTCGGGGATTTTTCCAATAGGAGGATCCGGTGGTTGGGGGAGCGATGAGAATCTTTGCGGCGGCTGCGGTGGTCTTTCTGGTCTTGTTTCAGGCCCGGGCGGGTTGGCCGGGTCAGGACGGGCCCATACCCCTCAGCCCTTTGGATGTGGAAGAGGTTTACGGCGAATGGGATTCCACCGCCGGCGACACCGGCGGGTCGGCCGGGGCGGTGCCGGTGCGAGCGGCCGCTCTGGAAGTGGAGGATCAAGATCCTTGGGCCGAGGACTACCAGGACATAGAGACCATATCCGACCCCCTGGAGCCCCTGAACCGGGCCTTTTACCACTTCAACGACAAACTCTACTTCTGGGTCCTGGAGCCGGCGGCCCGCGGCTACCGTGCAGTGGTGCCCGAGAAGGGAAGGGTGGGGGTGAGGAATTTCTTTTACAATCTCGGCTTCCCCATCCGCTTGATCAACTGCCTGCTGCAGCTCAAGGGCCAAGAGGCGGGCTACGAGTTCGTCAGGTTTTTCGTGAATTCCACCGTGGGCATGGCCGGATTCCTGGACGTGGCCGGTACGGCCATGGAGTTGGATCGGTACGAAGAGGACCTGGGCCAGACATTCGGCCATTACGGGGCGGGCCCGTCCATCTTCATAAACTGGCCCTTTTTCGGACCCTCGTGTGTCAGGGACTCCATCGGGATGGTGGGGGACGCCTTCCTAAACCCGGTAAACTACCTGGTCCCTCAAACCAAGTACAACCTCGCGGTCAAGACCTACGACAAGGTAAACGAGACCTCCCTCACCCTGGGTGACTACGAGGAGCTCAAGCGCTCGGCCCTGGACCCTTACGTGAGCCTCAGGGATGCATATTTCCAGCACCGGCGGAGCGAGATAGAAAAATAACCGGCCCGGGTTCGAGGAGGAAGACCCATGAAGGGATCCCATGTGGCCCTGGAGGAAGAGGGCAGGGTGGGGATACTCACTCTGGAGAGGCCTGAGAAAAGGAACGCCTTGTCCCTGGACCTGATCGAGGGGCTCCACTCGGCCCTGGAAGAGGCATCGGCGAGGCCGCATATCAGGGTCCTGGTGGTCAGGGGGGCGGGGGGTAACTTCAGCTCGGGACACGACCTGAGGGAGATCCTGGGGGGATCCCCCGAAGAGGTCCGTCATCTGTTCGACAGGTGCGCCGAGCTGATGGCGCGTATCCAGGGCCTGCCCCAGCCGGTGATCGCCCAGGTCCGCGGGGTGGCGACTGCTGCGGGCTGCCAGTTGGTGGCGGCCTGCGACCTGGCGGTGGCCGAGGAGGAGGCGCGGTTCGCCACGCCCGGTGTTAAGATCGGGCTCTTCTGCTCCACGCCCATGGTCCCCCTGAGCCGGGCGGTGGGCAGGAAGAGGGCGCTTGAGATGCTCTTGACCGGCGAGTTCGTCTCGGCACGAGAGGCGGCCTCGTACGGGCTGGTGAACCGTGTGGTGCCGGCCGACAGGCTGGAGGCCGAGACAATGGCCCTGGCCGAGGGGATAGCACGATACAGCAGGACCACCCTGGGGATTGGAAAGCAGGCCTTTTACAGGCAGATGGAGATGACCCAGGCCGGGGCCTACCACTACGGCAAGGAGGTGATAACCCTCAACGCCTCCATGCCCGCAGCCAGGGAGGGCATGGCCGCGTTCCTGGAAAAGCGCGAGCCCGATTGGGGGGAAGAATAGGCCCGGCAGCGGTTTGAACCGCTCATTTCAGTGAGACAAGACAGGAGGAGAGAGCCCGCAGATGCAGGATAAGACTTCAGGAATGGACCCGGAGATGCTCTCCATGGTGATGGAGACCATCTCCAAGCTGGAAAGGGACAGGCTGGATCACGAGACCAAGATGGAGATGGACCTAAAGGGCGAGTTCCCCATGGACCTGATCAGGTTCATGCTGGGCCCTGATGTGGCTCTCCACTTGATATTCATACCCGAGGAGTACGGGGGGCTGGGTGCCGGGGCAAGTGACATAGCCCTGGTATCCGAGCGCATGGCCCGGATGGATCTCGCTGTTGCCACCTCTTTCCTGGCCATCTGCCTGGGGATGGATCCCTTGAGGGTGGGGGCCACGGAGGAGCAGAAGCGAAAATACATAACCAGGATAGCCGAAGAGGGGCTGATCGTGGCCTACGGGGTTACCGAGCCCGAGGCGGGATCCAATGTCCAGGCCCTGAAGACCAAGGCGGAGCCTGTGACCGAGGGCACGGGCCGGGTGACCGGCTACCGGCTGAACGGCCAGAAGCAGTTCATCACCAACGGGGGCGTGGCCGAGCTCTACACCATCCTGGCCGACGCCCCGGGCGGGCCCTCGTTCTTCGTGGTCAGAGGCGGCACCCCCGGGCTCACCCCGGGAAAGCACGAGGACAAGCACGGGATCCGGGCGTCCGATACCTGCGCCCTTACCCTGGAGGACCTCTTCGTCCCGGCCGAGGACCTGATCGGCGGGGTGGAGGGCCAGGGCTTGAAGCAGGCCAACCAGGTCTTCGGCTACACCAGGCTGATGGTCGCCACCTTCGGGCTCGGGGGAGGGGCTGCGGCCCTGGAAAAGGCTGCGGCATACTCCAAGGAGCGAGTCCAGTTCGGGACAACCCTGGCGGAAAAGCAGGGCTACACCCACCGGCTCCTGGCACCCAATGCGGTGCGGCTGGAGGCGGCCAGGGCCTATATCGAGGAGACCGCCAGGCGGCTGGACCTGGGCGAGGAGGACCTCCAGGTGGAGGGGTCCATCAGCAAGTTCTTCGCCACTGAGGCAGGGGATGCAGCTGCCAACGATGCGATCCAGGCCCTGGGAGGGTACGGCTATATCCGGGACTACGAGGTGGAAAAGATCAAGCGGGACATCAAGATCACCACCATCTTCGAGGGTACCAGCGAGATCCAGAGGAACATCATCTCCATGTTCAGGCTCAGGGAGTCGGTGCGCTCCAAGGGCGCTTTTTACGGCGAAAAGGCCGCGGCCGTGGCTGCCCTGCCCGGGGAGAGCGGAGGATCGGTGCTCGCCCGGGCCCTGAGCGCCCTCAACGAGACCCTGATGGCCGCAAGAAAGCAAAAGCTCGCCCGGCTCCAGCACGTGATGTTCCTGCTAGCCGACATGATGACCCACTGCGAGGTGGCCGAGGCCCTGTGCGTGAAGGCCTCAGGGGGCGGGGGCGCGCGCGGGGAGTACATCCGGGCCGCAGCGCGCCTGTTTGCTGCCGAGGCCGCAGGGGTGGTCTTTGAAAAGGGCCTCAAGATCGCCGCGGGCTGCGGGGAAGAGCTCGGGAGCGCGCTGTCTTCGCTCCGGTCCCTGGATTTGGAAGGGATCTCCCGGGGCTACTTGAGCGACATGGACCTCGTAGCGCGCGCGCTGGTGAAATGAAGACCATCGGATTCCCATGACCCGCCGCAAGCAGCCGCTCAGCCGGTCTTCCCCCAAACGGGGCAGGCGCCGTCCCGCCTCTCGAGGTATGAGGAGGCCCTGCGAGCGGCCCCGCATAGACCCTCAGTTAAAGAGGGTCTTCAAGCAGATCGGGGTCCCCGAGGCCGAGCCCTTAAGCCCGGACCCGTTCCAGTTGGAGGCCCTGGAGCGGGTGAGAGACAACGACGTCCTGGTGAGCGCCCCCACCGGCGCGGGCAAGACCTGGATCGCCTCGGAGGCCATCAGGCGCTGCCTGGCCCGCGGAATGCGCGTCTGGTACGCATCGCCCCTGAAGGCGCTCTCGAACACCATACACCAGCAGTTCCAGGCCGAGTTCGGCGGCGGCCTGTGCGGCATCTTGACCGGCGACCGAAAGGAAAACCCGGACGCACCGGTGATCGTGGGGACCACCGAGATCCTCAGGAACCAGCTCTATGACGCCATGCACCAGGGCACCAGCATCCGGGCCGACCTGGTTATGCTGGACGAGGCCCACTACCTGAGCGACCCGGATCGGGGCGTGGTCTGGGAGGAGACCCTGATCTACCTCCCTCCCAGGGTGCGCCTCCTGCTCCTCTCAGCCACCATACCCAACGCCGCCGAGCTCGCCGCATGGCTGGAGCGGAACCGAGGGGTCAGGGCCCACGTGGTCAAGGTGGACGAGCGGCCCGTGCCCCTGGAGATGATGTTCCTGCTCCCGGACGGGCTCATGGTCCCCCTGGGCGGCCGCAAAGGGCTCTCGGGCAGGGTCAAGAAGTTCATGGCGGGCTCCCAGGGCAAGGGGAAAGGGTCCAAGACGGAGCCCGCACCCTCCTATGGGGACGTCCTCAGGTGCCTCAGGGAGCTGGACCTCCTGCCCGCCATCTTCTTCCTCAAGTCCCGGGCGGACTGCGACCGGGCCCTTGCCGCCTGCTCCAGGTCGGATCCTCCGGCCGCGGTCAAGGAGCGCCTGAGGGCGGAAGTAACGGCCTATCTCCGGCGCTACCCCCACCTCCAGGGTCACCGCCAGATGCGGTATCTCAAGGAGGCCCTGGTGGGCGCCCACCACGCGGGACAGCTCCCGACCTGGAAGCTCATGGTGGAGAGGATGATGGAAAAGAGCCTGCTGGAGGCCATTTTTTCCACCTCCACCGTGGCGGCGGGCGTGAATTTCCCCGCCCGCACCGTGGTCCTGGTCCAGAGCGACCGTTTCGACGGCCGCGGGTTCAGCGACTTGACCGCCAGGGAGCTTCACCAGATGATAGGAAGGGCCGGGCGCAGGGGAAAGGACCGGATCGGCTTCGCCGTGGTCCTCCCTGGCCGCCACCAGGACCCGGAGCTGATCCGCACGCTCAGGGACTCCGCGCCCGAGCCTCTGGAGAGCAGGATCCAGATCAACTTCTCCATGACCCTCAACCTGCTCCTCAGCCATGACCCGGAAGAGGTGAGGCTCCTGCTGGACCGGTCGTTCGCCGCCTTCCAGCGGGGCGGGATGGACTCGGGGCTTTACCGGCGCTGGCAGGAGCTGGTCTCGGCCATGGAGCGGGAGCTCTCGGGCGGCCTGTGCGACACCTCGGACCCGTTCGAGGTCATGGAATATATCGAGACCAGGTCCGAGCTGAGGAGGAGGCTGAGGAAGGAGAGGCGCAGGATGAAGGCCGGAGAGGAGGGGCCTGCGCCCGGCCCTCCGGACCTGCCCGATTCCATCCCTTGCGAGGGCTGTCCCAGGTTCAAGGACTGCCATACGCCCAAGAACCGCAGGATGAGGGGCATACTCAAGGAGCTCCGGTCCCTAGGCGGCAGGGTGGAGGGTATGAGCGGCGGCCTGTGGCTGAGCTTCAAGCGCCGCCTGCGCTTCCTCAAGGAGACAGGCTTCGTGGACCGCAACGACCGCCTGACACCGGACGGGGAGTGGGCGTCCCGCCTGCGCCTGGACCACCCCTTGTTGATAGCCGAGGCCATAAGGAAGGGCGCCTTCCAGGGCATCACCCAGGAGCTCATGGCCGCGGTGATAGCCCCGTTCGTCTGGGACCGGGGCCTGGACGCGGCCCTCAGGCCGCCGCCCGGAGAGGACCTTGGCCAGGTGGAGGATCGGCTGGACAAGGTCCTTGACTCCATTCACGAGCTCAGGGTCAAGAAGACCCTCAGGAGATTCGAGAATCCAGAGATCATGTTCTGGCCCGCGGCCTCCCTGTTCCTCTGGGCCAAGGGGGCCTCCTGGGACGAGCTCATGACCGCGGTGGCAGTGGACGAGGGGGACATGGTCTCCCTTATCACCCGGACCGCGGATCACCTGCGGCAGGTGGCCGGCCTTGCGGACACCCATCCGGAGCCCGCAGCCCGGGCCGAAGAGGCGGTGGAGGCGGTATTGCGGGAGCCGGTCACCCTCTAGGCCCGGATCGGGCCGGGCTGCTTGCGGCCGTTGATCCGGTGAATCGATTCCACCGGACTCGGAGTGATTCAACTATTTGATTTCCTTTGCAAAGGAGGGATGAAGTGTCCGACGAGCACGGGGTGGACGAGCTACTGGGGTTTGCCACCGAGGCCCTCAGGCTCTGCGGGGGCAAGGCGCTCGGTCTTTACGGCAGGGGCGCTGAGACGGTCAAGTTCGACGAGGGCCTGGTGATAGATGCAGGCCTACAGCTCACCGAGTTTTTCAGGGATCAGCTCTATTCGCGCTATCCGGGCCACCGGGTCTACAGCAACCAGGAGGAGCAGGAGCGGGACTACAGGCACGACGGGACCAGGTATTTGTGGGTGTACGACCCGCTGGACGGGGTGGCCAATTTCCAGGCCGGAATACCGATCTGGGGGAGCTCCCTGGCCCTCTTGGAAAACTACTGGCCCGTGCTGGGTGCCTTTTACATGCCCGCCACCGGGGACCTATTTTACGCCAAGGCCGGGGACCGGGCCCACCTGGGGGATCATCCCATAAAGGTCTCGGCTCAGGACGCGGTGGATGACGAGAGCGTGCTCTTGACCTACTCGCGCTTCCACCAACATTACGCCACCCGGTTCCCGGGCAAGATCCGGAGCCTGGGGTGCACCGGGGCCCATGTGTGCTATGTGGCCACAGGCAGGGCCGAGGGGGCGTTGATCAACAACCTCTCCTTTGAGGAGCTTGGGGCGGTGCGGGTTATCCTGGAATCAGCAGGCGGCGGCATATTCAGGATGGACGGGACAGAGTTCTTCCTGAACGAGTACCTGGATTCCGCAATGATCCGGGAGGACCTGCTGGCCGCCCCGCCCGAGCTGGGGAGACAGATCCTGGAAACCATTGAGAGGCTGGAATAAGGCCGGGCTCAGCGCTTCCTGCGGACGCCCTTGCGCTTGACCACCTTCCTCCCGGCCTTCTTGACCGGGGCCCGGGGGCCCTCACCCCCCGGTTCCTCCCCTTGGCCGGGCAGGCGATACCCGCACGTGGCCCTGGGGCACTTGAGGCCCTGATCGACCTCTCCCGAGCCCGCCTCCACCAGGAACGGATTCCCGCACCTGGGGCAGGTCAGGTGATGGGGCCGGCCCCAACTGATGAACATGCACTCCTTATCAGGGCACATGTAGTAGGTGCGGCCGGTGGCCGTGGTGCGGGTCTCCACAAAGTTCTTGCGGCACAAGGGGCACTCCATGGAAAGCTGCTCCCCCAGTGCCGCGACCCGCTCTTCCACTTCCGTGTCCGCGGTGACCGCATCGGACCCAGCCTTTTTCCTGAGCGTCTCCTGCTCTAACGGCTCATCCGCAGGCCTCGGGTCAGGCAAAGGCCCGTGGCCCGGGGTCTGCTCCCCGGAAGCGGTCTCCGGCAGCTCCCTGTCCTGCTCCAAGGGGGCCGTTTCCGGGACGGGCGGCCCGGTCTCCTGCAGCTCTCCGCCGGGTTTTTGCTCGGGCCGCTCTTCCGGAAGGGCCTCCTCAGGCTCCTTTTCCGGCTGTCCTTGTTCTTCCCCGGACCCGGCGGCGTCTTCGACAACAGGCTCGATCCGGGCGTGGTGCGGTTCAGGAGGTGCTTCGGGCTGCGGATCGACCTCCCGGGGCTCGGGCTCGATTTCAGGGGAGTCCTCTCCGGGGTCCTCGTCCTCGGCCTCCCGTCGGGCCAGGAAATCCCTCAGCTCCGCCCCCAGGACGGGCCTTGGCCCCGGACCGGCGAGTCCGGCTCGGGACTTGGTCGGCCCCGGCCGCCCCAGGGGCTTCTCATTGCCCCGGGCAGGCCCGGCGGGCTTTCCCCTGCCCGCGGCCTGCTTGAGTGAGACCCCGTGGAGCCTGAACATCTGCTCGAGCTGGCCCTCGGCCTCTTCCGGGGTCTTCCTTCCGGACAGGGCCTCTTCCATGGTCTGGGCGATGTAGGCCACCAGGTTCATCCCGGGCATGCCCGGGAAGGCGTGGTCAAGGAGGCGGGCCATGGAAACCGCGGGCTTTCCCGCGAGGATATCGCCGTCCGGGCCCTCTTCCATGTAGCCGCAGCCCGCCATCCGGTCCAGGGTCTCTTCCAGGGCGCCCGGGACTTCCAGGCCCATCTCCCTCAGCTCCGAGCGGATCCCCTCGCGATCAAGCGCCCGGGCCGATGACCCCTGGCCGTCCTTGCCGGTTCGCTCCACCAGCAGCACGATGCAGGCCACGCTCAGGACCCCCAGGGGCAGGCCGTTAATCCCCAGGCTGGTGCCGGTGAGCCTCTCCAGGTGACTGGAAAGGGACCTGTCCAGCCCCTCCAGGACATGATCGGCGGAAGCCCCTTGGTGAGAATTCCCATCCATGTGTCTCAGGCCCCGCTGCCTTCGTCTTCACCGTCCCCGGGCACGGCAAAGGGCTCGGATGCTTCGCCCCCTGGGTCCTCCTCGTCATGCTCCTCCGCGGGCGCCCCGGCCCAGTGGCCTTCCGGGCTGGCGCTCCGGATGGATAGGCAGTTCCCGTCCCGGTCCAGGACAATGGAGAGTGGGATTTTGACCTCGAACTCCAGTTGGTAGGCAACCTGTTGGTCGTGCACCACCAGGTCCCCGCTCTTGTAATCCACCTCCTCGCCCAGGCGCAGCTTGTGCTTGTCGGCGAAGACCCGCTCCACCGCGCCCCAGTCCAGATCCGCCGTGATCCCGTCGATCAGCTCCTGCTCCCCGCTTCGTATGACCTGCCGGTCCATGACCTTCATGTCTCAGGCTCCTTTCCCGGTGATTGCGGCCGCCCTTGGTTTGGCCCGGCATTTGCACTCTTATCTCCGGACCGCACGCGGGACGGCAATCGAATTCTTTGTGATGCAAGAGACATACCAGGGGCGCGGCATGAGCTTCGGATCAGGAGTAACGCTTGAAGGCATTGACCAGGCCATTGAGGACCTGGGCTATCGCAGCGAGCGTTCTGCCAAGAAGAGGCTGGTCCGGGCCATCCGGAGCCGCTACCAGGAGCCGGAAGACGTCGACTCCATCCGGGCGGTTGACCCTGAAGATTTGATCAGGAACCTCTGGGGAGGGGGGGACGGATCAGGCACCCCGGCCTCGCGCAAGAGGAACCTATCCAGCCTCCGCTCATCCATAAACTCCGACCTGATGCGGCTCTTCCGCAACGGAGGGAATCCCGAGGGCGTTATAATCGGGCCCTCATACACCTTTGTCTTATCGGATGAGGCCAAGGACCAGACACTGGAGCTCCTGGGCTCCATGGCCTCCCCTGACGGCCGGCCGGATCCCGTGCGAATCCAGGAGGTCCTGAAGGGCATCCAGAAGCTCCTGGCGGGCATGGACCGGGAAGAGGCGGGGGACAAGACCATGGAGGCCCTCAAGGCCATGATCAAGGACCTGGCCGGGTCGCTGGGCCTGGTGGGACCCGACTCCATTGCCGGCGGGGCGGCCGAGGGCGGTAACGGCCCTGATGCCGGGGCGGAAGAGGTGGAGGTCCTGGAAGAGGATGTGGAAGAAGAAGCCGAGGAGGATGAAGGGGTAGAGGATGAAGAGGTAGAGGATGAAGAGGTAGAGGAAGAAGAGGGGCCCCTCGAGGACCAGGCCGTGGAGGTCATGGAGGAAGACGTCCCGGAGGAGGGGCTCGAGGACTCGGACGAGCTCCCGGAGGAGGCGGCGGGCGGAGCAGAGGCCGAGGCAGAGGCCGAGGAGGTGCCGGCAGGGGAGATCGAGGAAGGGGACCTGGAGGAAGTAGAAGTCCTGGAAGGCGAAAACGACCCCGGTGAGCTCGAGGAGGAAGGCGCTTTAGAGGACCGGGAGGTGGAGGTCCTGGAAGAGGAGTTGGAAGAGGAAGCCGAGGGGGATGAGGAGGTCGAGGAAGAAGAGGGGCCCCTTGAAGACGATGCCGTGGAGGTCGTGGAGGAAGATGTCCCGGAGGAAGGGCTCGAGGACTCGGAGGAGCTCCCGGAGGAGGCGGCGGGCGGAGCAGAGGCTGCAGGTGAGGCCGGGGAGGTGCCGGCAGGGGAGATCGAGGAAGGGGATCTGGAGGAAGTGGAGGTCCTGGAAGGCGAAAACGACCCCGGTGAGCTCGAGGAAGAGGCGGGGGGTGAAGGGCGGGATCAGGGCCTTTCTCCGGACTGGGCTGTGCCGGAGATGGACCCGGGCGGCGAGGTGGACGTTGAAAAGAAACGCCTGCTCGCCGAGGAGTTCAACCAATCCCTCGCCGCTATGGACAGGTTCTACAACCGGCACATCCGGATCCCCGGAGGGGAGTATAGGGTGGGGAGCCCTTCTCCTTCGAGGATTGAGAGGAAGGAGGCGGTTGTCCGAGTGGATGGGTTCTACATCGGTAAGTTCCCGGTGACGAACGCCCTCTTTGAACTCTTCGTGGAGAGGACCGGGTACCGGACCACCGCCGAGAGGGCGGGCTACGGCATCGTGCACCAGGGTAGGTTCCAGCGCAGGGTGGATGACCGGACAGGGAGAAAAGAGATCATCTGCAGGTCCGGGGTTTCCTCTAGCAGGGTGGAGGGGGCTTGCTGGTACCAGCCTTCGGGCCCGGGCGGCAATCTGAGGCACAAGAGGAACCACCCGGTGGTCCAGGTGAGCCTGGAGGACGCCCTGGCCTTTGCCGCTTGGTGCGGCAAGCGCCTTCCCACGGAGGAGGAATGGGAGGCGGCCATGCGCACGGACAAGGGCCTGAGGTTCCCCTGGGGGGAAGACTGGGTGAGCGGGGCCTGCAACGTGGAAAAGTCCTTCCTGGGCGACACATCCCCGGTGGACCGCTACGCCGAGTATGAAAACCCCCTGGGCGTGGCGGACTGCCTTGGAAACGTCCTTGAATGGACCATGAGCAGGGAAGAGGGCGGCCGGGTCCTCAAGGGCGGGAGCTGGCTATCCAATGACGTGGTCTCCCTTTGGCACAGGAAGGTCCTGCCCCCCGAGACCGCGTCCAACATCACCGGGTTCAGGTGCGTGGCCTACTAGGCCCCTCACCCGGCCTTCTCGGCTGCTCCCTGCTTCTCCCTGATCCGGGCCGCAGCCAGCCCTATGCGGCGGAGCACCTCTTCCCGTCCCAGGACGTCCATGACCTCGAAGAGGCCCGGGCTGGCCGTCTTGCCGGTCAGGGCCACCCGCAGGGGCTGGGCGATCTTTCCCAGCTTGAGGTCCTTCTCCTCGAGGTAGGCGGCGAAGAACTCCTCAAGCGCCTTTTCGTTGAACTCCTCCAGCCCGGCCAGACGCTGCTCCAGCTCCTCCAGGTAGGGCAGGACATTGGCCTTGAGGAACTTCTTGTCGCCCTTTTCCTCGTAGGTGATCCTTCCGGCGAAGTAGAAGGCCGCTCCCTCGGCCATCTCCACCAGGGTGCGGCTCCTGGGCTTCATGGTCTCCAGCGCCCTTACCAGCTTGTACGGCTCGGGCTCGGGGAGCCCGAGCCTTTGCAGGAAG
>CAZYJR010000003.1:49786-51234 GCA_964647905.1 uncultured Desulfobacterales bacterium | reverse complement strand
CGCCCTTACCAGCTTGTACGGCTCGGGCTCGGGGAGCCCGAGCCTTTGCAGGAAGGGCAGGACCATTTCAGCCAGGGTCCTGGATTCGGTCTCCCTGATGTACCAGGCGTTCAGGTCGGTGAGCTTTTCCGCGTTGAAAACGCCTGCCGACCTTCCCACCCGCTCCAGGCTGAACTTCTCGATCAGCTCCTCCAGTGTGAACCTTTCCTGGTCGCCGTAGGACCATCCCAGCCGGGCCAGGGCGTTCAGAAGCGCCTGGGGGAGGTAGCCCATGTCCCTGTAGGCCAACACCGAGGTGGCCCCGTGCCGCTTGCTCAGCCTGGTCCTGTCCGGGCCGAGGATCATGGGCACGTGTGCGTAGACCGGCAGGGGCTCGCCCAGAGCCTGGTAGATCAGGATCTGCCTGGGGGTGTTGTTCACGTGGTCGTCGCCCCTGATCACGTGGTTGACGCCCAGGGTGATATCGTCCACCACCACTGCCAGGTGATAGGTCGGGCTGCCGTCCGACCTCTCCAGGATCAGGTCGTCCAGCTCCTCGTTGGCCACTGATATGGGACCCTTGACCCTGTCCTCGAACCGGGTGAACCCGGTCAGCGGCGCCTTGAGCCTGACCACGGAGCCCTCCGCCTTTTCCAGGCCCAGGTCCCGGCACGTGCCGTCGTACTTGGGTTTCAGCCCCATGGCCCTGGCCTGCCCTCGCTTCCTCTCCAGGATCTCCTGGGAGCAGTGGCAGTGGTAGGCCATGCCTGATGCCAGGAGGCGCTCGATGAACTCCCTGTAGATCTCGTAGCGCCTGCTCTGAAAGTAGGGCCCCTCGTCCCAGTCCAGGCCCAGCCACTCCATGGAATCCAGGATGGCCCGGGTCGCCTCCTCGGACGAGCGCTCCGTGTCCGTGTCCTCGATCCTGAGTATGAACCTCCCTTGGTGTTTCCTGGCGAACAACCAGTTAAAGAGCGCGGTCCTAGCCCCACCTATGTGGAGGTACCCGGTGGGGCTGGGCGGAAAGCGCGTTACTACCGGTTCCTTGGTCATGATCCCCTCTGGGTCAATGGTGATTTCAAACGCTCGATGCGAGCGAATCAAGCTAGCACATGGAGGGGGACTTCACAAGGCGGGAGTCGAGCTCCTGAGGGCCGGGGCGGCTACCTCCTCAGCCGGTAGTAAACACCGCCGCCGCACTCGCACATCTCGAACGCATCGGTGTACCCGCTGATGGTCTCTCCGGTCCCCAGGAACATATATCCCCCGGGGCTCATCAGGCTGGCGACCTTGTCGAAGATCACCCTCTTGAACGAGTCGGAGAAGTAGATGATCACGTTCCTCATGAACACCAGGTCAAAGGATCCGAACCCGCGGGGAGGCGGGTCCTTGAGATTGTAGCGGCGGAAGGTGATCATCTCCCTGATCCCGGGCTCGATGTGCCAGTGGTTCATCTCCTTCTTGAAGTA
>CAZYJR010000003.1:0-49686 GCA_964647905.1 uncultured Desulfobacterales bacterium | reverse complement strand
TGGAGGGCCTTGGAGCCGTTTTCATTGCGCATCTTTCGGTAGAGCTCGCCGAAGCTGCAACAGCCGGCCTGCCTGGCGAGGCTGGAGAGGCGGTTTTCCACCAGGTAGGTCTTGTCCTCAGCGAGGAAGATCCCGCACTGCTCCTCGATGAACTTCCTGATCAAGTGGAATTCCTGGGTGGTGATGGGGATGGTCACTGAGGTCTACCTCTCTGAACCGCTGATGATATCTATTATGCGCCCGGCCATGTCGCCCAGGGAGACCCGCTCGTCCGAGAGGGCGGCCTCGTCCACAGCCCTGGGCATCCCGTATACCACGCACGTCTGCTCGCTCTGGGAGAGGCAGTAGCAGCCCTTCTCCTTGAGCGCCCGGACCCCCTTCATGCCGTCCGAGCCCATGCCGGTTAGTATCACCGCCATGACGCGGCCGCCGAAGGCCTCGGCCGCGCTCCTGAAAAGCACGTCGGCCGACGGTCTGACACTGTTCTCCGGCGGGCCGTCGCTCAGAGCCATGTACCTCCTGCCCCCGTCCCCGCCGTTCGAGGCGTTTTTCCTCACGGTCATGTGCCTGCCCCCGGGGGCCAGGTATACCGTCCCCGGACGCAGTTCTTCTCCGTCCGCCGCCTCCCGCACCTCCAGGGCGGACTTGGAGTCCAGGCTGTTGGCAAGGGAGGCGGTGAGGAAGGAGGGCATGTGCTGTACCAGGAGGACGGGCACCCTGAGGGACCCGGGGAGCCGGGGGATGATCTCGCTCAGTGCGTTGGGCCCGCCTGTGGAGGCCCCCATCACGATCACGTCGATCCTGCCCGGGACGACGGAACGCCGGGGCGCCGTCCGGGCCGCCGCACCCAGGGCCTCCGCCGAAACGGCCGGGGAATCGACATCGCCCGCTGCCAGGGCCGCGGACCTTTCAGCCGCCAGTCTTCTCGCCAGGTTCAGGTTGCGCCTGCCTTGATACTGGCGGGTCAGGGTCAGCAGGTGCCTGCGCAGGGCCAGCACGCTGTTTTGGCCGCCGTCCATCCCCCCCTTGGGCAGGAAGTCCAGGGCCCCCATCTCCAGGGCTTCCACCACCTGGTCCGCGTCAGAGCCGTACTCCCCGCTTATCATGATCACGCCCACGTCCGGGTGCTCGCCGCGGATCCGCTTCAGGGTCTGGAGCCCGCTCATCCCGGGCATCTGCATGTCCATGAGCACCAGGTCGACCGGGACCTTTTCCAGCCTCTTGAGCGCAATCTGGCCGCTGGCCGCGGGCTGGACCAGCTCAATGCCCTCAATGTCCTCCACCACGCGGGTGAGGAACTTGCGAAAGATGAGGTTGTCGTCGACGATGAGGACGTTCAGCTTGTCATTCACCAGGCTTTACCCCGACTCTTGCCTCGTTTTCCAGGTAGCGGTTTATCTCCTCGAGGATCATGTCGCGCTTTTTCCGGAGGTACAGCGACTCCTCTTCCAGCATCCCCATCAAGTCCTCCTTTGTCTCATAGTACTCCCCCAGATCGGGGTTCTGGATCTGCATGAGGTGGTTGTTGATCGCATCCAGGATGCGGCTCCTCAGGTGCGCCACGAAGCGGTGGTCCTCTGCCATGCCTCCCCTCCGGTGCCGTTGGTCTCCCCCGCGCCTCCGGGTCCTCAGGTACCCTTTTGTATGGCTGCGAGGATGGTCTTCCTGTGCCCCAGGGAATCCACTCCTATCTCCTTCAGGTCCTCCCCGGTAAGCTCTGTCAGGTTCTCCATGGTGATGTGGTTGGACCGGAATGCCTCGGCGTACTCGCCCAGGCCCAGTCCCTCCAGCCATGCCTCCACCCCTCCTCGGCCGCCCGCTTCGCCGCCCGGGGGAGTGCAGCCCAGGAGCCGGAGCTTCTCCTCCAGGGTCTCCTGGGTGAAGGGCTTTACCACGTATCCGTTGACCTTGAGCTTGATCGCCTCCAGGACCGCGTCCTTGCTGCTCTCCGTGGTGACCATGAGGAAGGGGGTGTCCTTTATGCCGGGAGTGCCCCTGGCCTCCTTGAGGAACTCCAGGCCGCTCATCCGAGGCATGTGGAGGTCGGAGATCACAAGGTCGTAGGGCTCCTGCTTGAGCTTGTTGAGCGCCGTGTCCCCGTCATCGGCCTCGTCCAAGCCGCTGAACCCCATTTTTCCCAGCATACCCTTTATCAGGGACCGCATCGTGGACTGGTCGTCGACCACAAGAATCTTCATGTCCGCATTCTCCTTCGGCCCTGCGGCTGTCCGGGCGGAACAGGGCCTAAACCTCGAAGCGCCCGAGCGGCCGGCTCTTCGGATGATTCATGCACCCGACTCGCTCCCCCCGTCCTTCCACAGCCTGAACTGCCTGATCACGGACTGCAGCTCCCCGGCCAGTTCAGCCAGGTTCTCCGACTGGGTCTTGACATCGCCCGAGCCCTGGGAGGTCACCTTGACCGCGTGGTCCACATGGGTGATGTTCTCCATGACCACGTCCGTGCCCGACGAGGCCTCGGCCGCGTCTTTGGCTATGGCCGCGGCCGCCTGGCTCACCTCGTCGATCCCCCTGGAGACGCCTTGCTCCAGATCGATCACCCCGCGGAGGGTCTCGGATGTGCCGGCCGCCCGCTCTGCCGCGTTTCTTACGTTCATGGAGACCGAGTTGGACCGCTCCGCGGTCTCCGATATGTTTTTGGCTATTTCGTTGGTGGTGGAGGTCTGCTCCTCCACGGCCGAGGCTATGGTCCCCATTATGTCGTTTATCTCCATTATGACCTTGACTATCACCCCTATGGCCTCGATGGATGCCTGCGTGTTCGCCTGCATGGCCTTGATCTTCTCGCGGATGTCCTCGGTGGCCCGGGCGGTCTGCCTGGCAAGCTCCTTGACCTCGTTGGCCACCACCGCGAATCCCTTGCCCGCCTCTCCGGCGCCCGCGGCCTCGATGGTGGCGTTAAGGGCCAGGAGGTTGGTCTGGCTGGCGATTCCGTTGATCAGATCTATGACCTCGCCTATATCCTTTGCAGCCTCGCCCAGGTTGTTGACCAGCTCCGAGGTCTCCGCGGCCCTGGAGGAGCCCTCGCTGGCCACGCCCGCACCCCGCGAGGAGCTCTTGGCCACCTCGTTCATGGACGCGTACATCTCCTCGATCGCCGTGGCGATGTTGTTGACCGAGGAGGCCATCTGCCCCACGTCCCCGGCCACGGTGTCCAGGTTCCCCGAGACCTCTGCGGTCACTTTTCCGGCCTGCTCCATGCTGCTCGAGACCTCCTTGGAGGAGGCCGCCACGGTCGCTGTCCTGGTGCTCGCCTCCTCGGCGGCCGCGGTCATGTTCTTTATGTTCTCGTCGGTCTGCTTGATCGCGCCTGTTGCATGCACGAAGCTCTGATCCATCTCCGATGCCTTGACCGCGAGTTCGTTGGAGGTCCGGTTCAAGGACTCGGACGCACTGGTGATGGAATCGCTGGTCTTGGTGACCCCCTGGAGGATCTTCTGCAGCCTGTCCGATGCCGAGTTGAACGCCTTGCCCAACTGTCCTATCTCGTCACCGGCCATCACCGTGACCCTACGGGTGAGGTTGCCCCGGGCGATGTCTTTGAGCACGTCCATGGTCTCGTAGAGCGGCCGCTCGATGAACCGCCTGATCATGAGAAGACAAAGGAAAAGCGTGGCCAGGATTATTCCGACGGTCGAGACCACGATGAAGATCACCTGCCTCCTGACGCTTTCCTTGAGGGACTCCTGCTCCCCGGCGATCTCAGAGGCCAGGCCCCTCAGGTCCGCATATGTCCCTATGACCCAGCCCCAAGGCTCGAAGAGCTTGCCGTAGGCCAGCATGGGCACGGCATCCCCTCCTTGACCGCCGGTTTGGTACTCCAGGAATCCGTCCCCGTGCGCCTTTACCTCTTCCACCAGACCCTCGAGGCCCTTGTCCAGGGTCCCGGAGCCCTTGAGCGACAGGGCATTGCCGCCAACGTCCAAAATAAAAAGGTGGTTGCCGTCCCCGTACTCCACGCCCTTTACGAACTCCTCCGCCCTGGACATGGCCTCGGCCTCCACCTGGTCCACGAAGATCCCCCCTCCCACTATCCAGCCCCACGGCTTGAACAGGCGGACATAGGAGAGCTTTCTGACCAGCCGGGAGGGGTCATTGGGGTCGGGCCAGCGGTAGACCACGAATCCGCCTGATTCCGGGGAATTCAAGGCCGTCTGCACGAACTCCTCGAAAAGAGGCCTCGAGGAGCCCACCGGGGTCAGGAGCTCGCCGTTGCGGGTGAACTCGGACATATCCTTCCCCTCGAGCTCGGGGAGCTCCGGGTGCATGATCATGCGGGCCTTGGTGTCCATTATCCAGAAGTATCCCCTGTCCCCGTAGCGCATGGAACGCAGGGATTCGGCCGCCCTGTTGCGGATGTCCAGCTTGACCGCCTCCCTGATTTCCATCCTCATCTCGTGGGAGAGCTCGGTATTGGCGGCCTCGGCCTCCAGCACGGCGTACGGGATGTCCAAGAGGCTCCGGAGTGTAGGTCCGTACTGTTTCTTCAGGGCTTCGGGGTCGGCCGAGTGGGTGTAGGTCTTTTCCACCGCAGCGTACGACGCCTCCACCATGTCCTTCATCAGCCTATGGAG
Source organism: uncultured Desulfobacterales bacterium (assembly GCA_964647905.1). Lineage (GTDB taxonomy): Bacteria > Desulfobacterota > DSM-4660 > Desulfatiglandales > HGW-15 > CAZYJR01. The sequence continues at coordinate 45,094 of CAZYJR010000003.1, read as the reverse complement.
CCGGGCCAGTCCCTCCTCTTCGGTGGCCTCCATCTCCAGGCCGGCTCGGCGGACCGTCTCCCTGAGGGTTATCCCTCCCACCACGGCCGTGGACAGCACCACGGCCACCGCCACTACCAGCATTATCTTGTTCCTCAGCTTGAGGTCGGCAAGGAGACTCCTTTTCATGCAAACACCCCCTTTTCCTCCCCGCATTCCAGTATCTTATCCGGGGAGAGCACTACGAGGAGCTCATCGCGGAGCTTGACCACGCAGCGTATGAACTCCACTCCGATACCGTTCAAATTGGCCGGAGGCGGCTCCACCGCGCCTTCGCCCGCCTCCTCCACATCGCCTATGCTGTCCACCAGCAGACCCACCGGCTCCTGCTTGAGTATGATATTGTGCGTCTCCCCGGTGATTCTTCTGGGCCCCAGCCCCAGGCGGACCCCCAGGTCCATCACGGTCACGGTCTGGCCTCGGAGGTTCACCAGCCCGCGCACATACTCAGGTGCCTGCTGAACCGGGGTGATGTCCAACACCCGGTTGATCTCCCGCACATTGAGTATGTGGAGCCCCGCCAGGTGCCCGTCCAGCCTGAAAGTCACGAACTGGTGCGTCTTCATCCGTAAACCCCGTGATCCGTGCCCGCAGCCGCCCTGATCAGGGGCTCGGGGTCCAGGAACAGGGTGAGTTTCCCTTCCACGAATGCGGAGCCTGAAAGCCCCCTGTGGCCGTTCTCAGAAGGCCTTGTCAGGGTTTGGGTCTCCATGGTGTCCAGGATGCTCGAGGCCAGTATCCCCGCCTTGACCCGGTCCGTCTTGGGTATGATCACATAGAGCTCCGAGGAGTCTTCAGGCAGGGGCCTTACCGGGATCAGCCGGTCCAGCCTCACCAGGGGCAGGCCGTGGCCCCGGTAGTCCATGAACTCCGAGTCCCCCACCCTCTGGATGGACTCCTTCCTGATCCTCTCCAGCCTGGACACCGATTCAAGCGGAAGGGCGAACTGCTCGTCGGGCGCGCAGTTGAAAAGCAGTATGGAGCGCTGCTCCCCGGCCTCGGCCTCCCTCCGGGACGCTTCCTCTTCCTGCCTGCGGCGCTCCTCGGCGGTTATCTCCGAGAACCGCAAACCATCGAACCCGGCGATTCCCGCCGCATCCAGGATCATGGCCACCCGTCCGTCACCCATTATGGTGGCCCCGGCAAAGCACTTGACGTCCTTTATCTGGTCGGACAAGGGTTTTACCACTATCTCTTCGGTGTCGAAGAGCTCTTCCACGCACAGGCCGAACCTGTTCTCCCCCAGCTTGAGCACCACCACGTATAGGTCGCTGTGCCAGCTCTGCCTGCGCTCGCCGGAGCGCCTCCTCCCGGGCTTATAGGGCTCGGGCCCGGCCTGATCCCTCCTCTGCGCCCTCCTGTCCGCCAGCTTCGCCCTCCTGTCCTCCCTGGGTTCGCCTGTCTCGGGGTCCCTGAAGACTCCGGGTATCCCCAGGACGGTGCTCAGCCGGACCAGAGGAAGGAGGCTCCCCCTGAGCCTCAGGACTTCCGCCCCGGCCACCTCCTCGATCCTCTGTGAGACCTCGCCTGCGCGCACGCAGACCAGTTCCTTGACGTTGATCTGTGGGATGGCGAAGCGAAAGCCTCCCGCGCCCACCACCAGCGAGGGTATTATGGCCAGGGTGAGCGGTAGGCGGATCCTGACGCAGGATCCCTTCCCGGGGAAGCTCTCCACTTCCAGATGTCCGCCCAGACGCTCGATGTTGGTCTTGACGACATCCATGCCCACTCCCCTGCCCGATATATCGGATACCGCCCGCGCAGTGGAGAAGCCGGGCATGAAGATCAGGTTGACCTTTTCCTTGTCCGTCATCCTTCGGGCGGCCTCCTCCGAGATCCTCCGGTTTGCCACCGCCTTTCGGGCCACCTCCGCAGGGTATATTCCCCGCCCGTCGTCCGTGATGGTGATATTCACCTGCCCGCCTTCATGAAAGGCGTTCATCTCCAGTCGCCCCTTGGCCGGCTTTCCCGCCGCCTCCCTCTCTTCCGGTGTCTCCAGGCCGTGGTCCAGGGAATTTCTGACCAGGTGGGTGACCGGGTCGGAGAGTCCCTCCAGTATGGACTTGTCCAGCTCCACCTCCCTGCCCCCCACGGCGAGCTCCACTTCCTTGCCCAGGTGCTTGGAAAGGTCCCTGACCACTCTGGTGAACTTGTTGAACAGGTTCCCCACCGGCTGCATGCGCATTTGCATGATCTTTTCCTGGACCTCGCTGGTAACCACATCCAGCGTCTGGATCAGGGTGTTCAGCTTGGGGTTCCTGACCGCGGTCTCGTCCAGTTCCTGGCGGAGCTGGTTGCGTCCGAGCACCAGCTCGCCGGCAAGATTCATGAGCTTGTCGATCAAGTCCACGCTCACCCGGATGGTCTCGTACGGGTGCTTGTCCTCCCTGTTGGCCTGGGCCCCCTCCCGGTCATAGGGCAGGGGATCCGGCGTCTCCTTGTCGCGCGAGGCTTGGGCGTTCTTTTCTCGGCCTGCCGAGCCCTCCAGCCGGACCACCCGCTCCGGGGGCACGCCCAGGGCCTCGGAGAGGAGGTCCGGCTCCATCACCGTGGCAAATAGATACGGGGTTTCACTCTCCTCGCCCGAAGCGCCGCCCGGGCCGAAGAAACCGCCGTAGGTCTCCATGCGGCCTGCCAGCTCCCGGGCCTCGGCCTCGCCGCCCGAGTGCCACAGGAGATAGATATAATTGCCTCCACCCTTGGCCTCCCTGATCCATTCCCCGGCCTTCGAACTGAAGACCGCCGCGGGCATGCCGCTCCCCTCGGGTGCTTCCAGGGTCATCCCCTGACCCTCGGAGGGCCCCTCACGGCCCTCCGCCGCCGGGTCCTTCTTTCCGTGGGCTTCCTGCTTCGAGTCCTCCCGGACCTCGGTCCGAAACTCGCTTGCCCTGGATGATTCCAGGATCGCGTTCAACCGGTCCAGATCATCCTGGTAGGAGACGTGATCGCTGTTTTCCACGTCCGCGAACATGATCCTGAGCTTGTCCACTCCCGCCAGGAGCGCGTCTATGCCGGATTCGTCCGGCACCAGGCGGCCGTCCCGTATCAGCATGAGCACGTTCTCCATAACGTGGCTCAAGTCCTTTATGGAACGGAAGTCGAAGAATCCCGAAGAGCCCTTGATGCTGTGTATCGCCCTGAAGACCCGGTTGATTATCTCCGCGGGAATCTCCGTGCCGCCCTTTTCCATGGCCAGGAGATCCGGCTCGATCTCCTCCAGGTGGTCGCGGTTCTCCGCAACGAACTCTTGGATTGTATTCTCGTCGTAAACCGTGCTCATATGGACGCCGTGATGTCCCCGGCCGGTGAGTGTCGGAAATGACGACAAACACCGCTTAGTTCGTCAAAGTGTTGACAACCTTTATCTCACCCAGCCCTTGCCCCCCCTCTTTCACCGGCACCTGATTTTCAGTGCGTTTTGGAACCCCCTTGCGGCCCGAGCCCCCAACCCGCCGATCAATCCCGGCGGGTTTGATCCCGGCCTCTCAAAGCCTGGGGTCCCCGCAACCGAAGCTCTATGCAAAAACGTTTCCAAACCCCAACCCCACCCCTCTAATCGGTATCGCACCCTCACTCGTAATCGTAATCGCAATCGCAATCGGCATCGACATCGGTATCGTAATCGTAATCGACATCGGTACCCGGTTCCAAGCCCCGGGAGCTCTCTTGGGGCGGTCTGAAGGTTTTGCGCGCAACCTCTCTTTTTTACCTCAGATGTGGCCATGCAGGGGCGACTCCGATTGGGAGCTTGGGGCCGATGTCGATGCCTAGTAAGATTTCGACTGCGAGTGCGAGGACGATATCGATTACGATTACGATACCGATTGCGATTGGGAGTTGGGGGGTTATTTTACTTCAGGGTTGGAGGTGTAGACCCAGCTGTAGCTTATGGGGCTGGCCGCAAGAGAGCCGGGTCTGGGGTGGAGGAACTCATCGGTCAGCTTGAGCCAGTTGTAGGCCGGGCGGAGGCGTCTCAGCCTGCCGTCCTCCGGGGGCCTGGAGTGGAGGGTATAGTCGTAGACCGCTTCGGCTATTCCTATGTAGTAGCCGTCCGCGGGGTAGAGGTAGGTCGAGGCGAAGGCCCCGGCGGACATTTCCTCTTTGCCGGCCAAGGCGTTCATTTCCTTTTGGGTGAAGCGGAGAAGGAAGAATTTTGAAACCCCCCGCTCCGAGTACTTGGTCATGGAACGGCTCTCAGAGCTGGAAACATAGACCGTGGAGATGAAATCCATTCTGCGCAGGAGCTGGGCCGCGATAAGGGCGGCGGTCCTCCTTCCTCCGACCGTATGGTGGGTTCCGTAGTATTCGAAGAGCTTGTTCTGCAGGGTGTGGCCGGTCTTGTCCCCGGACTCGTAGAGGTTGTTCTGGATGTAGCGCAGCCACTTGGCCAGATCCTCGGCGGCATCCGCTATGGGCCAGTCCACCTTGACATGGAAATGGGTCAGGGCGTAGCGGTTCCGCTTGCGGACGGCGGGGTCCTGCTGTATCAGGAGGGCGTAGTCCACGTGGAGGAATTTTTCCGCGAAATCGAAAAATGCGGGTTTGTCAAAGTAGCGAAGGTTGAGATGGAATTTGTCGTGTAGCTGGAATCCGGCCATGTGTTCTATGTTCTTCTTGATAACCCGGTTCTCGGGGAAGAACCGCAGGTAGTTCTTGATGTCGGGGGTGGGGACCCCCTCGCAGAAAATCACGATGAAGGTCCGGAAGAGCTCGGATTCCTGTTCCATCTTCTTGGACTTGGGCTTGAGCTCGCTCTTGTCCGGGAAGCGGTATTCCACGCCGTTTCTCACGTGGTTGTAAAAGGAATCGATCAAGGAAATCTTCATCAAGCGTGTTTCAAGGGAGTCTCGGAGGATTTCGTACATTGATCGTCGTAATTTTTCATAATAATTGAGACGTTCCCTATAACGCCACATTCGCTCGATTCTCCTTATCGTTGGTTGACATAGTATAAACGGATTCCATGATGGTTTTCCTTGAGGCGGTGCGATATGGGAGGGCGCATTTCCGGGCAAGAAAAGGGTGTCTATTAATGATTAACACATTTCTAATATGCCCGGGCAAGGCTCGAATGTCAACGGAAATCGCGCCGCAGGGAACCCAGGAATTTGCTTGACAAACTTGCGGGGTCCTATATATTCGTACATTTATTTTACGCCTGGAACGCGTTGAATTCGCTGGCTTTTGGCAGGCAATCCGAATGATGACGGTTGATCTCAAGGACATCCCTGAGGAGGGTGCCCGTTATACCTATCGGCTGGAAGAGAGATGGAGTATCCTGGAGGAGCGGGGAGAGACCGCCCTGGCCCTGGACTCGGACCTGGGCGTGGATATCGAGATACACCGGCCCGGTGCCAGGTTCGTCCTGACCGGCCGCCTGGACTGCGGCCTGCTGGCCAGGTGTGATCGCTGCCTGGAGCAGTTTCACCGGGACCTGAGTTCGTCGTTCCGAACATCCCTGGCCCTGCCCGGGGAGTATGAATCCGAGGCCGAGATCGAGCTCGGCGACGACGACCTGGAGGTGGAGTTCCGTCAAGGAGACGAGATAGACCTCTGGGAGATCGTAAGGGAGCAGATCCTCTTGGAGCAGCCCATGAAATGGCTGTGTTCGGTCGACTGCAAGGGGCTGTGCCCGAAGTGCGGCGCGAACCTGAACCACGGCAGGTGCGGGTGCCGGGAGGAGACGGGTCATCCGGCCTTTCAGAAGCTCCAGGCCCTGAAGATCAAAGGAGAGAGATAGGAAATGGCCGTACCCAAAAGGAAGAAATCCAAGTCCAAGCGCGACATGAGGCGCTCCCACCACCGGGTGCTGATGCCCGGCGTCACTGAGTGCCCCCAGTGCCACGAGGCGGTCCTGCCCCATCGGGTCTGCCCCAATTGCGGCGTTTACCGGGGGAGGGAGATCCTGAAAGTCGAAGAGACGTAAGAGATGAACATCGCTGTGGATGCCATGGGCGGCGATCACGGCCCCGAGGTGGTTGTCCGGGGCGCGGTGGAGGCCGCAATGGAATCCCGCCTTTCGGTCACCTTGGTGGGCGACCGGGAGGCGATCGATCGTGAGCTCCATGGAAACGACGCGGGCGGGAGGGTCACGGTCTTCCATTGCGATCAGGCGGTGGGGATGGACGAGCCCCCGCTCAAGGCGGTACGCAGTAAACACAGGGCCTCGATCAGGGTCGCGTTTGACCTGGTCAGGCGGAACGAAGCGGATGCGGTGGTGAGCGCCGGGAACTCCGGGGCCACTTTTGCCGCGGGACTCCTGCTCCTGGGAAAAGTCAAAGGGGTGGAAAGACCGGCCCTGGCGAGCATATTCCCGGGGAGGCGGGGAGAGGTGCTCCTCATAGACGTGGGCGCGAACGTGGACTGCCGCCCGGTCCACCTGCTCCAGTTCGGCGTCATGGGGCAGGCATTCGCCTCGGCCTGCCTGGGCATGAAGGATCCCAAGGTGGGGTTGCTGAGCATCGGGGAAGAGGGCGAGAAGGGAAACGAGCAGGTTCGGAGCGCCCACAGGCTTTTCAGGGAAAGCGGCCTGGCCTTTGCAGGCAATGTCGAGGGAAGAGACCTCTTCTCCGGGGAAGTCCCTGTGGTGGTCTGTGACGGATTCGTGGGGAACGTGACCCTCAAGGTCTCCGAGGGGATGTCCGAGACCGTGGCCTTCATGCTCCGGGAGGAGCTGAGAAAGAGCACTGCCGGCCGGTTGGCCGTGATGCTGGGAAGACCGGCCATGGAGAGGCTCAGGAGGACTCTGGATTACGAGACCTACGGCGGGGCGCCCATCCTGGGAATCAACGGGGTGGGGCTGGTCTGCCACGGGAGTTCGTCCGCACGAGCCGTCAAGAATGCCGTCAAGCGGGCGGCTGAGTATGTGAGCAACAATTTCCAGGACAAGCTGGCCCGGCGTTTGAGCGAGCTTGCCGCGCCCGAGGAGGCGTTTCGGAAGGAGGGTGCGAAGTGAGCGATCCGCAGCGAGTGGTGGTGGTGACAGGAGGCTCCAAAGGGATCGGGAGGGCTGTCGCCCTTCGATTCGCAGGTGAAGGGGCGAGACTCCTCCTGGTCCACTACGACCCGGATGACTCAGCGATCGAAGAGGCCGTATCCCTGGTTTCCGCTGCAGGCGGGGCTGCGGAGGGAGAACGCCTGGACGTATCAGCCGCCGGTGCGGTGAACGACTTTTTCGGCCGCGTCATCGAGCGTTTCGGCCGGGTGGACGTACTGGTGAACAACGCGGGCATCACCCGCGACACCCTGCTCATGAGGATGAAGGAGGAGGACTGGGACGCCGTAATGGCAGTAAACCTGAAAAGTGTGTTCAACTGCACCAGGGCGGTGATTCAGTCCATGATAAAGCAGAGGTCCGGGCGAATCGTCAACATCTCGTCCGTGACCGGGGCGATAGGAAACATAGGCCAATCCAACTACGCCGCCTCCAAGGCGGGCATCCTGGGCTTTACCAAGTCCGTGGCCCGGGAGGCCGCACCCCGTGGGGTGACGGTGAATGCGGTGGCTCCCGGGTTCATTGATACCGAGATGACCGCTGCACTCCCCCAGAAGATCAAGGACTCGTTCCTGCAGCAGATCCCCCTGGGCAGGGTGGGCAAGCCCGAGGACGTGGCCGAGGCGGTTTACTGGCTGTGCTCCGAGGGGGCGTCATACATCACCGGGCAGACCGTACACGTAAGCGGCGGCATGTTCATGTAAAGAGATAAAAGAGGAGGATAGGATTCATGGCGGAGATCGAGGACAAGGTTAAGAGCATCATATGCGAGCAGCTCAATGTGGCTGAGGAGGACGTGGTGCCGGAGGCCTCTTTCGTGGACGACCTGGGTGCGGATTCCCTGGATCAGGTGGAGCTGATCATGGCAATGGAGGAGGAGTTCGATTTGTCGATCCCTGACGAGGACGCGGAAAAAATAGCCACTGTCCAGGATGCCATTGACTATATCAAGCGGGCCAAGGCGGCCTAGTGCAGGGGGAGGACCCGGCCGGCAGGGCGTATGCGTTGGTCGCCGCGGCAGCCGCCGGCCGGAGAAAGGGAGTTGTCCGAGATGAAGAGGCGAGTCGTGGTGACCGGGCTGGGCATGGTCACGCCCTTGGGCACCGGTGTGGAAAAGAACTGGGAGGCGGTTTGCGCTGGAAGATCAGGCATCCGGGAGATCCGGAAGTTCGAGGCCTCCGGGTTCGCCAGCCGGATAGCCGGAGAGGTCCCGGACTTCCGGTCCGAGGACTTCATGGACAAGCAGCAGGTGCGCCGATTCGACATCTTCGTCCACTATGCGGTGGCCTCGGCCAGGATGGCCATGGAGGATTCGGCCCTGGTTATAAGGCCGGAGAACGCCCACCGAGTGGGCTGCTACACCGGTTCCGGCCTGGGGGGGCTGGCCATGCTGGAGCACTACCACCAGGTCCTCCTTGAAAAGGGCCCCCGCAGGATCAGCCCGTTCTTCATCCCCGGGATCATCGCGAACATGGCCCCCGGTCAGATCGCCATCGAGTACGGGGTCCGGGGACCCAACCTGTCCGTGGAGACCGCCTGCGCCGCCAGCACCCACTCGGTGGGCGAGTCCTTCCGGTTGATCCGGGACGGCATAGCGGACGCCATGATCACCGGGGGTTCCGAGGCGGTGGTCACGCCTCTGGCCCTGGGGGGGTTTTGCTCCATGAAGGCGCTCTCCACCAGAAACGATGAGCCGGAGCGAGCGAGCAGGCCCTTTGACCTGGACAGGGACGGATTCGTCATGGGCGAGGGAGCGGGAATATTGATCCTGGAGGAGCTGCAAGGGGCATTGGAGAGGGGCGCTAAGATCTATGCCGAGGTGGCCGGCTATGGCATGTCCGGAGACGCCTACCATGTCTCGGCCCCGGACCCCGATGGGGTGGGCGCTGTCAACTGCATGAAGATGGCCCTGGAGGACGCGGGCATCCGCCCCGAAGACCTGGACTATATCAACGCCCACGGGACCTCCACCAAGCTCAACGACGACTCCGAGACCAAGGCGGTCAAGACCCTGTTCGGTGACCACGCCAAGAGGCTGGCCATCAGCTCCACCAAGTCCATGACCGGCCATCTCCTGGGCGGGGCCGGCGGGGTGGAGGCGATATACTCGGTGCTCGCGATCAACCGAGGCGTCATACCGCCCACCATCAACTACGAGACCCCGGACCCGGCCTGCGACCTGGATTATGTCCCCAACACGGCCAGGAAACAGGCGGTAAGGACCGCCCTTTCCAACTCGTTCGGGTTCGGGGGCACCAACGCGGCCCTACTGTTCAAGGCGTACGAGCCTTGACCGGCGGGGCTTTCCCCGTGCCGCGCCGCTTCCCGAGGGGCTGTGGAATGCATCTGGATAACGTGGACCCGGAGGTTTACGGCGTGCTCCGGGCGGAGCTCGCCCGGGAGAGGCGGAGTCTGGTCCTTATCGCCTCGGAGAACTACGCCTCCCCGGCGGTAATCGAGGCCCAGGCCTCGGTAATGACGAACAAGTACGCCGAAGGATACCCCAAGGCCCGCTACTACGGAGGGTGCGAGCAGGCGGACCGGGCCGAGGAGCTTGCGGTGAATAGGGCCAAACGCCTGTTCCGGGCCCCTTACGCCAACGTCCAGCCCCACTCCGGCTCCCAGGCGAACATGGCGGCGTATCTCGCCTTCCTCGAACCGGGGGATACCATACTGGGAATGGATCTCGCCCACGGCGGGCACCTCACCCACGGCAGTCCTGTTAGCTTCTCCGGGGTCTTCTACCGCGCGGCGAGCTACGGGGTGGACCCCGAGACCCACTTGATCGATATGGACGCGGTAAGAGACCTCGCCAAGGAGCACCGCCCCAAGATGATCATCGCCGGTGCAAGCGCCTATCCCCGCACAATAGACTTCCGCGCCTTCGGCGAGGTCGCCCGGGAGACCGGGGCGGTCCTCCTGGCGGACATGGCCCACATCGCCGGCCTGGTGGCGGCCGGAATCCACCCGAGCCCGGTGGGGGAAGCGGACGTGATCACCTCCACCACCCACAAGACCCTGCGCGGGCCCCGCGGAGGCTTGATTCTGGCCCGGGAGGATCACGGCCCCCGCCTGAATAAAGCGGTCTTTCCCGGGATTCAGGGTGGGCCCTTGATGCACGTTGTGGCGGCCAAGGCGGTATGTTTCCTCGAGGCCATGGGCCCCGGATTCGCCGAATACCAGAGACAAACCGCGGCCAATGCGCGCAGGCTGGCCGAGGTCCTGGTCGAAAGGGGCTTCGACCTGGTAAGCGGCGGCACCGACAACCACATGATCCTCGTGGACTTGAGCGCCAGGGGCCTCACCGGGGCCGGGGCGGAAGAGGTGCTGGCCCGCGCCGGGATCGTGGCCAACAAGAATGCGGTCCCGTTTGACCGGCTGGGCCCCAGGGTGACAAGCGGGCTGCGGCTGGGGACCCCGGCCCTTACCACCAGGGGCATGAAGGAACCTGAGGCCGCCCTGGTGGGGGATGTGATCGCCCGCCTCCTGGTGGAGCCGGGGAGCGAGGAGGTCCTGTCCCGGGCCCGCGCCTCGGTGGAGGAGCTCTGCGCGAGCTTCCCGCTTTACGGCGACGGCGTGTGCGGCGGGCCCTCGTGGAGATCCAATGGAAGGATATAAGCCCGGCACCAGGCCCAGTTGGGATGACTACTTCATGGAGATCACCATGATGGTGGCCAAGCGCTCTACCTGTCTCCGCAGATCGGTGGGCGCGATCCTGGTGAAGGACAAGAGGATCCTCGCCACCGGCTATAACGGCGCCCCGTCCGGCCTCAGGCACTGCGCAGAGACCGGGTGCCTGAGGGAGAATTCCTCCATCCCCTCCGGGACCCGGCACGAGCTCTGCCGCGGGCTTCATGCCGAGCAGAACGCGGTCATCCAGGCCGCCTACCACGGCATCAGCATCAAGGGGGCCACCCTTTATTGTACCAACAAGCCCTGCGTGATATGCTCCAAAATGTTGATCAATGCCGGGATCCGTAAGATCCATTACGCCGAGGGCTACGAGGACCCTCTCGCGGACCAGCTCTTTGAAGAGGCCGGCGTGGAGGTGGAAAGGTTCGAGCCGTGAGATGCCCTTACTGCACCAAGACGGAAAACCGTGTGATAGACTCCCGACTGAGCAAGGACGGTAGGACCATCCGCAGGAGAAGAGAATGCCTGGATTGCCGCAGGCGCTTCACCACTTATGAGAAACTGGAGGAAGTCCTCCCCATGGTGGTCAAGAAGGATGGCAGAAGAGAACCCTTCAGTAGGGAAAAGATCATATCGGGCATAAAAAAGGCCTGCCAGAAGAGACCGGTGAGCATCACCACCATCGAGGACTTCGTGGATCAACTGGAGCTCTACTTCCAGGAGCTGGGCAAGAAGGAGGTCGACAGCAAGGAGATCGGCGAACGGGTGATAAACAACCTCAAGGAATGGGACGAGGTGGCCTATGTCCGCTTCGCCTCGGTCTACCGTCAGTTCAGGGATATCAACGAGTTCATGGCGGAGCTGGAGGGAATCCTGAAGACCCGCAAAGCCGAGACCGCTGACTGACCTCCAGCGCATGGTCGCGATGCTGAGTCGGTTGGGCGGGAGAGGATACCGCGTCAAGGAAGATTCCCCGGTTTATGGGGTTGGGGGAATTGATCCCGATCCCGATCCCGAACCCTGAACCCTGAAACCCGGCACCCGGAACCCGACTCACTGAGATGGATACGAAGGAAGACGAGAGATTCATGAAGGAGGCCCTGCGCCAAGCTCGGAAGGGGCTGGGCAGGACCTCGCCAAACCCTGCGGTGGGAGCGGTGGTGGTAAGGGACGGCAGGGTGATTGCCGGGGGATTCCACAGGCGGGCCGGGGCCCCGCACGCCGAGGTGGAGGCCATGAACCGCATGGAGGGCGCGGCACGACCCGGGGACGCCCTTTACGTCACCCTGGAGCCGTGCAACCACACCGGCAGGACCCCGCCCTGCACCCGGGCGATACTGGAAAAGGGGATAAGGCGGGTGGTGGTGGGTATGCTCGACCCCAATCCCTCGGTCACCGGGGGAGGGTGCGGATACCTCAGGCGACAAGGGGTGGAGGTGAGGGAGGGGGTCCTGGAGCGGGCCTGCCGCGAGCTGAACGAGGGATTCATCAAGCACGCCTTGACCGGGAGGCCGTTTGTGAGCGCCAAGTCCGCCGCCACCCTGGACGGTTGGACCGCAACGGCAACCGGTCATTCCCGCTGGGTCACGGGCGAGCGGGCAAGGAGGTTCGTTCACACCCTCAGGGACCGCTCGGACGCGATCCTGGTGGGCGTGGGCACCGTTCTGGCCGACGACCCGTCTCTTACCGCCCGGATCCCGGGCCGGAGAGGGAGGGACCCGGTGAGGGTGATCGCGGATACGAGGTGCAGGATCCCTGAGAAGGCCAGGGTCCTGGATCCGGACTCAGAGGCCGAGACCTGGATCGTGGTGGCCGAGGATCTCCCGGCCGGGGAGGTCTCGAGGCTTGAGGGACTCCCCGGGGTCTCGGTATTGCGGTGCCCCGCCGGGGAGGGGGGCCTGCTCGATCCCGGGGCGATGATGGAAGTCCTGGGCGCCAAGGGCGTAGCCTCGGTGCTGCTCGAAGGCGGGGCTGCGCTGATGGGCTCAATGATCAGGGCGGGGCTGGTGGACAAGTTCTATGTTTTCAAGGCGCCCAAGCTCCTGGGGGGAGGCGACGGCGTACCTCTGGCCTCCGGCCCGGGGGCCCGGCGAATGGACCGGTGCCTGGAGCTCGAGGAGATCAGGGTGCGGAGATTCGGCCCGGACGTACTGATTCAGGGATACCCCCGCAGAAAGGGGGACCGGGCCGGGGGAGGCTGAAGCGGGGTGTTCACCGGATTGATAGAGGGTGTGGGCCGGGTCCGCGGGGTCAAGCGCAGGGCCGGGGACCTGGAGCTGGTCGTGGAGCCTTGCTTCCCGGCCGGGGAGTGCGTGGAGGGGGAGAGCGTCAGCGTGGACGGGGCCTGCCTGAGCGTCACCTCGGTCAGGGAAGGGGCCTTGGCCATGGACGTATCCGCTGAGACGGTCACCAGGAGCACCCTGGGCCGCCTGGGCCCGGGCGATCGGGTGAATCTGGAGCGCGCCCTCAGGCTGGGGGACCGCCTGGGAGGGCACCTGGTCTCGGGCCACGTGGACGCGGTGGGCCGGATAGCAAAGATGGAGCGGGTTAAGGGCTCCAGGCTGGTGGGGGTGGAGATCCCTGCGGCCCTTTCCCGCTACACCATAGAAAAGGGCTCGGTGGCGGTGGACGGGATAAGCCTGACCATTAACGGTTGCCGCACCGGGTACTTTGAGGTTAATATCATCCCGCTGACCGGCAGGGAGACCGCTCTCCTGGATAAGAGGCCCGGAGACCGCGTCAATATAGAGACCGACCTCATCGGGAAGTACGTGGAGAGGCTCCTGGCCGCCGGGGTGCGCCCTTGGGGCGGGGACGAGGGACCCGGGGTGGGTTTGGAGACCTTGAAGGAGCACGGGTTCCTGGGCTGAGCCTTATCGATAGAGGGCGGGCCGATTTTCACAGGAAAGGAGAAGACGCGCTAGCGCGCGATCCGAATAGAGACTATGCCTGTATCACCGATAGAAGGCGTACTGGAGGACCTGCGCAAGGGGAAGATGATCATCCTGGTCGACGACGAGGACAGGGAGAACGAAGGCGACCTCACCATGGCCGCGGAAAAGGTCACCCCCGAGGCGATCAACTTCATGGCCAAGTACGGGCGGGGGCTCATCTGTCTGTCCTTGGATCACACCATTGTGGAGAAGCTCAAGCTCCCCTTGATGGTCCATGACAACCGCTCGCCCTTCAATACCGCCTTTACCGTGTCCATAGAGGCGCGGCACGGGGTGACCACCGGGATCTCGGCAGCGGACCGGGCCACCACGATAGAGACCGCAGTGGCGGACGACGCCAAGCCCGAGGACCTGGTCCAGCCGGGGCACGTGTTTCCGCTCAGGGCGAGGAGGGGCGGGGTTCTCTTCCGCACGGGGCAGACCGAGGGCTCGGTGGACTTGGCCAGGCTGGCGGGGCTCAAGCCGGCCGGGGTGATATGCGAGGTCATGAACGACGACGGCACCATGGCCCGTATGCCGGACCTGGAGAAGTTCGGCGCCCAGCACGATCTAAAGATCGCCACGGTTGCGGACATCATCACCTACCGCATGCGCACGGAGTCATTCGTGCACCCGGCCGCGGAGACCGTTCTGCCCACCCCTTACGGCGAGTTCCGCGCAGTGGCCTTCAAGAACGACATAGACGAATACGAGCACATCGCCCTGGTGACCGGGGAGATCGACCCGGAAAAGGAGGTCCTGGTGCGGGTGCACTCCCAGTGCCTCACAGGGGACGTTTTCGGCTCCTACCGCTGCGACTGCGGCTCCCAGTTGCAGGCGGCCATGCAGAGGGTGCAGGCCGAGGGCCCGGGCGTGATCCTGTACATGCAGCAGGAGGGCCGGGGTATAGGGCTGGTTAACAAGATCAAGGCCTACGCGCTTCAGGACCAGGGCCGGGACACGGTGGAGGCGAACGAGGAGCTGGGATTCAAACCCGACCTCAGGGACTACGGGGTGGGAGCCCAGATCCTGGTGGCCCTCGGGGTGAGGAAGATGCGTCTAATGACCAACAACCCCAAAAAGCTCAAGGGGCTAGAAGGCTACGGCCTGGAGGTGACCGGGAGGGTCCCCCTGGAGACCGAGCCGAGGCCCGAGAACAGGAAATACCTGCTGACCAAGTGCCAGAAGCTGGGCCACCTGATGAAGCTGAACGACTTGCCGGACGGCGGTTAGGCCGGAACCCGGATCGAGCGATCAATGCCCGATCGGGATTCCAAACGCTTCGGGTCTGAGAGGGGAGGAGACACATGCCCAAGGTGATGGAAGGGGTCATTTCAGCCGAGGGATTCAGGTTCGCCGTTGTGGTGAGCCGTTTCAACGATTTTATCTCGTCCAAGCTGGAGCTGGGGGCGGTGGACGCCTTGGTGCGGCACGGGGCCTCCGACCGGGACATCACGGTGGTCAAGGTGCCCGGCGCGTTTGAGATACCCTTCGTCGCCAAACGGCTCTCCGCCGCCGGCCGGTACGATGCGGTCATCTGCCTGGGCGCGGTGATCCGCGGGGCCACCCCCCACTTCGACTACGTGGCGGCCGAGGTCTCCAAGGGGATCGCCCAGGTGTCCCTGGAAGGCAAGGTGCCGGTTTCATTCGGGGTCCTGACCACGGACGACCTGGAGCAGGCCATAGAGCGGGCCGGGTCCAAGGCGGGTAACAAGGGCTGGGACGCGGCGGTAGCCGCCATGGAGATGGTCAACCTGCTCGGATTGATGGAAAAGGAATAAAGAGGGCGCCGAAGCAGGGACATGGGATCGAGACGCCGCGCCAGGGAGCTGGCGGTTCAGGTCCTCTTTCACCTGGAGTACAGCCCGGGTGATCCGGAAGAGGCCTTTGAGCTGCTGTGCAAGAACTTCAGCGTGCCCCGCGGGACCCGGGAATACGCCAAGGAGCTCGTGCTCGGGGTGGGGGAGCGCCTGGAAGAACTGGACGGATTGATACGGGAGGCCTCCAGGAACTGGCGTCTCGAGCGAATGTCGCGCGTCGACCGGAACATCCTAAGGATGGCCGCTTATGAGCTCATCCATGTCCGGGACGTCCCGCCCAAGGTCTCCATGGACGAGGCGGTGGAGCTGGGCAAGCGTTACGGAGCCGAGGACTCGGCCGCTTTCATCAACGGAGTGCTGGACAATATCTATAATCAGCAAAGAGACGCCCTGGAGCAATGAGGCTGGACCTGCGTTTTTCCGAAAGACCGGTGGAGAGCCTGTGGTGCCAGGCCGTGGTGGCCTTCGTCCCCCGGCGCACATTCCTCACCCAGGAGGGGGTGCCGGCCGCGTTGGATGCAAAGACCGGCGGCTTTCTGGCCAGGCTGGAGGAGCAGGGCTTCTGGACAGGGGCCTACGGAGAGGACCTTCTCATTGCTTCGCAGGGCATGATAAAGGCGGACAAAATCCTTCTGGCCGGTTTGGGCCCGCCCGATACCTGCGATCCCGAGATTGTGACCGCCCGGGCGGCCCGGGTGGGCTCCACCCTGATGAAGCTCCGGGTCCAGGACATGGGGGTCCATGTCCCGGTGATCGAGGGCCGGGAGGAGGACTATGCCGAGTGCCTGGAGGGGTCGGTCAGAGCGGTAATGGAGCCCTATCTCGTGGAGCGCGGGGAGGACCCGGAGTTCCTGTTGAAGGCGGTCTTTACGGTGGACCGCTTTTTCTGGGGCCGGGTGGTGCCGGCGGCCGACAGGCTGAGGGCCGAACTGGAGCCCAAGGCCGATCTTTCCGTGGTGGTGGAGAGGGAAAAGAGGGAAGCGGTGGGGTACTAGGACCCGACCGTTGATCGGAGAAGACGAGGACTCATGAAGTACGAACCGCAGGAAGTGGAACGCAAGTGGCAGGAATACTGGGAGCGCAACCGGCTGTTCAGGGTGGAGGAAGACCCCGGCAAGGAGAAATACTACCTCTTGGAGATGTTTCCCTACCCCAGCGGAAAGATCCACATGGGGCATGTGCGGAATTATACCATCGGCGACGTGGTGGCCCGGTACAAGAGGATGCGCGGGAAGAATGTGCTCCATCCCATGGGCTGGGACGCCTTCGGGCTGCCGGCCGAGAACGCCGCGCTGGAAAACGAGACCCATCCCGGGAAGTGGACCTACGAGAACATCTCCTACATGAAGAGCCAGCTCAAACGGATGGGCTTCAGCTATGACTGGGACAGGGAGCTCGCCACCTGCGACCCGGAGTACTACCGGTGGGAGCAGATGGTCTTCCTGGAGATGTACGAGCGGGGCCTGGCGTACAAGCGAAAGACATACGTCAACTGGTGCGAGAGCTGCCAGACGGTCCTTGCCAAGGAGCAGGTGGAAAACGGCTGCTGCTGGAGGCACCCTGAGCGGGAGGTGGTCTTGAAGGAGATGGACAGTTGGTTCTTCAAGATCACCGAATATGCAGAGGAGATCCTGGAGCACTGCGACCGGCTGCCCGGCTGGCCCGAGCGGGTCCTGACCATGCAGCGGAACTGGATCGGCAAGAGCCACGGCGCGATCATCCGGTTCCCGGTGAAGGACATGGACCGGGAAGTGGAGGTCTACACCACCAGACAGGACACGGTCTTCGGGGCCACGTTCATGTGCTTTGCGCCCGAGCACCCCATGCTGAGGGAGCTGGTCCGGGGCACCGAGCAGGAGCAGGAGGTCCTGGACTTCGTGGACCGCACCCTGAAGATGGACTCCTATATCCGGACCGCCGACCAGACGGTCAAGGAGGGGGTGTTTACCGGCCGATACTGCATCAATCCTGCGACCGGCGAGGATATACCGATCTATGTGGCCAACTTCGTGCTCTACGAGTACGGGACAGGGGCCATAATGGCGGTTCCCACCCATGACCAGCGGGACTTCGAGTTCGCCAGGAAGTACGGCCTCCGCCTCAGGGTGGTGATCCGGCCGGAAGGAGAGGAATTGGACGAGGCCTCAATGACCGAGGCCTATGACGGCGAGGGTCTTCTGGTGAACTCCGGCCCGTTCAACGGCCAGCGCAACCTGGAGGCCCTGGAGAGCATAGCGGACTGGTTGGAATCCAAGGGCATCGGGCAGCGTACGGTCAACTACCGCTTGAGGGACTGGAACATATCCCGGCAGCGCTACTGGGGGGCGCCCATTCCCATCATCTATTGCGACCGGTGCGGCACCGTGCCGGTGCCCAAGGAAGACCTCCCGGTGAAGCTGCCCCTGGATCTCGAGATGCGTCCGAACGGAGGATCCCCGCTCCCGTTCGAGCCCTCATTCCACCGGGTCGCCTGCCCGACCTGCAAGGGCGAGGCCAGGCGGGAGACCGACACCATGGACACCTTTGTGGAGTCTTCATGGTACTTTGATCGCTACGCCTGCCCGGACTATGACCGGGGGCCCCTGGACCCGGACAGGGTGGGATACTGGATGCCGGTGGACCAGTATATCGGGGGGATCGAGCACGCCATACTCCATCTCCTCTACTCCAGGTTTTACACCAGGGTACTCAGGGACCTGGGCTACCTGAAGGTGAGCGAGCCCTTCACCAATCTCCTGACCCAGGGGATGGTCTGCAAGGAGACCGAGTCCTGTCCCACCCACGGGTACCTCTATCCGAACGAGGTGGAGGGGGGCAGGTGCAGGCGGTGCGGGGCCGAGGTGATTACCGGCGGCACGGTCAAGATGAGCAAATCCAAGAGGAACGTGATCGACCCCCAGGAAATGGTGGACCGTTACGGAGCGGACACGGTCAGGATGTTCTGCCTGTTCGCCAGCCCGCCCGAGCGGGATCTGGAGTGGAGCGACCAGGGGGTGGAGGGATCCCACCGCTTCCTCAATAGGGTCTGGAGGCTGGTCATGGACAACCTCCCCGCTCTCCGCTCGGCGCAAACCTTTGAAGGCGGCGGGGAGCTCCCCGAGGCCCTGCGCGGCCTTCACAGGAAGACCCACGAGACGATAAGGAAGGTGAGCTCGGACATAGAGGAGAGGTTCCACTTCAACACAGCGGTGAGCGCGGTGATGGAGCTGGTAAACGATCTGAGCAGGCTGGCAGGGGAGCAGGACCCGGACGACGGCCCGGCCTGGTCGGTCTTGAGGGAGGCGGTAGAGACCGCTGTGGTCCTCCTCTCCCCGGTGGTCCCGCACATTGCAGAGGAACTCTGGGAGACCCTCGGGCGAGAGGGGAGCCTCCTGGACTTCCCCTGGCCTTCGTACCGGGAAGACGCCCTGGAAAAGGAGACCAGGCTGATAGTGCTCCAGGTCAACGGCAAGGTGAGGAGCCGCGTGGAGGTCCCTGCACACTGGGGCAGGAAGGAGATGGAGCGGGCGGCCCTTTCTGACGAGAAGGTCCGGAAGTTCGTGGGGGAAAAGCCCGTGCGCAAGGTGGTGGTGGTCCCGGAGAAGCTGGTCAACGTGGTGGTCTGAGAAAGGGGGGTGGGGATATGAGAGCCCTTTCAGGGGGCCTCCTTCTGGCATGCGCGATCCTGGCGGCGGCCTCGGCCGGCTGCGGGTACCGGGTGCGCTCTGACGGCAGGCCCTTGGGAATGGAGATCCAAAGCCTGGCGATCCCCATGATGACCAGTACTTCGTCCAGCCTGGCCTTTGAGCCCGACTTCACCCGGGTTATAAGGGAGGAGTTCATCCGGAATGCCCGGGTCCCGATCAGGCCCGGGGAGCTGGCCCACATGGTGCTCGTGGGACACGTGCGGGACATAAGGACCGAGGCCGTGACCTATGACCTGGATCGCCGCCGGGTCGGGGGGGAGGAGCGAATATACTCCACCACCAGCAGCCGCAGGCTCATGGTGGAGCTGGACGCCAGGCTGGTGGACCGCGAGTCGGGCGAGACGGTGTGGAGCGAGGCCGGCCTTTTCGAGGAGGAGCGCTTCGAGGTGAGCGCTGATCCCCTCTTTACCCGGGAGAACCAGCGCAGGGCCCTGAGGAGGATCGCGGAGAACCTGGCCAAGAGGGTCTACCTCAAGACCATGGAACGGTTCTGATGGCACGGGACCTGAAGCCCGAAGAGGTGATCGCCCACCTGGAGGCCGGACGCCTGGAGCCCTACTACCTCTTCCACGGCCCGGATGAGTATCGCATGGAGCAGGTGGTGGACCGGATCAGGGCCTCCTGGGAGCCCGAGGCCTTCCGCGGGTTCAACGTGGAGATCCTCTACGGCGACAAAAAGCTCCCTGCGGGCGAGATAACCGGGAGGGCGCGGTCCATGCCCTTCATGGCCCGGAGGAGGCTTATCATCGTCAGGAGGACCGAGGCCATGGCCCCAAACCAGCTCGCCCTCCTGGTCCCTTACCTGGAAGAGCCCGCTGACACCTCGTGCCTGATCTTCATGTCCGGCCGCACCAATTTCAATGTCAAGTTCTACAAGAGGTTCAGGGACAACGGCCGCGCCGTGGCCTTTGAAGAGCTGAGAGGCGCGAGGCTCTCGGCCTGGATCCGCTCCACGACGCGGGAGCTGGGCCTGGACATGGACGAGCGCGGCCGGCAGGTTCTCCAGGAGGTGGTGGGGAACCGCTTGAGGGAGCTCCGCGGCGAGATGGAAAAGCTCAAGCTGAGGCACGGAGCTTCGCGGGTGGGCGAGGACGAGGTGCTGGAGCTGGCCGCCAGGAGCCGGAGTTTTACCATATTCGAGCTGGTGAACCTGGTCTCGGACAAGGACGCCCCCAAGGCGCTCTCAGTGCTGGATCGCTACCTGGAAGAAGGCGGGCCCATGGAGCACTTGGGGGTCCTGGGTATGCTCAACCGCCAGGTGCGCCTCTTGTGGCGGACCAAGTGCCTCCTGGCCGAAGGAGTGCGGGAGTCCGAGCTCCCCAAGAGGCTCTCGGTCCAGGATTTCGCCGCCAAGCGCTTGGTGCGCCAGTCGCGGAACTTCACGGAGCAGGAGCTGGAGAGGGCCCTTTTCCTCCTCTACGAGGCGGATGGCAGGCTCAAGTCCGGCTCCAGGCCCGTCCCGTTGCTCGAGGCCCTGGTCTTGGATCTTTGCTGGGGATCAGGAGATCTTGTTGACCTGGCGGGATAGGCGGGCGATCTTCCGGGAGGCCCTGTTCTTGGGGATTACCCCCTTGACCGCGGTCTTCTGGATGCTGCTCATGGCTCTGGAGAGCCTCTCGCGCGCCTCCTCAGGGGAGTTTTCCGCCACCGCCTCACGGACGTCCTTGACCGCGTTCTTGACGCGGGTCTTGTAGCTGCGGTTCCTGGTCCTTCTTGTCTCGTTCTGCCGGGCCCTCTTGATGGCTGACTTATGATTGGCCAAGTGAATGCTCCTTCGTGCAAGTAAAAAAAGCGTTGACTTCGCGGGCGTACGATCACCCGACTGAAAACCTTTTATATATGGGAGGAACTCAGGAATTGTCAAGGCCAAAAGCAAGCCGTACAAGGCGGGGCTGCTGAGAGGTGGATCCGCAGGTCTCGGGAGGGTCGGAGAACCGGCAGGTGGGCCGGGCCGCCGGCACCGTGGGGTTCTTCACCCTGATGAGCCGCATCCTGGGGCTGGTAAGGGACATGGTGGTGGCCCGGTTCTTCGGGTCGGGCATGGCGGCGGACGCCTTTTTCGTGGCCTTCCGCATCCCCAATCTCCTGAGAAGGCTCTTTGCCGAGGGATCGCTCAGCATAGCCTTCATCCCGGTTTTCACCGAGTACCTCCAGCAGAAATCCAGGGAGGACGCCATGGAGCTGGTCAGGGTGACCCTGACCCTGCTCTCCCTGCTCCTGGCCGTGGTGACCCTGGCCGGTGTCCTGTTCTCCCCGTGGATCGTCAGGATCCAGGCCTTCGGCTTCGGCGGGGCCGGGCCCAAGTACGAGCTCACCGTGCTCCTTACCAGGATCACGTTCCCCTACATATTCCTTATCAGCATAGTGGCCCTTTTCATGGGGGTCTTGAACTCCCTCCGCCGCTTCGCTGCGCCGGCCGCGGCCCCTGTCTTCTTGAACCTGGGGATCATCGGTGCGGTCTACTGGATATCCCCCGGGCTCTCCGAGCCCGTGGTGGGCCTGGCCATCGGGGTTATCCTCGGGGGTGCGCTCCAGGTCGTTCTCCAGATCCCTTTTCTGAAAAGGCTGGGGGTCTCGCTCAAGCCCGCCTGGCGGCCCGCCCACCCGGCGGTAAAGCGCATGGGGCGGCTGATGCTCCCGGCGATCTTCGGCTCGGCGGTCTACCAGGTCAACCAGTTCGTGGGGACACTCCTGGCCTCGTTCCTCCCCGAGGGGAGCGTCTCCTGGCTCTACTACGCGGACCGCCTTGTTCAGTTTCCCTTGGGGGTCTTTGCCATAGCGGTGAGCACCGCCGCGCTCCCGTCTCTATCCAGGCAGGCCGCAGAGGAGAGCCTCCACGCCTTCAAGGAGACCCTGGGCTACGCCATGCGCCTGGTCTTTTTCATCACCCTGCCCGCCATGACAGGCCTCATAGTGCTCGGACCCCTGATAGTGAGGGTGCTCTTCGAGCGCGGGGCATTCGACCCCGAGGCCACCCGGATGACCGCCTTCGCCCTGACGCTTTACTCCGTGGGCCTGTGGGCGTTTTCAGGCATAAGGGTCCTGGTGGCCGCCTTCTACGCCCTTCAGGACACCATAACCCCGGTAAAGGCAGCGGTGGCGGCCCTGTTCCTGAACGCCGGGCTGAGCCTGGCGCTTATGGGCCCCCTGGCCCACGGCGGCCTGGCCCTGGCCCTTTCCCTGGCATCAGGCGTTCAGTTTCTGGTCCTCGGAGTATTCCTCCAGAGGTACGCCCCAGGGTGGACGGGGAAAGACATGGTGGTCTCCTTGACCAGGTCGGCGGGGGGCTCTGCGATCATGGGTGCGGTCCTCTGGGGGGGCTACAGGCTCTGGTGGGAGCCCGGGCCTGAAACCGCGCTCCCCGAGCTGATCCTGGGCCTGGCCGGGCTGGTGGGCGCGGGGTGCGTGGTCTACTTCGCCCTGATGTACCCCTGGAGAGACATCAGGAGATGACTAGGAGGGGACGTATGGCACGGGACGAATCCGGATCGGTGATCTCCTGGGCCCTCTATGACTGGGCCAACTCCGCCTTTGCAACCACCGTAATGGCGGGGTTTTTTCCTATTTTCTTCAAGCAGTACTGGAGCGTTGGTGCGGATGTATCCGTATCCACCGCCAGGCTGGGGGTGGCCAACTCCCTGGCCGGCATCGTGGTGGCCCTGTCCGCACCCCTCCTTGGGGCCATAGCGGACAGGGGGAGCGCCAAGAAACACTTCCTGATATTTTTCGCGTATATGGGCGCGGTCATGACCTCCGCCTTATACCTCGTGGGCATGGGCGAGTGGCCTGCGGCGATCGTCCTTTACGCACTGGCCACACTGGGCTTTTCCGGCGGCAATATCTTCTACGATTCCCTCCTGACCGGCGTGGCTTCGGAGAAGAGGTTCGACGTGGTCTCGTCTCTCGGCTTCGGCCTGGGTTACCTGGGAGGCGGGCTCCTCTTCGGCTTCAACGTGTGGATGACCCTGAGCCCGGAGACCTTCGGGTTCGCCGATGCGGGCCGGGCCGTGAGGTTCTCCTTCCTGACCGTGGGGATCTGGTGGGCGGTCTTTACCATCCCCTTGATCCTCTTTGTAGACGAGCCCTACACAGGCCGGGCCCGGTCCGGGCTCGCCATGGTATCGGGCGGGCTAAGGCAGCTCAGGGCCACCCTGGGAGAGGTCAGGCGGCTCAGGACCTTGAGCCTTTTCCTCCTGGCCTACTGGTGCTATATTGACGGTGTGGACACGGTCATCCGCATGGCGGTCGACTACGGGCTCTCCATAGGGTTCGAGTCCAAGGACCTGATCCTGGCCCTCTTGATCACCCAGTTCGTGGGGTTCCCCTGCGCGGTCGGCTTCGGCCGCCTGGGGAACCGCATAGGGCCTAAGCGGGCGATTTATTCGGCGCTGGTGGTCTACGTCCTGGTCTGCATCTGGGGGGCCTTTATGCGGGAGAGATTGGAGTTCTATCTGCTGGCCGCCGTGGTGGGGACGGTCCAGGGCGGGATCCAGGCCCTCAGCCGCTCGTTTTACGCGAGGATGATCCCGCCCGACAAGTCAGCGGAGTTCTTCGGGTTCTACAACATGCTGGGAAAGTTCGCCGCCGTGGTGGGGCCGGCCCTGATGGGCGGGTTCGGGCTCCTGGTAAGGCATGCCGGGTATTCGGCGGATATCGCGTCCAGGGCGGGCATCAGCGCGGTGGCAGTCCTCTTCGTGGCGGGCGGGATATTGCTCTTCTTTGTGGACGCGGCAAAGGCCAAGGAGGAGATGGAGGGGGCGGGTGGATAGTATCGCTATCCTGGAAAATCCGGTAAAGGACTATGCCTGGGGGTCGAGGACCGCGATCCAGGACCTGCTGGGCCTGCCCCCTGAGGCCCGAGACCGGCCTATGGCCGAGCTATGGATGGGAGCCCATCCCACGGCCCCTTCCCTGGTCAAACAAGGTTCGACCGAGCTTCCCCTGGACCGGGTGATCAGGGAGGCGACCGAGGCGGTGCTGGGCCGGTACGTGGTGGAGAAATTCGGGCACGAGCTCCCGTTTCTCTTCAAGTTCCTGGCGGCGGGCGAGCCTCTGTCCATCCAGGCCCATCCGGGAAAGGAGCAGGCCGGGGAGGGATTCGCCCGTGAGGACAAGGCCGGAATCCCCTTGGACTCCCCTGAGCGGACCTACAAGGACCGAAATCACAAGCCAGAGCTCCTCTGCGCGGTGACCCGGTTTCGCGCACTCAAGGGGTTCCGCCCGGCGGAGGAGACAGCCCGGCTGCTCGAGGCGGCGGCACCAAAGGGCCTCTCGGCCGAGGCCGCAGTGCTGGATGATGAAGATCCGTCCCGCGGTCTCAGGCGCTTTTTTACCGCGTTCATGTCCCTTGCCCCGGAGCGAAGGCACGCGGTCACCAGCGAGGCCGAAGCGCGGGCGGCCGAGATGACCGGGAGCGATCCGGCCTTCGCCTGGGTTAGGAGGCTCGCCGGGCTTTTTCCGGGAGATCCGGGGGCCCTGGCCCCGGCATTCCTGAACTTGATCGAACTCCGGCCCGGGGAGGCGATCTTCATCCGCCCGGGAGAGCTCCATGCCTACCTGGAGGGCTCCGGCCTGGAGATAATGGCCAACTCGGACAACGTGATACGGGGAGGGCTGACCGGCAAGTACGTGGACCGGGAAGAGCTTCTAAGGACGGTGATCTTCGAACCCGGCCCGACCGGGCCGATCATCGGAGAGGAAAGGGCCCCAGGGGAGCGCCTATACCGGTGTCCGGCGGCCGAGTTCCTGCTCTCCCGCCTGGAGGCGGCACCGGATATGCCCTTTGTCTCGGGCGGGGAGAGGAGCGGGGAGATCCATCTGGTCCTCGGCGGCCGGGGCCGGGTCACGGATACCGGCACCGGCCGGGCCCTCGCCTTCTCCCGGGGCGCCTCCTTCCTGGTGCCCGCCTCGGTCCCGGCCTACCGCATCGAGGGACAGGCCACCCTCTACCGCGCCTCGGTCCCGATGGGCCACGGCTCGTGCCGCTAATACCTGGACAGCCACTCTGAGAAGATGGGGTCCACAACGCGCCATACGCCATTGTGCTTTTCTATCAGGTCCAACTCGACCAGCTTCTTTTTGGCGTATTGAACTCCGCCTACGGTGAGTTTTTGCCGAGCAAGATAGTCGCCGGACAGGATATGCGAGGTCGGAGAGGCGGCCAGGGCGCGGAGAAGAGCTATTTGCGTCCCTGTGAGGCCCTGGACCATGGCCTCGTAAGCATATCGTTCCGAGGAAAGGAGCCTTTCGAAACCGGCCTCAACATCTTCATCCTTAATGACCTTCCCCGGTAGATCAAAAACATTGTAGGATAGAGCCTGGGCATAGTAAGGATATTGATGCGTCCGGTTTGAAATCATTTCAGCCGCGCTCTTCGGACATTTCTTCCCGGCGCTTTCAAAACGCTCCACCAGAAAGGAAACCAATTCTTCGTGCGGCAAGGGTTCGATGGGGTACATGATTGAGCTTTGGTAAAAAGGCCTTTTTCTCTGGTTGAAGATGTCCAGAAGGATCCTGCGCCGGCTGCCTACAAAGAAGTAAGAGGCCTTGTGCTGCTGGATATGTTTTCGCAATATCCCTTCAATAGAAGGTTCCTTTAATTCCGTTATTTCCTGGAATTCGTCCAGCACAAAATGGACCTTGGCATGCTCCTTCTCAATGAAGACCCCCACTTCCTCCAGTATGTTGTCTAAAACTTCCGTTGCCGGGATAGTGCTGGAAGAGGGTTCCACGGTCAAGGTGAAGCCGTTTCCGGGAGAAGGTTTGAATACCGGGCGAAAGGTCTTGAAGATCTTAAGCATTCTCGCCCCCTTGCGAAGTAGGGGCTCTCTTTTGTTCAGGACGGCATAGACGCTTCTTGCGATTCGCTCCGCCACTTCACTTATACTGCTGACCATAAAGAGGTCTGAATAAAATGTTAAAACTCCGTCTTTTGCGATTTCCGATTGTAGTTTCCTGACAAGAGAGGTTTTTCCATACCGGCGAGGCGAGAATATTACCACATCGGCCTGGTTCACGGCATGCCGGCCCAGCTCCTCGAGTTCCTCGGAGCGATTGCAGAAAGGGGAATCCGGTGGTATGACACGCATGGTAAAAGGATTAGCCACGGAGCGCTTACCTCATCAAATTCAATTATTGAAGTTCAATAATTGAATTTGATGAAAGAGTCAAGGGAAGAATTTATGACATAATTTCAAGATCTTTTCGCCCAAACTGATGGATTCCGGGCCTGGTCGGTCCCGAAGCCCTAAAGGCCGAGCTCAATCCTCAATGCCGGGTCCTCTCGCTTCAAGTTTGACCTTTTTCAGGGTGTTAGGTATAGCTTTGGCTCAAGGGAAGATCGCCGGGACTCGTTGGTGAATGCGAGGCTGCAAGCATGTCGAGAGTCGAAGACATATGGAGATGAGTGCGGCCGCTTCAATGGAGCTGGGTACACACACCGCCAGACTGCTGGTCGCCCGGGTGGAGAGGGGCGGGGGGCCGCTCGAGGCCTTGGCCAGGGAGAGGGTCTACGTCCGGCTGGCCGAAGGGTTCGGCCGGGAAGGCCCGGGGATGATAAGCGCGCCGGCCGTGGAGCGGGCGGTGCGGGCGGTCAAGGCTTTGACCCTCAGGGCCGAGAGATCGGGCGCGCGCGGGCTCAATGCGGTTGCGACCGGGCTGGTGCGGGAGGCGGCAAATAGAGGGTTCCTTGCGGGGCGGATAGAAGAGGAGACAGGAGTCGGGCTGAGGGTCATATCCGGCCGGGAAGAGGCCGAATACACCGCAAAGGGAATCATCTCGGCCCTGGGCCGGCCCTCGGGCTCGTATGTTCTCTTTGACCTCGGCGGCGGGAGCACCGAGCTCACGTGGGAGCGGGGAGGGGAGCTCGTCGCCCGCTCGCTGGCGATCGGCGCGGCGGTGCTGACCGAGCGGTTCCTGCCGGGGGACCCGCCGTCGGAGGAGGCATTGGGGGCTGCGGGGCGATACGTGGAGTCCATCCTGGCATCCGGCCTGCCCGGGAAAGAGGAGTTCCATCCCGGGCCTGAGATCATCGGGAGCGGGGGGACGGTCACCACCCTGGCGGCCATGGTGTACGAGGTGGATCCGGGTGCGGTGAGCCCTGATGCAATGAACGGATTGGTGCTGGAAAAAGAGGCCCTGGAAGAGGTATACAGGAGAGTCATAGCCCTCCCGGAAGAGGAGAGGGCCGGGCTTGAAGGCCTGGATCCGGGGAGGGCGCGGGTGATTTCCGCCGGGACCCTTGCGGTCCTTGGGATATTGCAATACTTCGGGACCCGCAGCATGAGGGTCTGCCTCTCGGACATACTGGAGGGGCTGTTGTTGGATGATATTGGAACCGGAGGGGAGGGCCTTCGAGGGCCCCGACCCGGGATGACGGAGAGAGAATGAGATGAGAAAGGGAGACATGATAAGAGAGGGCTTTACCTTTGACGACCTCGTGCTGGTACCGGACTACTCCGAGGTGCTCCCGGGAGAGACGGATGTAAAGACCAGGCTCACCCGCAATGTGATGCTCAACATCCCCGTAGTGAGCGCTGCCATGGACACGGTCACCGAGTCTGATACGGCCATCACCATTGCCAGGCAGGGCGGCCTGGGCTTCATCCACAAGAACATGAGCATGGAGCGCCAGGCCCTGGAGGTGGAAAAGGTAAAGAAGTCCGAGAGCGGGATGATCGTGGACCCCATTACCATAGAGCCTGAGCGCAAGATATCCGAGGTCCTGGACATAATGAGCAAGTACCGCATCTCGGGCGTGCCCGTGGTGAAAGAGGGGAATCTTCTCGGCATAATCACCAACCGCGACCTGAGGTTCGAGACCAACCTGGACCACACTGTGGAATCGGTGATGACCAAGGACAACCTGGCTACAGCGCCGGTGGGGATCACCCTGGAGGAGTCAAAGGCCATACTCCACGAGCGCAGGATCGAGAAGCTCCTGGTGGTGGACGAGGAGGGCAAGCTGGTCGGTCTAATCACCATCAAGGACATAGAGAAGATCCGCAAGTACCCGGACTCCTGCAAGGATTCCCTGGGGAGACTCCGGGTGGGGGCGGCCGTGGGCGTGGAGCCCGAGGCCTTCGAGCGCGTGGAGAGGCTGGTGGCGGCCAACGTGGACGTGATCGTGGTGGATACGGCCCACGGCCACTCCGGGGGCGTGCTCCGCACCGTGAGGGAGCTCAAGGAGCGCTACCCCGCGCTGGAGCTCGTGGCCGGCAACGTGGCAACGGCGGAGGGCACCAAGGCCCTGATTCGGGCTGGGGCGGACGCGGTCAAGGTGGGAGTGGGACCGGGCTCCATCTGCACCACCAGGGTGGTGGCGGGGGTGGGTGTGCCACAGTTGAGCGCGGTCATGGAATGTTCAGAGGAGGCCCGCAAGCATGACATCCCCATCATAGCGGACGGCGGGATCAAGTTCTCCGGGGAGATCACCAAGGCGGTCGCGGCCGGGGCGGACTCGGTGATGATCGGGAGCCTATTCGCCGGCACCGAGGAGAGCCCGGGCGAGACCATCCTTTACCAGGGCCGCACTTACAAGGTCTACCGGGGGATGGGCTCGATCGAGGCCATGAAGGAAGGAAGCAGGGACCGATACTTCCAGGGCGACGTGGAAACGGAAAAGAAGCTGGTGCCCGAGGGCATAGTGGGCCGGGTGCCCTACAGAGGGTCTCTCACGGATACCATCTACCAGTTGGTGGGCGGCCTGAGAGCCGGGATGGGCTACCTGGGCTGCCGCGACCTGGCCGAGCTGAGGGAGAAGCCCCGCTTCGTGAGGGTCACGCTGGCCGGCCTGAAGGAAGGCCATGTCCATGACGTGATTATAGTCAAGGAGGCCCCCAACTACCGAATAGAGTGAGCGGCGCATCTGAAAGGAATCCTGAAATATCATGTCGAGCGACCTATACGAACATAGAATACTGATCCTGGACTTCGGGTCCCAGTACACCCAGTTGATCGCGCGCCGGGTGCGCGAGGCCCAGGTCTATTGCGAGATCCACCCGTTCAGCATGCCCATCCGGGAGGTCAGGGACTTCGCCCCTGACGGGATCATCCTCTCGGGCGGCCCGGCCAGCATCTACGACCCGGGCGCCCCGGTCGCGGATCAAGGCATCCTGGAGCTGGGAGTCCCGGTCCTGGGCATCTGCTATGGTATGCAGTACCTGACATACGTGCTCGGGGGCAGGGTGGGGGGCGCCGTGGACCGGGAGTACGGGAGCGCCTCGATCACGGTGGAGGACGACTCGGACCTCTTCCACGGGTTTGAGCGTGGAGGGACCGAGATGGTCTGGATGAGCCACGGGGACCGCATAGAGGTGATGCCCGAGGGATTCGTGGCGATAGCCAGCAGCGGCAACAGCCCTGTGGCGGCCATGGCCCGCAGGGACAAGGGGTTTTTCGGGGTCCAGTTTCACCCCGAGGTGGCCCACACCCCCAACGGGACCCGCATCCTGAAAAACTTCCTCTTCCGGGTGTGCAAGTGCGAGCCCTCCTGGACCATGGCCTCGTTCGTCCGGAACACCGTCCGGGCGGTAAGGGACCGGGTGGGGGAGGGGAGGGTGATCTGCGGTCTTTCAGGAGGCGTGGACTCCACGGTCACAGCGGTCCTCCTACACCAGGCCATCGGCGGGAATCTCTCGTGCATATTCGTCGACAACGGGCTCCTGAGGAGCGGTGAGGGCCTGGAGGTCTCCGAGCTTTTCCAGGAGCACTACCACACCGACTTTCACTACGTGGACGCATCCGAGCGCTTCCTGGGGCGGCTCCGGGGGGTGACCGACCCCGAGGAGAAGCGGAGGATCATAGGCCGCGAGTTCATAGAGGTATTCGAGGCCAAGGCCCGGGAGCTCGGCGATGTCAAGTACCTGGCCCAAGGGACGCTCTACCCGGACGTGATAGAGAGCGTCTCGTTCAAGGGGCCGTCTGCCACCATCAAGACCCACCACAACGTGGGCGGGCTCCCGGATATCATGAATCTCGAGCTGATAGAGCCCCTGAGGGAGCTCTTCAAGGACGAGGTGCGGCAGGTGGGGGTGGAGCTCGGGATCCCCAGGGAGATGGTCATGAGGCACCCCTTCCCAGGGCCCGGCCTGGCGGTCAGGGTGCTGGGCGAGGTCACCCCTGAGCGGCTGGAGATCCTCCGCCACGCCGACCGCATAGTCCGGGAGGAAATCCGCAAGGCCGGACTCTACGAAAAGGTCTGGCAGTCCTTTGCGGTCCTGCTCCCCATCCAGACCGTGGGCGTCATGGGGGACGAGCGCACCTACGAGCACGTAATCGCGGTCCGGTCCGTGGACAGCATGGACGCCATGACCGCTGACTGGACCCGCATCCCGTACGAGGTCCTCGCCCGCATCTCCAACCGCATCATCAACAGCGTCCGCGGGGTCAACCGCGTAGTCTACGACATCTCTTCCAAACCCCCCAGCACCATCGAATGGGAATAGGGTCGGGCCACGCTGACACATTGTTATTGAATCGATTGATAGGATGTATAGCTTATGTTGATACCAGTATGGTTTCATCGCACGATCAACCCCGCAGATCAACGCCGAGATTGGGAGAAAGGGCCATTTCTGGAGGGAAACTAGGTATGGTCTCTCAGGAGCAGTATTATGTGGAGGGTGCCCGGGCCGTGGACCCCTCGGACCAGGTTGAGCTCGATGTCCGCGGTCTTGCTGGTGCCGGTGACCAGGGTGACGGCGGGCCGGCGCTCGCCGGGGCCTCCTTTCCACGCCGAGAGCTCTCTCAGGAGGCGGGCCGGAGAGGGGATGATCCGGGATGAGTCCACCACGGCGACGTGGACCGGCGGCAGCAGTGATACAGAGCGGTACTGACCGGGGAGTGACATGAGCACCAGGGTGCCTGTATCGGCCAAGGCCCAATCAGCCGCCGTGATGCCGGCTTGTGCCCGGGCGGCGCGGGCCTTGAGCTCATCGCGGGGGACTCGGTCCGGGCCCTCAAGGGCGCTGGGAGTCAAATCCGCTATGCCCTTGTCGGCCAGGAAGCCCCGGAGCCCCAGCTCGCGGAGAAGCTCGTGTTCCCAGGCTATGACAGAGTCCGCGCCTTCTTGTTCTAGCAGGGAGCCCAAGACCCGCCGGGCTGCCTCCGCATCACGGGCTTGGTGCACACCCGCGCCGAGCTGAATGCACTCCCGGGTGAACAGCTCCGCGCGGTCTTCGCCTCGGTCCTCCAAGGGCGCTTTTCCAGGGCCGGGATCGGACTCCGGGCAAGTCGAGGCCCCGGCGGATCGGATTCTCCGGAGGATGGCCTCACAGTCGGTCATGTCTCTACTCCTTGCGCCCGTGCCGCCCGCCCCTCCATTGCGAGCGGAAGGTCCTCCTCGCCGCAGGCGGAAACGGCCCCACGCCCCTGGAGGACACCGCCGGGATGAGCCTCCAGGCGCTAGTGGCCGCGCTGTACAGCGCGGAGTTTCCCATGATCGCCGCAGCCGCACGGGCCGCCCCCCGCCGGGTCAAGGGTGCGGGCCCCCAGGTCGGGTCTTGGGCGAAACGCCTCCTCAAGACGTTCAAGATGCGGGGTATGTCGGTCTTTACCGGACAGACCTCGGCGCAGGCCCCGCACAAGGTGCTGGCAAAGGGGAGGAGCGATGCGGGCCGCGGGTCCGAGAGGAGCTGAGGGGTGAGAATCGCGCCTATTGGTCCCGAGTACACCCAGCCGTAGGCATGCCCTCCGATCTTGAGATAGACAGGGCAGGAGTTCAAACAGGCCCCGCAGCGGACGCAGTGCAGGGTCTCGCGGAGCTCCGGGTCGGCCAGGATCCCCGTGCGGCCGTTGTCCACCAGGACCAGGTGGAACTCGTCGGGTCCGTCAGGCTCGTGCTCCAGCCCGGGCCCCGTGAGGAAGGAGACATAAGAGGAGAGCTTCTGGCCGCTCGCACTGCGGGGGAGGAGCTGGAGGAGCACATCCAGATCGTTCAGCGCAGGGACGACCTTTTCGATTCCCATTACCGCCACGTGGATCCGGGGGAGGGTGGTGCTCAGACGGATATTCCCCTCGTTTTCCAGGAGAACGAGGGTGCCGTCCTCGGCCACGGCGAAGTTTCCTCCGGTGATGCCCATATCCGCTGAAAGGAAGCGCTCCCTCAGCAAGGTGCGGGCGAACATGGTGAGGTCTTCGGGCCGGTCCATGAGGGGCGCCCCCAGCCGGTCGCGGAAGAGCTCGGCTATCCGGGCCCGGGTCTTGTGTATGGCGGGCCCCACCAAGTGGGAAGGGGGCTCTCCCGCCAACTGAATTATATACTCCCCCAGGTCGGTCTCCAAGACTTCCACGCCCCGGGCGGCCAGGCCGTCGTTTAGGCCTATCTCCTCGGTCACCATGGACTTTCCCTTGACCACGGTCTTGACGCCCCTGGATACGGCCAGGTCCTCGACCACCTCCCTGGCCCTGGAGTCGGTCTCGGCCCAGTGGACGGTCCCTCCCGAGCGGGTGATGTTCTCTTCCAGGCGCAGCAAATGCTCGTCCAGCCGGGCCAGCGCCTTCGCCCTTATCAGGCGGGCGCGTTCCCTCAGCCCTTCCGCATCCTCGAGATCACGGAAGGCCTGATCCCGCATCAACCGCAGGCGGCGATCGATCGCCTCCAGGGCCTCCTGCAGGTGGAGGTCGTCCAGGGCCTTGGTCCCTATATCCACTATTCCGGCGCATCTCTGCTCCATGGGTCGCTCCTCGGCCTCGCTCATCCGCGGCTGATTATGAGTTTCCCGCTGCGAGGATCTCGGCCAGGTGGAGGGTGCGAACGGGCGCGTCCTGCTCCAGGGCCCGCCTCTCCATATGGAGAAGGCAGCTTATCTCGCAGCTCGTCACCACCTCGGCCCCGGCCGCCCGGGCCGCTGCCAGCTTGTCAGACCCCATACGCCGGGAGACTGCGGGGAAGACCGCGCTGAAGACTCCTCCGAAACCGCAGCACTTATCCGGCCTTTCCATCTCCACCAGGACCAGACCCCGCACTTGTCGGAGGAGGCTTCTGGGCTCCTTGCGGATTCCAAGTCCCCTCAGCGTCTGGCAGGAGTCGTGGAACGCCGCCCGTGCCGGAAAGTAAGCACTCAGGTCCTGCGGCCCGGCCATATTCACCAGGAACTCGGACAACTCATAAACCCGGGATCCCAGCTCCGCCGCCCCGGCCAGCCACTGTGGCTCCTCGCGGAAGAGCTCCTGGTAATGCTTCCTGATCATCAGGGTGCAGGACCCGGAAGGGACGACCACAGCCGGGGAGCGCCGCAGCGCGACTATGTTCCTTTTGGCCAAGCGGCGGCTCTCTTCCCAGTAGCCGGCCTTGAACCAGGGCTGACCGCAACAGGCCGCGCCCATGGCGGGCAATGCCCGGAAGCCCAGGCCTTCCAGGAGTTTGACTGCGGCAAAGGCTACAGAGGGGCGGAACTGGTCCACCAGGCAAGGGATGAATACTGTGACATCCATTACACCAGCATACATTGTTTCGGTCGCCCGCTTCAAGCACGTTGGATCGCCTGGTTAAGGATATAGCCGATTGACACACCCGGGTCGTTGCCCTATACTCCCTATGTTCATTATTGCCCGCCTTCTACTACGGAGGCGCGGACGGTCTCGAGTGGACATATCCTTGATCACACCGCTTGTATCATGGCCCGGGCAGGTTCCGGGTCCATGACTGCACTGAACAAACGTCACCTTTTTGTTAAGGGAGGTCTCAGCATGAGCAAGCAAAGATGCACGACAAGAGTACGCGGTCTTTTCAGGCGGGGGCTGGTTATCCCGGCAGTGGTCGTGGCCTTGTTCTGTCTGGTAACGCCGGTCAAGGACGCAGCTGCCAAGGACATCAAGGTCGGAATCATAGACTGCTACAGCGGTCCGCCGGCGGTCTATGCAAACGACGCCCTGAACGGATTCAAGATGGCTCTGGAGGAGATAAACCAGGAGGGCGTCCTGGGAGGAAAGATCACGTGGACCAACCGGGATACCAAATTCAAGGTGGATATAGCCCTCAACATGGCCAAGGAGCTGGTCATGAGGGAAGGGGTGGACCTGCTGGTCGGGACCATCAACTCCGGAGCGGCTATGGCCGTTTCCACCTCGGTCTCCAAGCCGGAGCGCATTCCCTTTTTCGTGTGGATCGCCAAGAGCGAGCGGATCACCGGGGAAAAAGGCCACAGATATGTCTTCCAGACAAGCGAGAACACAGCCATGGCCGGTAAGGCAGGAGGCGTGGCCCTCTCCAGGGAGCCTTACACCAAGTACTGGATAGCCGGCGACGACTATGAGTACGGTCATGCCCTGGCTGATGCGGCCTGGCGAAACCTCAAGGAGAGCAAGCCCGAGGTGGAGCTGATAGGGAAGTCCTGGTGGAAACCGGGTGAGCCCGACCTCGCCCCTTATATCACCTCCATCATGTCCGCCAAACCTGACGCGGTTATCTTCTGCACGGGCGGGCGCAGCATGACCAACCTGATGAAGGCAATCAAGGCCACGGGCATGGCCCAGAAGGTCCCCATATGGGTTCACACCGGGACCGACCATGCGGTGTTGAAGCCGCTGGGCACCGAGGCGCCCGAAGGGGTCATGGGCACCATGGACTACCACTTCTACTACCCGGACACCCCGGAGCACAGGGAATTCGTGGAGGCCTTCAAGGCGAAGTACGGGGACCCCCCGGGATTCCCGGCGTTTCACGGATACATCACGGCCAAGTTCATTGCCGAAGCCTATCGCAAGGCCGGGAGCACTGATACCGAGAAGTTCGTGGACGCCATGGAGGGCCTGAAGATACAGACCCCGGTGGGCGGGATAGAGATGCGTGGCTGCGATCACCAGGCCGCTCTCCCCATGTACCTCGGGGTGACCAAGATCAGCCAGGAGTACGACTGCGCCATCAGCACGGACATCCAGACTCTCACAGGGAGCGAGGTCCTGCCCTCGTGCGAGGATATCCAGAAGGCTCGCGCCGCCGAGTAACTCGTCTTTAAAGGCCCGCCGGGGCCCCGAGAGGCCCCGGCGGGCGGCCACTTTGAGACCCGGAGAACCAATGGACATCGGACAGACGGTAACCTCCTCGGCATTGGGCGTCCACCTCCTGGTGGGGCTCAGCAGGGCCATGATCCTGTTTATCGTGTCCTCGGGCCTGAGTTTCATCCTGGGGGTGCTCAGGGTGCCCAATGTGGCGCACGGGTCCCTTTACATGATCGGCGCGTTCTGCGCCTTCAGCCTGGCCCAGTTCCTCGGTGCCAGTCCCACCGGTTTCTGGCTTGCACTGGTGATTTCCCCGTTCATTGTGGCCCTTGTGGGCCTTGCCGCGGAGCGGGCCCTGTTCTGTCACCTATACCAGAGGGAGCACCTGATGCTGCTCCTCTTCACTTTCGCCTTGATGCTGATTCTGGGCGACCTGGTGAAGATGGTATGGGGGGCAGAGTACCGCTCAATTAATGCGCCGCCTCTGCTCGAGGGCTCGGTCGAAATCATGGGCTCGTCCTTTCCGCGCTACAACCTGTTCCTGCTGCTGGTGGGCCCGGTGGTAGCTGTTGCTCTCTGGCTCTTCACCAACCGGACCAAGATCGGCAAGATCGCCCGTGCGGCCGCTGTTGACCGGGACATGGTGGACGCCATAGGGATCAATGTGAGCTGGGTATTCGCCTTCGCCTTCGTTTTGGGATGTTTCCTGGCCGGGCTGGGCGGGGCCTTGGTGGCGCCCACCATCAGCATCACCCTGGGCATGGACCACGACATCATTATAGAGGCCTTCCTCATCGTGACCATCGGGGGGCTGGGCAATATGTGGGGGGCACTGCTGGGATCACTGATATTCGGCGTCACCCAGTCCCTGGGGGTGCTCTTTTGGCCGCAATTCGCCATTGTCTTTCCTTATCTGGCGGTGGTGATAGTCCTTATCTGGAAGCCCACGGGCATGCTCAAGTCCGTGTGGTAGAACAAGACCCGAAAGAGGAATGCGGGATTTGCTGCCTGTAGGATTGTTCAACCGAAAGTCTTTGTGGCCTTATGCGGTCGTCTTTATCGCCCTGATCCTGGCCCCTTCCGTGCTCCCCAGGTTCTATGTCTATATAATAGGCGTAATTTTCGTAACGGCCCTCCTGGCCATGAGCCTCAACATGGTGGTGGGGCACGGGGG
The DNA here is from genome assembly GCA_964647905.1 of uncultured Desulfobacterales bacterium. Lineage (GTDB taxonomy): Bacteria > Desulfobacterota > DSM-4660 > Desulfatiglandales > HGW-15 > CAZYJR01. Next base: position 8,876 of record CAZYJR010000003.1, on the reverse strand, counting down.
GCTGTATCAGTTCCACCATGCCGCCTTCTACGGGGTGGGGGCCTATACCTTCGCCCTTATCCTTACCAAGACTTCACTCCCGGTATGGGTGGGTTTTGCAGCCGCCCCCCTGGCCGCCGCAGCAGCAGGCCTCCTCATAGGGTGGTTCTGCGTGCGGCTCAACAAACTCTACTTCGGGATGCTCCAGATATCCCTTGGCTCTCTCCTGTGGGCCATAGCCTTCAGGTGGTACAGCCTGACCGGGGGAGACGACGGCATTCACGGCATCCCGGTCCCGGCGGCCATAGGGTCGATCAGCAGGAGCTACTATTTCATACTGATCATGCTCGGGGTGTGCGTGGCGGTCATGTTCATGATCTACCGCTCTCCCTTCGGCAAGACCCTGCAGGCCATAAGGGACAATCCCGAGCGGTGCGAGGCCGTGGGTATAAACGTCAGGCGGCACCAGCTCTTGGGGATCGTATTGGCCACGTTTTTCGCAGGCATCGCCGGGGTGCTCTTCGTGGTGGTGGAGGGTTCCGTATTCCCGGACCTCCTGTTCTGGGTGCTCTCCCTGGAGGTCTTCATTATGTGCCTGCTCGGGGGGTGGTTCACATTCGCCGGCCCCATGCTGGGGGCCGCCATCATCGTCGCCTTGAGGACCTTTGTGGGCACTTACACGGAGTACTGGACCCTCATACTCGGCGTTATCCTGATCCTGCTCATCTTTTTCCTGCCCGAGGGAGTCATGGGATTCGTGGTGGACAAGGTCTTCGGCAAGAGACGGGAAGGGCCTTCAGGGGCGGGGGAGTAGCGGATGCTGCGAGTGGAGTCCGTGACCAAGTCCTTTGAAGGCTTTGTCGCAGTGGACAGGGCGGATCTGGTGGTCAACCGCGGTGAGATAGTCGCCGTGATAGGCCCCAACGGGGCCGGGAAGACGACTCTTTTCAAGCTGATCACCGGTCAACTCCGGCCTGACAACGGGCGCATCCTGTTCCTGGACGAAGAGATAGGGGGTCTTCCGCCCTACGAGGTCTGCAGGAAGGGGATAAGCCTGTCCTTTCAGGTGGTAAACATCTTCACCAGGATGAGTGTGTTCGACAACGTGCAGGTGGCCGTGCTCTCCAGGCAAGGAAAATCCCGCGGCCTCTTCTCGCCCGCCTCCAGACACGGGGTGGAGGAGACATGGGAGATCCTGGAGAGCGTGGGGTTGCAGGACAAGGCCGGCGCGGTCAGCGGCTCGCTCTCCCACGGCGATCAAAAGGTCCTGGAGATAGCCATCGCCCTGGGCAACCGGCCGGAGCTGCTCATCCTGGACGAGCCCACCGCCGGCATGTCTCCCGAGGAGACCTCGGTCACCATCGAATTGATAAACAGGCTCACCTCGGAGCTGGGGCTTACCATCCTGTTCTGCGAGCACGACATGGAGCTGGTCTTTTCCATCGCCCACAACATCATGGTGATGCAGCACGGCCGTTCGATCGTTCAGGCCGATCCCGAAGCGGTTCGGAAAAACGAGGAGGTACAGGCCGCCTATCTGGGGGTATCCTAGGCATGCTCCAAGTGGAAGACATTCATACCTATTACGGGCTGAGCCACATCCTGTTCGGTGTCTCCCTGGAGGTAAAGGCGGGCGAGATAGTCTGCCTGCTGGGCAGAAACGGGGCGGGCAAGAGCACCACCATGAAGAGCATAATAGGCCTTGTCCCGCCGCGAAGAGGGTCCATAAGGTTCAGGGACCGGGAGATTTCAGGCAGAAATCCCTACCAGGTGGCGCGCATGGGTATCGGTTATGTCCCTGACGACCGGCGGGTCTTTGCCGACCTCACAGTGGGAGAGAACCTGGAGATCTCGGAGAGGCCGGGGCGGGACGGGGCCGCCTACTGGACCAAGGACAAGGTGTACGAGTTTTTTCCCGCATTGGGCCGCATCGACCGGCGCAAGGCCGGATTCCTGAGCGGGGGCGAGCAGCAGATGCTCACCATCGCAAGGGCCCTGATCACCAACCCGGAGTTTCTTATCCTGGACGAGCCCACCGAGGGGCTGGCCCCCATGATAGTCCGCCTCCTGGAGCAGCAGATCGGGTCCTTGCGCGATCAAGGCCAGACGGTCCTCCTGGCGGAGCAGAATCAGAGGGTGGCAATGGCTCTCAGTGCCCGCGCATATGTGATCGACAACGGGGCCATCCGCTACTCAGGCAGCATCGAGGACCTCAAGGAGAATGAAGAGGTCAGGAGGAGATACCTCCTGGTATGAGCGGGCCCCGGGAGAGGGGCAGCAGCCCCGAGGCGGCAGCCGTGAAGGTGCCGGATCTCGTCACGGGCTCCCCGTCTTGGTCAAGGAGGCCGATTTCCAGCACCAGACACATCCCTTGCTCCAGTACCGCCCGGGGCTGGAGCGCCGCGAAAGGGGGCTCCCATAGTTCCAGGCCTATCCCCCTGCAGTTGAAGACCGGGGTCTCGGGCTGGACCCCCCCCCGGCTCGAGCAAAGCTCCTCGTACGCTCTCAGTGCCAGATCCCTGAGTGTGACGCCCGGCAGGGCCCGGCTGCAGACCCTTTCCTCCACCGCCTCCAGGCGGGCGGAGAGCTCCCTTTGTCTATCATCCATCCGCGGGCGACAGTGGGGCCTCCCCTCCTCCGCGTGATACCCGCCCACAACGGCTCTGAAAACGAGGGGGAAGCATTTGTCGCTTGCCGGGACGGCCTCGCGCCTCGAGCCGCCCGTCCCGATCCGGACGGAGTGAGGGTCGTGGCAGGATTGCCTGACCCTAATGCCCCCGCCGTGCCCCCGGCTCCGGGCAAAGGCCTCGGCCAAGCCTTCGATCTGAGCGGCCGGCATGCCCGGGCTGATTTGCGCTCCGAGATGGTCCAGCATCATTGAGCCCAGTGAGGCGGCTCTTTCCATCCGGCGGGTTTCCCAATCGGACTTGACCGCCCTGATCCCGTGGATCAGGCGGGATCCGTCCGCGTGAAGAGCTGCCGGGAGGAGCTCTCTTAGAAACCGGAATTCACGGGCGGGGACTGCGTCCCAGGCCAAGCCGAGGGCGCGGGGCAGGGCGCCGCAGGCCCGAGCGATCCGGGAGGGGATCTCCTTAACCGATGATATCCCTTCTATCCGTTCGATCGCCGAATCCCTCACCGCCCTGGGCAGGTGCCTTCGGACCAGGAGTAGGGGAGGTTCGTGGCAATGGACGTACAGGTAGGCGTTCTGTGCGGTCCCGGCGAAATATAGAAGATCGATCCTATGGGTGATCAGCATCCCTTCCAGCCGGGCCAGGATCATGCGCTCACGGAGCGCTTGGATGCGCCGGGTTATCTCAGAGGCCGGTGCCGGCCCTTGTCCCCTCAATGCAGTCTCTGCTTTCGGCCATTAGGCCCTTTTGTGATTGACTAAAGGATCGCTTTTCGTCTATAGAATTGCCGGGCTGATGTCAACGCCGACCCTCCCCGTGAAGCGGCGAGGGCTTTTTTGTCACCAGGCAATCCCGGTCCGGATGGGACAAGATCGACACAAGGGGGGTATCACACGCCATGTCGAGACACAAGAAGATAGAGCGCAGGCGGGAGATCGAGCGCAGGCGCCGCCGCAGGAAAAAGAGGCTCAAGGAGCGATCCAAGGATGAGGCCGCAAAGAGGGGTGCGGTCTCCTGAGCCGCCGGTGGAAAAACTCCCGGTCCCCGGGAGAGGCGCGGTGGTGATCCCATGGATACCGCAGGCAAGGTGAGGGAGATCCGCAGCCCGGGCAATGCCCGTTTCAAGGCCCTCTCCCAGCTGCTCAAGGCTTCCGGCATCAGGAAGCAGGGCCGGGCCCTGATATCAGGCCGCAGGCATGCGGCCGAAATGGCGCGGGACTTTCCCGGATTCTGCGAGGCGGTCCTTGTGAGCGAGGCGGACCAGGCCTCGGGCATCCCTGTCCCGGCCGGGACTCGCGCCTATCGGCTCGCCTCCAGGCTTTTCAGGGAGCTGGACATACACGGGACAGGATCGCCCCTGCTGGTGGTGCGGGTCCCGGGCATGGGGCCATGGGCGGCTGAGGGCTCCCCTTCGGGATGCACCCTGTTCGTGCCGTTCCAGGACCCCTACAATGTGGGGGCGGTGATCAGGGCGGCGGCGGCCTTCGGGGTACCGCTCGTGGTCCTCCTGGAGGAGGCGGCACACCCCTTCCATCCCCGTTCAGCCCGGGCCGCAGGAAGCGCTCTTTTCAGAGTGGCCATGGAGCGGGGACCTGCCTTGGACCGGCTGCAGGGGCCGGCGGAGGACTTTCCCATGGTCGCGCTGTCCCAAGGCGGCAAGGTACTGGCGGGTTACCGGTTCCCGCCCCGGTTCGGCCTGGTCGCGGGCATGGAGGGCCCGGGGCTCCCTGAGGACCGGTCGGGATGGGTAAGGGTCGGCATACCCATGGAGCCGGGCGTGGAGTCCCTGAACGCAGCCATGGCCGCGGGAATCGCCCTTTATTCGTGGCGGCGGCAGGTTGAATCAAAGGCCCGAGAGGCCCGATAAGATACAGGTTGATGAGAGGAGAGCTCAAATGGCATCCAAGACCAAGAAGACAGAGGCGAGGCGCAAGTGGAAAGACAAGCCCAATAAGGAAAACCTCAGGAAGGATCGGAAGCGTCTGGCCCGCAATCAGGAGAGGCTGAAGGACCTGGCCGGCCGGGACGCCTCGGCGTGAGGCTCAACGGCGGCGATCTTTGGGCTTGAAGTAATGGAGGGCGGTGACCGCCCCCACCAGCACCACCAGGGTCACGAGCTGGGTAACCGACATCTCGGTCCCCGGTATCAGGCCGCGGTCGTCCCCGCGGAACCTCTCCACGGCCAGGCGCGCCGTGCTGTGGAGTATCAGGTACCAGAGGAAGACCTGGCCCTCGAAGCGCTTCCTCGAGCGGATGGCCAGTACTATACCGAATACCGCAAAGCCGGCGGCCGAGGCGTATAACTGGGTTGGGTGAATCGGGATGTGGAGCGGTGCAAGGGACCCGGGATCGGTGAAGACCACGGCCCACGGCACGTCAGCCGGCCTCCCGTAGCAGCACCCGGCCATGAAGCAGCCTATCCGGCCCACGGCCTGGCCCAGGGCGATGCCGGGGGCCAGCACGTCGCCGACCTTCAGGACCGAGATCCCTCGGCGCCTAAGGTGAAAGGCCATGACGATCACAACGGCCGCCAGGCCACCGGAAAACACCAGGCCTCCGCTCCATATCCTGACTATGTCCAGCGGATTCTCCAGGTAGTGCCCGGGGTTCATGAGCACGTATAGGAGCCTCGAGCCTATTATGGCCCAGACCAGGATCAGGAAGCCCAGGTCCAGGATCTGCTGGGAGGTGAAGCCTTCCTTTTCCCCCGCCCATACACTGACCCAAAGCGCGGAGGCGAAGCCAAGGGCCACAAACAGACCGTAGGTATGGATGGTGAGGGGGCCTATGCTGAATAGATCTGGGAACAAGGGTTCACCTCGGTCGGTCTTTTCCCGGTGGTCATTCGCTCTCGGCCCGGGGGCCGGTCTTGAGGAGCATCACCACCAGCCAGATGCAGCCCAGGGTGATGGCGCTGTCAGCCACATTGAACGCGGGCCAATGAAAACCGCCCACATGGACATCCACGAAGTCCACCACCTCCCCGAGCCTCAAGCGGTCGATCAGGTTGCCCACGGCCCCGCCTATGATCAGGGAGAGCCCGGGGACCGCCTCAGGCCTCTCGGCCACCGTGCGGCGGAGCCACCAGAGGAGAAATATCACGGCTGCGATGGTGGCGGCGCTCAGGACATAGACCCCCCAGTCTCCGCCGGGCCGGTTGAGTATCCCGAACGCCATACCCCTGTTCCTCACATGCACCAGGTCCACCAGGCCCGGGATGATCCGAACGCTCTCGTGCAGCCCCAAGTTGCGGACCAGGAGCATCTTGGTCAGTTGATCCAAGACCACCACCGCCCCGGCAGGCAGGACGGCTGCTGCGGCTCTCCTACTCACTCCGCTCCTCTTGTCCCATTTCCTCCAGGGCCCGGGCGCAGCGGCCGCATATGGAGGGGTGCTGCTCGTGGCCGCCCACCGAGGGGTCATGGATCCAGCAGCGCTCGCACTTGGGCTCAGTGGTAGGCTCAACATATACCTTGAGCCCCTCCACCTCCTCGGAGACATGACCCTGCTCCAGGGTGCCCGCAGGGACCAAGTCCACCGAGCTGACGATAAGGAGGCTCCGTAATTGATCGGAGAAAGGCGAGAGCTCGGCTTGGAGTTCATCCGATACGCCCAGGGTCACGGCGGCTTCCAGAGAGTGGCCGATCCTCTTTTCCTTTCTGGCGATCTCCAGGGCCCGGGTGACCTCCCGCCGCACCCGGACCACCGTGTCCCAGCGGGCCGCCAGGTCCTGGTCCACGTATTCTTCATTCACGGGCTTGAAGATCTCCGCGTGAACGCTGGGCGGCCGGTCGGCCTCGGGCATGTGGGCCCAGATCTCGTCCGAAGTGAAGGACAGTATCGGGGCCATCAAACGGACCAGGGTCTCCAGGGTCTCGTACATCGCCGTCTGTGCCGAGCGCCGTGGAAGGGAGCGTGGGGGCGATACGTAAAGCCGGTCCTTCAGGATGTCCAGATAGAATGAGGAGAGGTCCAGTACGCAGAAGTTGTGCAACCCGTGATAAACGATGTGAAACTCGTAGTCGTCATACGCCTTGAGCAGGCGCTTGGATGTCTCCTGGAGCCGGTGTAGGGCCCACCTGTCCAGCTCCTCCATCCGGCCGTAGGGGACCCGATCGGTTGACGGGTCGAAGTCATAGAGGTTCCCCAGGAGGTAGCGGCAGGTGTTGCGAATGCGTCGATAGGCGTCGGTCAGTCGTTCCAGGATCTCGGTGGAGAGCCTGATATTGTCCCTGTAGTCCTCGGCCGCTACCCACAGGCGAATGATCTCGGCGCCGTACTTGTTGATGAGCTCTTCGGGATATACCACGTTCCCGGCCGACTTGTGCATGGCCTTTCCCGCACCGTCCACCACAAAGCCGTGCGTGAGTACCCCGTGGTAGGGTGCATGCCCGCGCGTCCCCACCGAGCAGAGGAGGGAGCTGTGAAACCAGCCCCTGTGCTGATCGCTGCCCTCGAGGTAGAGATCGGCCGGGCTCTCCAGGTAGTCCCTGGCCTCCAGCACCGCGGCGTAGCTCACCCCTGAGTCGAACCAGACGTCCAGGATGTCGGTCTCCTTGGTGAAGCGGCCTCCCCCGCAGGCCGGGCACTTGGTCCCCGGAGGGACCAGCTTGTCCTCGGGCTCGGCGAACCATACGTCCGCCCCGCGCTCGGCCACCAACCCTGCCACGTGATCGATTATCTCCTGTGAGACGACCACCTCTCCGCAGTCCGAGCAGTAAAAGAGGGTTAGCGGCACCCCCCAGGCCCTTTGCCTGGAGATGCACCAGTCGGGCCGGTTCTCGATCATGCTGTAAATCCGCTCCTGCCCCCAGGCCGGGATCCATCTGACCCGGCGGATGGCCTCCAGGGCCTTGCGCCTCAGGTCGTTCCTGGACATGCTGATGAACCACTGTTCCGTGGAGCGGAAGATCACGGGCTTCTTGCACCGCCAGCAGTGGGGGTAGTCATGGGTGATCTCCTCCTCATGGATGAGGCAGCCCGCTTCCCTGAGCCTTCGGTTCACCTCCGGGTTGGCCTCGAAAACGTTCATCCCTGCGAAGTAGCCCACGTCTTGGGTGAAGCAGCCCGCGTCATCCAGCGGGGAGTATATGTCCAGGCCGTACTTGACCCCTGTCTCATAGTCCTCCCTGCCGTGCCCGGGTGCGGTGTGGACGCACCCGGTGCCGGCCTCCAGGGTCACGTAAGGGGCCAGCACCACCTTGGAGGTCCTGTCGTAGAGGGGGTGCCTGGCCTCCAGGTGCTCGAGCCGGGAGGCCAGGATACCGGCTATCATCCTGTAGGAGGAGACGCCGAAGATCTCCATGCAGACCGGGGTCAGGCCCTCGGCCATGATGAGGACCTGGTTGTCTCCTGTTTCCACTGCCGCATAGTCCAGGTCCGGGTGCAGGGCTATGGCCAGGTTGGCGGGGATGGTCCAGGGCGTGGTGGTCCAGATCACGAACGAGACGTCTTTCCCTGCAAGCGAAGGGAAGAGGTCGGATATGTCCGATACTAAAGGGAATTTGACAAAGATTGAAGGGGAGGTATGGGGTGCGTACTCCACCTCGGCCTCGGCCAGGGCCGTGCCGCATGAGACGCACCAGTATATGGGCTTCTTGCTCCTGACCAGCCCCCCGTTCAAGGCAAAGCGGCCGAATTCCCTTACTATGACGGACTCGTAGCCGTAGTTCATGGTAAGATAAGGATTGCGCCACTCACCCATGACCCCCAGGCGCTTGAATTCCTGTCTCTGTATGTCGATGAATTTCTCCGCGTAGCGCCTGCAAAACCCTCGGAACTCCACCTGGCTCATCTCCGCCTTTTTGGGGCCGAGCTCTGTGTCCACCTTATGCTCGATGGGGAGGCCGTGGCAGTCCCAACCCGGTACGTATGGGGCGTCATATCCAGCCATCTGCCGCGACTTGACTATGATATCCTTCAAGATCTTGTTGAAGGCGGTGCCCATATGTATGTGGCCGTTTGCATAAGGGGGGCCGTCGTGGAGCATGAAGTGCTTGCGGCCGGCCGAGGCCGCCCGGATCGTCTCGTAGAGGTCTTCCCGCTCCCACTTCTCGATCATCTCGGGCTCCCTCTTGACGAGGTTCGCCCGCATGGGGAAACCGGTCTTGGGCAGGTTGAGCGTGCTCTTATAGTCCATTCATCAAGCCTCCGCAGGATAAGATCAAGCCGTATTCTCTAGCAGAGGGGGGTGTGGAAGTCAACTCCGCTCCCGGGGTCGGGTCTTAATTATTAATTATTCATCCTGAATAATTAATAATTAAG